>JADLEL010000077.1 GCA_020846145.1 Pirellulales bacterium | reverse complement strand
CTGACCGTCACGGTTTTTGTGGGCCACCAATGAGGGGTTTATTAAATTGAATATAACATTGTTTATTGCAAAAGTGCTTTTCCGAATTTCCTCAAATACCTATTTTTTCTTGAAATAAACCGCTTTCCATGTTTCTTGCTTCTATGGATGAAACCCAATTGATTACTTCAATCAAGTAAAAGCCGCCTATTAGCCAATTATGTCCCCCCAAAAACCGTGACGGTCAGTGAATATCGATAAAAGTCATCCCCATCCCAGCGGCCTTGTTCTCGATTTGCCAGTGTTGGCCGAAGAGGTTTTAAGTAACCATGCCAAAGTTTTGGAAAAGAGTTTTCCATCTCTTTAGGATTCAATAATCGCCATTTCCCTTGTTTTCGTGTGTACGGAAAGATTACTCGAAGATCGGTTGGAAGGATTTGAAATGCCTTCATGTGTTCACTTTTTACGAGCGGTTTTAGCGAGGCTATCTCAATCTTGTGCGTTATGCCAGTTGCCTCAGATCGAACAACTGCAATCTTATTCTGCACCTCAATAAGCTCGACAACAAATACTTTATCGGCACCTGTCTTGAAGCCTTGTGCCAAGTCTGCGATCGAATTTAGTGGCTCCCCAACAATTTTTTCGGAGAAATCACCGAACTGAAAAGGCGTTGACCCAGGAGGAGGTTGCTTTGCTTTATGCCGTGATACTCCGGGGATGGTTTTCCGATGTTTTTCGTCAATTAGGATACATTGTGCTACCCCATCATACAAGTCATCGAACCTAGCATAATTAAGCTTGTCTGGACCTGATGATTTTCCTAAAACATGGATTGCTGTATATGTTGTTGCGCCTTGGAATACTTGTTGGTGAGCGAAATCAACTACGCTTCGCAGATGTTTTCCGTCGGCGATGATTTTTCGCAGTCCTTCGCCGTATTTGGCCTGCCAGAACTTGTGCGGCATGATGTAGCCGAGAAGGCCGTCGGGGGCGAGCAGCTCGAGGCAGCGTTCGACGAAAACGACGTAGATATCGTAGTTGCCTTTGGCGGCGGATTTGTAGCGCCACTTGTAGAATTCGCATTCGTCCGACGCCCACTTATTCAGCTCCTGCACGCGGATGTAGGGCGGATTGCCGATAATGCAATCGAAACCCTTTCGGCCGCGTTGTTGCTCGGCCTCCGAGTCCAATAACTTGCCGAAGCCGCGGGTGCGGCTTTCCCAATCGAAGCGGTTCATGCGGAAACGGATGTCTTCGTCGGGCGGAAATAGCCCGCCGTGGATTTCGACCACCCAATTGTCGAAATCGGCCGAATCGATGAGCGAATTGCCGCAGAGGACGTTATTGTCGAGCGCCGGGAGCAGTTCGTTTTCCAGCCATTCGCGCTGCCAATTGGGCGGCAGGTTTCCTTCGAGCATTTTCAGATAGAGCGACATGACCGTGACTTCGACGGCCTGCTGGTCGATATCGACCCCGTGGATGCAGTTGGTCAACAGGGCGGCCTTGAAATCCGGGGCGAGTTGCCATTGGCCTTTTTTGTCTTGAAATGCAATATCCTTGCGTTTTTTACGTGCCTTCGGCGTGGCGGGAACGCTTGCCAATGAGGGGTCTTTGGCAATCGCCGCCAAGCAATGGTCGATGAGGTATTGAAAGGCCGCCACGAGGAAGGAACCGGAACCGCAAGCGGGATCGAGAATTTTCACGTCGAGGACTTCGGCCGGCGAAAGACCCTCGATTTTCGGCCCGACGACGCGGCGGATGATGGTATCGACGACGAAGCGGGGCGTGTAATACACGCCGCTGGCATGGCGGACTTCGGGCTTCTGCTCGACATCCGCCTCGCCGAACTTGACGACCACGATGCTGCCGAGGAATTTTTCATAAACGATGCCCAAGATGTCGTCGCCAATGGCGGAAAAATCCCACGGCCCGTCGGGCGGATATAGCGTGCGGATCAAATCAGCGAGGATGTGGTCGGATACTGTCAACGACTCCGAGAAGTGATACTTAAAGAGGTATCCGTTGTATTCGCGGTCAAGCTCGCGGAACTCGGCGCAGAGGGCCGGGTAGAAATCGCCCCCTTCGGAGCTGATGCGGTCGAGCATGTTTTTCAGCGCGCCGTATCGGCGAATTCCGCGGTCTTCGCAAACGCGCATGAAGACCATGCGGTCGATCAATCGCTGCACCGCTTCCGTAAGCCGGGCCGCGCCGTGCAGCGAATCGGCGTCGGGAAAATCTTTTTTATTGTCGCGATAGACGGCGCGGGCGAAATGTTTGCGATAGGTTTCCAAATAGCCGAGAAACACCTTATCGACCGGCTCGTCCCCGCGTAGCTCGAACAACATGCGATCGACGGTGCGCAACCGGCGGTTGGGCGAGATTTTGCGGATTCGGGCGCGGAGTTTTTCCAGCGAACCTTCGGCGACGGCGTCGCGCCCGAACGCGGCGAGGAATTCCTCCCAGCGAGCCGCGTAGTCCTGGAAGTCGATGGCGAACTCCCGCACCAAGCCGCGCTGCGGTTCGTTGTATATCGGCTTGAGGGTCGTGTCGTAGAGCCGAAATTGCTCGAAGTCGGTGAGCACGGCGAAGGGAATGGCGGCGTTCCACGCGTAGCGCTTGGCTTGGTAGATCGCTTTCCTGTCGGCATCGATATCGATTGCCGGTTTTTTTGCTTCGACGATGAACCGCGCAAAACCGTTGACGCGGAAGAGATAATCGGGTTCGCGCGCACGAAGTCCCTCGTCTTCGATGGAATCCATCGAGGGTTCAACGACCACCTCTACATCCTGGGGGGGGAGTTGATCGGCATTGGAAACATCCCAGCCTAACAGACTCCAAAATGGGTCGATATATTGCAACCGAACCTGCGATTCCTTGTACTGGGCAGATTTGAGTTGGCGAATGTGCTCGGCAAAGCCCTGCACAAGGGATTTAATGGTCATGGCAAGCTGGGACGAGGGGACCACTGTTGGGCGTTGACTGCATTTAGAACTTATCCTAAAACCTCAATTCGTTGGGGTGGCAGTTATACTACCACCCCTGCTATCCGGCGATTCAAGGGGTGGCAGTACAACTGCCACCCCAACCGACATGGTTTTGGGATAGGCACTTAGTCTATGACACCGCATCAGTTTAGCAAATCTCCGTCCGATTGAAAACCGGGAAAAGCGGTCCTTCCAGCATTCTCCGAAAGGGGCGGGGATACCGCCTGACGTTTGCGTTCGTGAGCGCAATCGTTCGCCAGCGCTAATCCGGCTTTTTCCGCACGATTCATAATCTCCTTGAATGTCGTTCTTTGCCAGATTTTTCACGCCCGCAATTTTGTTTTCGGACCGATCGGCTATCGGCGGCTGCATGGCGGAAGTGCGGAGGATCGCCGGGATTGGCTCGTCGCGGGAACGGGGCGCAGCACCGCATTTCGGATCGTGCCCGCATCACTACTTCGAGGGTGTGAAAAATCGCGGCGCGGCCGGCTTGGCCGGCGAACGGCCGACGGGAATCCCGCGCCGGGGAATCTCCTGAAATTTTACGCATCGCCTTTCTCTTTCCGAGCGCTATAATTGATGCGGTTAACTTGCACCTCTTAATCAGGAGATTGTCATGCAAAAATATCTTTGCAGCCATACGTTTCCCGCGGGCGCGCTCACGCCGGAGCAGATTTGCCAGGTCGCGGAGGCCAGCCAGCACGAGTCCCGCGTCCGAGGATACCGCAGCTTCTTCAATCTTTCGGGCGGGAAGGCTTGGTGCGTCCTGGAGGCCGACGACCGGGAAGCCATCGCCGCCTGGTTCGAGAAGATGGAAATCCCCTACGATTGCATCGAGGCGTTGGAACTGGAGGGAGAGCGCGGAACGATCGAGGACTTGCGGCTGCATCCGGCGTTGGCCTAAATGTCCACCTCGGCAGATTGGAAGCCCGTCCTCCGCGCCGCGCGAGCGGGGCTTGCCGTGAAGTATTCGGGATTCGAGACGATCCGGTCGAACGCGGCCGGTTTCCTTCGCGCCATGATGCGTCGGAATGATTATCCGTCCTCGCGGCAATTCCTCCGCGTGGATGCGGAGGCTAGCAGCCCGTGAATAAGTGATCGGGAGCCATGCTCACGCTTGCGTGAGCGTGAGAATCCCGCGGAAAACATGCCCACGACAAGCGTGGGCATGGCACCCAAAACCAAATAACCGCCGTCCTCAACGGCTTGCCAAACGCGCCGACGTTAATCCTTCAACTGAAACAGCCGCGCAAGCGCGTTAAGCAGCGTTCGGGGGACGCCTTTGCGGGATTCGTCGCGAAGCGACGCGAGCGGCGGGTGGAGCAGCTTGTTGACCAGGCGGTCGAACGATTGGCGAATTTCCACTTTCGCGCGGTCGTCGAGGTCCGGCAGTTTGCGCAGCAGCCGCTCGAGTTCCTCTTCCTTCGGCTTCTGCCAGCCATCGCGTAGTTGTTGAATGACCGGCCCCACGGCGCGGTGCGAAATTTCGCCCATGAAGCGGGCGGTCTCCCGCTCGATGATCCGCCGGGCCGCGGGCAGTTCGCGGTCGCGCTCTTTTTTGTTGCGCAGGCAGGTCTCTTGCAAATCGTCGATCGAATAGAGATAGACGTCCGGCCGCGCGCCGATGGCCGGATCGAAATCGCGGGGGACGGCGAGATCGAGGATGAACATCGGCCGGCCGAACCGCGCCCGCTCGATGCGGCCGAAGTCGGCGAGCGCGACGATCGGCTCGATCGCGCCGGTGGTGCTGACGACGATGTCGGAGGTGGCCAGCGCTTCGGCCAATTGGTCCCAGGCGACCGCGCGGCCCTGCCACTGCTCGGCCGCTTCGCAGGCGCGATCGTAGCTGCGGTTGACGATCGTGATTTGATGCGCGCCCTCGTCGCGGAGGTAGCGGAGCGTTTCCTGGGCCATTTCGCCCGCCCCGATGACGACCACGTGCTTGTCGTCGAAGCGTTCGAAAATCTGCCGGGCGAAATCGGCCACCGCCACGCTGGGCACGCTCACGCGCCGCTGGTGGAGGGCCGTTTCGTTGGCCACCCGGCGGGCCGCGCGGATCGCCGCCTGGAACACCGCGTGCAAGAGCGGCCCGGTGCCGTCCTGGGCCGTGGCGAGTTCGTAGGCGTCCTTTACCTGGGCGAGAATTTGCGGCTCGCCCAGCACCATGCTGTCGAGGCTCGCGGCCACGGTGAATAGGTGCCGCACCGCCGTTTCGTCGCGATGATAATAGAGCCGCCCGAGGAGGCACTCCGATTCGAGACGATGGAAGCGGGCGAGGAATCCGGCGATTTGCTCCAAGGTCGGCTCTTCGGCGTTTTCGGTGGCCGAGTAGATTTCCACGCGATTGCAAGTCGAGACCAGCACGGCTTCGACGCCCGGAAAAATCCGCCGCCAGGCATCGAGCGCTTCGCGAACCTGCCCGGACGAGAAAGCCAGTTTCTCCCGAAAATCGAGCGTCGAATTGTGGTGGCTACAGCCGACGACTTGGATTTGCATAAAGGGGAAAGGCGGAAGGCGGAAGGCGGAAGGCGGAGGATGTAAGGGGGAAGGCGGAAGGCGGAAGGGGGATTGGGGAAACAAGACGGAGTGCCATGCCCATGCTGGTCAGGGGCATGGCGCCGGCGTCGTTCGATTTGCAATTTGCAATTTGCAATCGACAATTTGCAATTCCCCCTTCCCCCTTCCTCCTTCCGCCTTCCCCCTTCTGCCCGCCGTGTCGCGAATTCAACAGCAGGCCCGCGGCCAGGACGATCGCCAGGATGACGAAACTGAGCACGGCGAGGCAGGCGACGATTTTTCCCCGCCGGGCGCGGCGGAACAGGTAGGCGACGTGCACGGCGAACAAAAGCCAGAAGAACATGAGTGAAGTGCCGAGCACCAGCGGATCGAACCAGCGGAGGCGTTCGTCGGGCAGGCGGCGGTCGATCAGATTCAGCACCATGCCCGTCAACACGCCGATCCCCAGCAAAACCATCGACGCCACCAACGACCGGGCGGCGGCATGTTCGAGCCATTCGAGGCTCGGCAGCTTAAGCCCCTTGCCGGGCGGGATTTTATGCTTCAGCCGGCGCTCCTGCCGCAGATACATGAGGCCCGTCGCGAAGCCGAAAAGCATTGCCGCCGCCGCCAGGCCGAGCGACGTGCCGTGAATGCCGCCCCAAACTTGCGAGGCGGGCTGCCGGGCGAACGGTTCCGGGCTGACGACCCACGCCGTGCCGATCAGCCCCAGCACCAGCGGCAGCATAAACACGCCCAAGGTGTTTCGCGGATGAAAATAAATCAGGTACAAATACACGATCATCAAAAACCAGGCCGCCAAAAGGAACCAATCGCGCCAACTCGAGAGCGGCGGTCCGTCGCCAGTTACGGCCTGGTTGTAGAGGAAAATCGAATGCGCGAGCAGTCCCGCCGCGGCCCAGCCCACCATGAACGCCCCCCGCACTCCGCTACGGAAAACCAACCGCGAGATTTCCAGCGCCAAGACGATGGCGTAGCTGGCGGCAAAGCAGAGAATGCTGACGCGGGAGAGCATTTAAGGTAGCTCCAATTCAATTTTTTTATTACTCAGTCGCGGAAAAGCGAGGGCATGGTTTGTAGTGTATTTTATTTATGACGACCTTGCACATGGCGAATAAACCGATAGATCATCAGAAATATGCCGCTGCCGAACAAGCCCGCAAGCAAGCCGATGAAACCGCCTAACACGGCGCCGGTAACGCGATCGCGCATGCAAAATGCGCCGATTACGATCCCCAATAATAAGCCGAGGCCGATCGCGGCAAGCTGATAGAGGTTATCCTTCTTCCGCACATTCACTCCCGTGCCGATATCGCTCACGATATTGTAAACTTCGCGTCCGGTGGTTTCGTTTACGAGAATCCCACCCGCAACTAAAGGTACTCCACAATGCGGGCAAGTTGTTGTCGAATTAACATCGCCATCGGTCGTTGTGGCTGTATGATGGCATTTTGGACAAGTACCTTGTCTTTTTGCTGTCATAAATCCTCCGTATATTTAATCTAGTTGACATGAATCGCCTCCGCTAAAACGCGGTCTCGAATGCGCGGCTTCAGACTGCCGGGCGTTCCCAAATCCACTTTTCGGCCGAGATGTTTTTCCAAATGCTCTTGCAACTCGATCAGTCCGAAGAGGCCCGTCGACCGGTCGAATTCCACGAGCAAATCGATATCGCTCGCGTCGGTGTCTTGATTGCGGGCGACGGAACCGTACAGCGACAAGGATTTTACTCCAAAACGACGATGCAAGTCTTCTTGTAGAGCTTGGAGAATTTTCAATATTTCGCTTTGCATCATGGAAATACTCCTATTTTTCCAGCCCGTATTCCTTGAGTTTCTTATGCAGCGTGTTGCGGTTGATGCCGAGGCGGTCGGCGGCCTTGATTTGGACGCCGTCGGCTTGGGTCATCACCTGCGCGATCAGCTCGCGCTCCACGCGGTTGACGATCATCGAGTGCAGGTTGTCGGCCTGCGGGCCGGCGGCTTCGATGCCTTGCTCGACCAGTTCGGCGGCCAGCGCGGGCAGGTCGGCCGCGCGGTGGCGGCCCAGTCGCCGCGGCTTGCGGCCGAGGACCACGTCGGGGAGCAGGTCGGGAGTCAGCTCGTCGCCGGGCGCAAGCACCACCGCGCGCTCGATGTAATTTTGCAGTTCGCGGACGTTGCCCGGCCAATCGTATTCCACGAGCGCCTGCATGGCGTCGGAGCGGACGTGCGGCACGTGGCGGAAGTCCTGCTCGTTGTAAATCTTCAGAAAATGCCCGACCAAAAGCGGGATGTCCTCGCGGCGCTCGCGCAGCGGCGGGATGTGGATCGTGATCACGTTGAGCCGGTAATAGAGGTCCTCGCGGAAGCGACCGGTTTCGGTCTCCTCCATCAGGTCGCGGTTGCTGGCGGCAACGACGCGGGTATCGACGCGGATCGTCTGCGTATCGCCCACGCGCTCGAATTCGTGCTCCTGCAGCACGCGGAGCAGCTTGACTTGCAGCTTGGGCGTGGTGGAATTGATTTCGTCGAGGAAAACCGTGCCGGTGTGGGCGGCCTCGAAGCGGCCGGTGCGATTCTCGATCGCGCCGGTGAACGCGCCGCGGACGTGGCCGAAGAGTTCGCTCTCGAGCAGATTCTCGGCCAGCGCGCCGCAATTCACGCGCACGAAGGGACCGCTGCCGCGCGGGCTGAGGCGGTGAATGGCCTTGGCGATCAATTCCTTGCCCGTGCCCGTCTCGCCCAAGAGCAGCACCGAAGCGTTCGACCGCGCGACTTGCCGCGTGAGCCGATAGATCTTCTCCATTGCCGGGCCGCTGCCGATCAAGTTCGGGATCGGCGGTCCGGTTTCGTTCGCGTCGGAAGCGAGGGAGGAGGGATGCGATCGGGACATGCGGAAGGATGTATTAGGAATGCTGAATGCTGAATGCTAAACGCTGACTGCCGACTACTGGTCTCAGTCCCGAAGGGACGGCAGTCATTAGCCAGGGGTGTGAACCCCTGGAAGAGAGTTCGTAGGGACCATTCTAGCCCTGAAAGGGCGACAGTAGCTCGATCTATTGCGTTACTGCCGCCCCTTCGGGGCTTTCGATTCATCCTGCACTTTCTCCCAGGGGCTAACGCCCCTGGCTAACGACTGTCGTCCCTTCGGGACTTATGAAATGTCAATCTGGCTAATGACTGTCGTCCCTTCGGGACTTATGAAATGTCAATCTGGCTAACGACTGTCGTCCCTTCGGGACTTATGAAATG
>JADLEL010000076.1 GCA_020846145.1 Pirellulales bacterium | reverse complement strand
GCTCCGCAAAGGGGAACACTAATTTCCACTGATTACCACTAATATCAGTGGAGATTAGCGGATATTAGTGTTCCCTCAGATGTTTTCACTCTACGGAAAACACGACAGTTATTGAATTGCCGATCCTTACCGGCTTCGTGGGCCATCGACTCGATCATTGCAAAGGTGATTCCCCCCCGTGCGTCCCCTTCCGCCAGTATTTTTTCGACCGGCAACTCCGCCAAACGCGATTTCAACCGTTCGATTTCCGCATCCCGATGCGACAGTTCCGATTCCATCTCCTTGTCCTCCATGAACTTAGGGTTAGCAATCCTCGATCCATCGAAGACCAAATATACCGGAAATCCGCAAAAACTCCTATTGACATTCTTACCAAGCAAAAACGCGCGTAAATCATGTCCCGCACCCCCCGGGGGGGCTTTGGAAAATTGCTCTTGCCGCTCTATCGCTCTCTGGGTATTCTCCGCCAACTAGCCTTCCCGGATGGCAAAAAACCGTCGGACGCCAAGGGAATGGTCTCCTCCGGCATTTCGGCATTAGCGAGGCGCGAACGACGTGGCGAAAAATCAATCTGCAATTCGAGGCGATTTTCGGCCGTCTTCGGAAAATGGCAAGTCTGCAAGACGCTTGCTATTTTGCGGTTTTTGCCTTTTGGAGATGCTTTCCCTCGCGGCCGGTTGCGGCGGCATCACGGCATCGGGCCGGAATGCCGAGGGCGTGCAGCTTTTCCAGCAAGCGCGCTATAACGAAGCCCTCAAGGAGTTCCAAGAAGCTTCCTACGCCGATGCGTCGAACGCCGACGCCTATTACAATATGGCGGCGACCTACCATCGCATCGGCAAGCAGTACCATTCGCCGGCCGATTTGAAAATGGCCGAAGATTGCTACAATCTCTGTCTCGACCGCAACGAGAACCACACCGCCTGCTATCGCGGTTTGGCCGTGTTGTTGGCCGAGCAAGGCCGTTCGCAAGAGGCGTTCCGCTTGCTCGAAGGCTGGGTGGCGAAACAGCCGAAAGTGGGCGACGCGAAAGTCGAACTCGCCCGGCTCTGCGAGGAATTCGGCGATAAGAACGCCGCCCGGGAACATCTCATCGAAGCCCTGGCCGTGCAGAACGACAATCCCCGAACCTTGACGGCGCTGGCCAAACTTCAGGAAGAGGCGGGCAATCTGCCGCAAGCCTTGACCAATTATCAACGCTCGCTCGCGGCCGACGGCCGTCAACCGCTCGTGGCCGAGCGGATCGCCGCGCTGCAATCGAACGCCGCGCCGGCTTCTCCCTCCGCCCCCGCCGGCGGCACGCGGATTATTGCCAATCCCGCTTCGCCGCGAAGATATTAGCCCCTCAGGTTGTCCAGCGAGGCGCCGTCCGCTTGGGGCGCGTTACGGAACCGCATCGAGCCTAAAAAATCTTCTCGCACCGCCTGGGCGTAACCTTACGGGACTCGTATAACGGAGAATCCACCGATTTGATAAAATCGTAGGATTGAACCGGCGCAGCCCCGCTCCGGGGGCCTTACGTAAATCGAGCGACGGCCTGCGATCCTTTACGACCATACCGGAATCGGCAATCCAGGAGGATGCGATCATGCTAAAAGCACTGCGCAGCGGGAGGTGTTCTTTGTTGACCATCGCCCTATTCTGTCTCTTTTGCGACATTTCCCCATCCCAGAGTCCAGCCCAGAGCCTCCGAGATCGACTTCGCGGCGGGGAAAAAGAGGGCGAGAAAACGGACCTGGCCGAGCCGAATCCGAATCCGCACGAAGAACCGAGCGCCCTCCCCCGCGGCCTGTTCCGCGCGAACCGCGCCGCCGATCGAAAAAAATCCGCCGAGGCCAAAGCGGACGGAAAAGCGGAAAACAAACCCGGGGCCATTTTGGGAGGCAACCCCCTCGTCGATAAGATCTACGAGGACGGCATCGCGTTCTTCGAAAAAGGCGACTCCGACGGCGCGATCCGGCAGTTCAACCGCGTACTGCAATTGGACCCCCTCCATGCGCCCGCTTATTGCGACCGCGGCATCTGTTACGCCATGAAGAGCGAATACGACCGGGCGCTTGCCGATTTGAACAAGGCGATCCAGATCGAACCGACTGAAGCCCGCAGCTATTTCAACCGCGGCTTCACCTATTTGCAGAAGGGCGAAGTCGAAGCGGCCATCGCCGATTACGACCGCGCCGTCAAGCTCTCGCCGAATTACGCCGAAGCCTACCGCGACCGCGGTTACGCCAAGATCACCAAGGGCGATCCGAACGCCGCGCTGGCCGATCTGAACTACGCCCTGCGCTTGGAACCCGCCGATTCGGCGGCCTACTTCAGCCGCGGCACCGCCTTCGCGCGTTTGAGCGATTGGGCCAGGGCGACGGCCGATTACACCCGTTCGCTCAAGCTCGAACCGAACGACGTCGATTGCCTGTGCGATCGGGCCTACGCGCTGGCCATGCAAAAGCAATTCGCCCCCGCGCTGGCCGACGTGGACCGGGCAATCAATATCACGCCCGAGGACGCCTCGGTCTATTTCTCCCGGGGGTGCGTTTATGTCCGGCAGGGCGATGCCGACAAAGCGCTGGCGGATTTCGCCCGCGCCTTGAAACTTCAAGCCGATTATCCCGAGGTCTTGCGGGAGCGCGGACACGCGTACGCCTGCAAAGGCGAATACGAAAAGGCGCTCGCCGACTTGGACGTGGCCGTGAAGAGATTGCCCGACGACCAGGAAGCCTGGCTCTTCCGCGGTTACGCGCATTACCTGCAGGGCGATGCGGAGAAAGCGATCGCCGATTATCTGCACTCGTCGCAGGCCGATCCGCTCTTCGCCGAGGCCTATTTCTACCGCGCCTTGGCATACCTGGAAAAGAACGAAATAGAGAAGGCCTTGGCGGATTATCGCCGAACCATCGAACTTTCGGCCGCCCCGGCCGAGGAATTCAAAACCTGGGGCCGGCCGGCGGACGCGGCAAAACGCGGCCGGGCCGTCGAGCGGCTCGAAGGGATGCTGCTGCAGGCCGTTCCCGAAGCGAAAAAACATTCCGCCGAAGGCGTCGCCTTGCACAAGCAGGGCGAACTCGAAAAGGCCATCGTCGCATACGATGCGGCATTGAAGCTCTACCCCCGCTATGCCGAAGTCTATTACAACCGGGGACTGGCGTATCGCAAACAGGAAAATCTCAACCGCGCCGTGCGCGACTACTCCCAGGCCATCAAGCTCGATCCGAAATACCTTGCCGCCTATTCCAACCGCGGTTACGCCTACTATAAAGCCGGCGACTTGGAACGGTCGCTCGCCGATTTCGAGAAAATCGTCGAACTCGATCCCGCCAACGCCGACGCCAAAAAAAGCATGGAGGTGATTACCGCCAGGCTCGGCGGCGATACGGGGAGGCAGGAGAAATAAATGATGAATGCCGAGTGAATGATGAATTAACGGCCTCGTTCCCATGATTCGGCAGGGGAACGAGGTGGTTTTTTTTACGCTGAAAAAAATTCAATGGCACCCCTTTGCTCCCTCTTGCGGGGCAAATGTTTTTTATTTCTCCCACTCTTAGATTCGGGCGCGATTCGAAAGTCAACATTATTCCGCGGATAATCGCCAAAAATAATCAAAATTTCTGGGAACTTGTGCGGATTTTGGCGCGTCTAACTTTCGTATCGATATCGGTTGTGGGGACCTATAGGACCTGCCGAAGAGGGGATTTCTTCGGTTTCCCTTCTTTCGAGGGTTCTTGGTGGAAGGCAGCGACGGAAACGCGCGTCGATTTCCCCGCGCGCTCGTTCAAATTGAGACTTGACGTAAGGAGCCACCCCAATCAAGATAAATTGATTGAGATGCGAGTTTTGGGAAATATATTACGGAATTGCAAACCATTTAACTCGAACATTTTTCCCAGTCCATAAATTAGTTGACAGCGTTACGGAATTCGGTTCTGATTAAGTACTTATGCACTAATATACCCGTACGAAAAGGCACGGCTCAGAGGTAGGACAGGCTTCTAACCTGTCGCATAGAAGTTAGCGAAAAATCTTGGATGACAGGTTGGAAACCTGTCCTGCGAGCGCGACAGGTTGGAAACCTGCCCTACAACGAAACTCGACCCTCGCGCATGAACGAACCGGCGCAAATACAATGCCAGGCATCCGCATCCTTCGAGGATTGGTTGATCCAGTCCGGCGGATCGCTGGCGGTCTCGACCTATCAAGCGGGCAAGGTGGCGATGATCGGCCACGACGGCCGGCAAGCGACGCTCTTGATGCGCGATTTCGACAAACCCCTGGGCCTCGCGGTCGGCGGCGGGCGGATGGTGTTGGCCACGCGGTACGACGTTTCGATCTTCGCCAATTCGCCGATTCTGGCGCACGAATACCAGGAAAACCAGCCCGGCCGCTACGACGCGCTTTATTTGCCGCGCGCGACCTATCACACCAACGACTTGAACGTCCACGATATTGCAATAACGCCGGAAGGCATTACGCTGGTCGCCACCCGATTCTCCTGCCTGGCGCGGCTGAGCTTCGACTTCAATTTCGTTCCGTTTTGGCGGCCCTCCTTCGTAACCGACCTCGTGCCCGAAGACCGCTGCCATCTGAACGGTTTGGCGATGCGCGACGGCCGGCCGCGCTACGTTACGGCCCTGGGAACGACCGACGCGCCCGGCGGCTGGCGGGAGAAGAAGGCCGACGGCGGCGTGTTGATCGACGTGCAAACCTCGGAGATCATCCTCCGCGGGCTATCCATGCCGCATTCGCCGCGCTGGCACGACGACCGCTTGTGGCTCCTCAATTCCGGCACGGGCGAACTTTTGATAGTCGATCCCCAGAGCGGCCGCTACGACGTGGCGTGCGCCCTGCCGGGCTATTTGCGGGGATTGACCTTCGTGGGCCACTACGCCCTGGTGGGACTCTGCAAAATCCGCGAGAAGCACATTTTCGGCGGCCTGCCGGTGCAGCAACTGCATCAACATTTGCCCTGCGGCATCGCCATTATCGACTTGCGCAGCGGCTCCCAGGCGGGCTTTTTCGAATTCACGCTGGGCTGCGAGGAACTGTTCGAAATCCAATTTTTGCCGGGCGTGCGCAGAGCGATGATCCTCAACCTGGCGAAGCCGCAAACGCGGCAAGCCGTCAGCAATCCCGTCTCGGCGTACTGGCTGCGCCCGAGCAGCGAGATTCGCGACGAACCGCCGCCGGTCTCCGGACCGCTCGGCGAAACATCGAATGAACCGGGCGCCATGTCCGGTATGCAAATTGCGTGAAATATGGCGCCCCAAGGGATTGTAGGGTGGGTCGAGCTTTAGCGGATCCGCCAATGATGCGAGAAATGTAGGGTGGGTCAAGCTTTAGCGCGGACCCACCGAGGATGCGAAAAATCCGAAGGATTGTAGATGATGCGAGAAATACCGGTGGTGGGTCCGCGCTAAAGCTTGACCCACCCTACCTGCCTCCCGCCCTAGGGCAACGCCTTGGGAAGCGGGAATGTGGCAAAAAGGAAACGTCGCGTAGTAAAACGTAACTTCCTCGATAATTACAACACAAGAAAATATTCCACCTCTCCGGCATCCCGGAACCCAACCTGAAGGATTGAAATCCATGTCAAGGCGATTGCCCAAATCCCGTCGCGGCGGCAAACGTATGGAAAGCGTGAAGAAGTTTTTCGGCTTAGGCGGCCGGCGCAAGGATCCGGCCCGCAAGGCGCGTCGTTTAATGATCGACCCGTTGGAACAGCGGCAGTTGCTGAGCCTCTCGGTGGGGAATCTGAACGATATCCTCGTCAATCAAACGGTTTCCACGTCGTTGGGCACGATCGCCGGCCAATCGCTGGCCGTTGACCACGCCGGCGATGCGATCGCGGTCTGGACCCGCATCGACGCGGTGCGGTTCGATCCGAACAATCCGCCGGGAGTAACGATCAATCCGCTGACGAATCTGCCTTACCAAGAATACGAACAGATCATCGATCCGCGGACCGGCGCCGGGATGATCGACAGCAACATCTACGCCCGCTACCTGACCAACCAAGTGCAGCGGATCGTACTGCCCGAATCGCTCTTCACGAGCAATACCACGAAGTTGGGCAATCCCTACTTCTCCATGCTCTATAGCGGCGGCGAAGTGCAGCAGATGCTTTCGTTCTCCTACACGAATCCGGGCGGCGCCACCCTGCTGGGGACCATCCAGTTGGGCATCAATCTCAACGGAGACGACAAGATCGACCCCCTTACGGAGAAGACCTTGCCCATCACGTTCGACGAAACGAGTTGGAATACTCTCAATCCGGCGCTCAGCAACGCGGCGGTCATTCAGAAGGCCTTGCGCGATTTGGCCGCCAAGGGGGGCGACGCCGCCAACCTGCTGCAAAATTTGACCGTCGAGGCCGTCGATTCGCTGCACTACAAGGTAACCTACCCCTTCGTTTACGATCCTTCCGCCAATCCCGCCGCGCCGGCCATCCCCAATTTGATGATCGCGGCCCAGAACTTTTTAGCCGACGACGGCGGTTCGGGCTATCTACCCTCGGTGCAGGTTACGACCTTGCGGCAACCCACCTGGATCGGCATTCGGCCCAACGGCGATCCGAATATCCCGGTTTCGCTCACCAATCCGGCCCAAACGGCGATGGCCATCGAGTCGGCGTTTCAATTGACCACCCAGGGCTACCCGATGGCGCCGGTGTTCATTCCGGTTCCCACTCCGACCGGTCCCGGTCCGACGGACGGGGGGCCTCTCGAATTTCGCACCCCCGCGGCCACGGTGAAGGTGGTTTCGGTGAAAACGGCCGCCGATCCGCTCGGATTGCGCACGTTCGACGTAACCTTCGTGGGCAATTCGGGCTTGCAGGACCATCCGCTCTTGGTATTGGGCACGAAGATCACGAACGACCAGAAGGCGGCCGTTACGCTCACCGCCCCGCAGCGGCAAGTGGCCACGATCACGAAGGCGTCCAGTCCCGAATTCCGCGTGAATCCGCCGGAACCGGACGATCCGTTTACGCCGCTTCCCGACGTTACGCAGCAATCGGGCCCGGCGGTGTCGATGGACGCCGACGGCGATTTCGTGATTACCTGGCAGAGCGAAGTGCCCGATGCCGTCACGCCGGGGAGCAAGTACGATATTTTCGCGCAGCGGTTTTCGCCCGCGGCGATCGTCTCGGCCCCGAATCTAGTGATCTCCAACAGCACGCTCTCGATCTTGGAAGGGCAGTCGAAGGACTTTACGGTGAGCCTCGCCAGCCGGCCGTTCGTGCCGGTAACCGTAACGATTGCGAGGCGATTCGGCAGCGACGTGCGGATGACCGCTTCGGCGGCGCAACTCACTTTCACTCCGGCCAATTGGGACCAGCCGCAATCGGTGACGATCAGCACTCCTCTCGATGCCGACAATACGAACAGTTCGGCGTGGTTCGACGTCTCGGCCGGCGGCATTACCGCGCAAACCGTCACGGCGAACGCCATCGATCTGAAGAGCCTGATCGTCTCCCGCAACAGCCTCTCGGTCGTGGAAGGAAACTCCGACACCTTCAACGTTAGGCTGGCGGGCGCGCCGGCGGCCGACGTAACCATCAATGTTTCCAAATTGACCGGCGGCGACGACGACCTGACGGCCTCCCCGGCGACGTTGACTTTCACTCCCGCCGATTGGAACGTGCCGCAAACGGTTACGGTCAGCGCGGCCCGGGAAATGATCCCCAATCAAGACGCCGTGGACGGCACGGCCGATTTCCTCCTCTCCGACCCGACGGGCATTTACGGCAGCCGGCAAGTAACCGCGACCGAAGCCGACGACTGGGCGCATTTGATCGTTTCCACCAATACCTTGACGATTTTGGAGGGTAATACCGGCATCTTCACCGTCGCGCTCTCCGGCCAGCCGACGGGTTTGGTGGAAGTGCAGCTCTTGAAGCAATCCGACGGCGATCCCAGCATCACCACGAGGGGCGTCACCTCGATTCTCTTCGATCCCAATACCTGGAACGTGCCGCAACAAGTGCGGATTCGCGCGCTTCCGGATACCGACTCGACGAACGGCACGGCGGCTTATTATTTGGTGGGTCCCAACAACGCGCCGCTCGAGACGGTCAACGTGACCATGATCGATACGCCCGTATTGGATATCGCCTATGCGAGCGAGAGTTATTCTTACGTCCGGGTTACCGAAGGCGGAAGCGGCATCTTTCGCGTCAGGCTCCCCTTCGAACCGAAGTCGAACGTTACCGTAACGATCACCCCCGAAACGGGCGGCGACGCGAACATTACCAATGTCACCGCGACGCTCACCTTCACGCCCGGCAATTGGGACACCTACCAGACGGTAATACTCAACGCGGCCAACGACACGCCCACGCCCGCGCCATGGCCTGCTTCTCAACCCCCTTCTCCGGAAGACGCGGATGGCGTGCGGAGGTTTTTCGTGTACGCGCCCGGCTTCACCACGCAATTGGTGAACGCCGTTAAAGTCAACGACGATCCCTGGATATCCGAACTTGCGCCCGCCGTAATTCCGCCCGGCGTCACGGAGCCGGATCCACCGGAAATACTCTCGATCTCTTCGAGCACTATCTATGTCCCCGAGGGAAGCAAGAACTATTTCGACCTCCGTCTTTCCTCGCGGCCCGACGGCGACATAACCATGATCGTCGCGAGGATCGGCGGCGACGTCGATCTCACCGGGGGCACGGGAGTCGATAAACCACAAGGGAATCAGTCGGTATATACCAGCATCCCGGGGGCGATCATTGTGGGCACGCTCGTTTTCACCCAGAACGACTGGAACCAGCCGCATCGCTTGTGGGTTTTCGATAACCAGGACGCCGACGCCACCAATGGCACGGCGACCTTCACATTCCTCTCGCCCGACGACGATTTCCAGACCAGGACCGTCACGGCCATCGAGGCCGACGACGATTGGACGCAATCCGAATTGACCGTTTCGCAAGCCATTTTCGTGATGAAGGAAGGCGGCCCGACCGCCACGTTTACCGTCTCCGCTCCGGCCGACACCACGGTCGATATCGTCCAGGATCCGGCGGCGAGTTGGCTCGGCGATCCCTCGATTTCGGTCTCGCCCGCCCAGGTCGTGCTCGACGCCGGGAACAACCGCACGGCGACGATCACGATTACCGCGGCCAACGACGCCGATCCGCTCGACGTACTCTACGGCATGGCGAACTTCTTGGTCTCGGCCTACAACCATCGCCTGCAATTGGTTACGGTCACCCAGATCGACAAGGACATCTCTCCCATCGTGCTTTCGACCGATCCGCAAGGCCTGGGGATCGCCGAAGGCGAAGCGCGGGTCATCACCGCGCGGCTCGCCTTCCAACCCACGGCCGACGTTACGGTAACGATTGCCAAGGCGGCGGGCGGCGATGCCGACCTGAACCTCCTTTCGACGGCCACTTTGACGTTCACTCCCGCCAACTGGAATCGACCGCAACAGGTAAATCTCGTCGCGGCGGAAGACGATGCCGATGGCGTGAACGGGACGGCCGAATTCACCTTCTCGGTGGCGGGATATCCCGACAAGACGCTCGCGGTTTCGGAAATCGACAACGACGCCGCCGCCCTGGTGGTCTCGACCGATTACCTGCCGGTGCTCGAGGGCAATTCGCGCATCATTTCGGTCGCGCTTCCCGCCGCTCCCGCGGCCGACGTGACGGTGACCATTACCCGCCAGTCGGGCTCCTCCGATTTGCAAGTATTTCCTACGACGCTGACCTTCACGCCCGCCAATTGGAACGTGCCGCAACTGGTCAAGATCAGCGCGGTCTCCGATCCGATTACGGAAGCCGATACCGCGACCTTCGCCGTCTCGGCGACGGGCTACAACGGCGTTTCGGTCGTCGCCGACAAGATCGATAAATTGCAGGGCGCGCGGCCGCTGGGTAACGCCTTCCGCGTGAACACCTTCGCCGTCGATGCGCAGTTCGCGCCCGCGGTCTCGATGGATGCCGACGGCAACTTCGTCATCACCTGGAGCAACCAGGGCCAGGATATCAGCTTCTTCAACGGCATCGTCGGCCAGCGCTTCAACCGCGACGGCGACCGCGTCGGCAACGAGTTCATGGTCAACGCCGAAGACACCAGCACCCACGGCGACTCGTTCGTGAGCATGAGTCCCGACGGCCAGTTCTTCCTCGTTACCTGGATGATGGGACAAGGGGTGATCGAACCGGGCACCCTGTTCGTGAAAGTCTATAATACCAATCAGTCCGACCTGCTCGGCTTCCCCACCGTGCGATTCAATCAATCGGCGCTGGTCAACGGCGTACAAGCCCCCACGGCGGCCTGGAACTACCTCAACGACTTCATTTTAAGCTGGGATTGGCCGGCCGTTGACGGCGACCACACGGGCGCGACTACCGACGGCGTCTATGGCGCCATGTGGGACATCGAGGGCAACCTGATTCGCGATCTGTTCCGCGCCAACAGCGGCAGCGTCGATCCCAACACTTGGACCAACTGGCCCGAAGCGCAAAGCGGAAATCAGGTTGCCGTCGATGCCGACGGCGACGTGACGGTGATCTACAGCGGATTCGGCCCCGACGTCTCGCAAAACGCCCTCGTCCCCGGCGCTTTATATGCGGCGGCGATCAACCAAATGGCGATCGATCCGCTGTTCGCGAATTCGCCGCTCCTGGGGCTGTTCCAAGATCTGATTTCGCACGGGCTGCCCACGCCGTTTCATCCGTTCGTTCACGACGGCGGGCTGCATACTCCGCTGGGCAACGATCCCGACTTGGAAATCCAGGAATTTCTGACGATCGCCCAGAATTTCGGCGCCACGAGGACCGAATTGGGCCGCATGCAGCAAATCTTGAGCAACGTGCTTACGATGCTGCGCGGCGACGCCAACGCCGTGATGTTCACGCAATTCGACGCCGATCCGGTGCTCGGGCCGCAGAATGTGCTCAATACCGACAACATCGTCAATGCGCAGCGCGACGGCTCGAACAACGTGTACGTCGTGGCCCTCGACCAGTTCGCCACCGACGGTTCGATCGTCCTGGTTCTCGGCGGCGTGTCGATCACCATCGATCCCGATTTCAGCGGCCCCGGCGGCACCCTGAACCCGAATACCACACTTGCCGAGATCCATAACGTCCTGACGCAGTTCTCCTACGACCTGACGAACAACGGCTTGAATTGGCCGGAGGATCCCTGGACTCCCAACGGCATCTATGAAGGACCGATCGACGTGCGCCTGATTTCCGCGGCCGAATTCGCCGCGCGCCAAGGCACCGATTGGGATTTGCAAGCCGTCGAGCCGACGTTGAACGCCTTCCCGACCGACATCGGCAAGATGAACGGACAGTTCCAGATTACCGCGGCCCAATATTTCTTCGAGATCACGATCCAAGGCGAGTTGCACGACGCCTTCAGCATTTCTCTCGATACTCAGAATTCGGATCTCAGCAAGCCCGATCCCGCCGATCCCACCGAAGAAGTTACCGCTTACATGTTCGGATACGCCGAATACGGCCCCAATCCCGGCACCGACCAGAGCGCGGCGTCGATCGGCATGCAGCCCAACGGGAGTCTCGCCGTGAGTTGGACGCAAACCAATGTCAGGGGGGACGGTCAACCTCTGGGCGGCAACAGCGTCTATATGCGCACGTTCGTCGAATCGACCGACACCGCCGGCCCGCTGGCCACCGATTTCATCTTGGACGACAACACACGGCTGAAAAACAACGGCCAAGTGCTGCGGCCCGTGCAGTATCTCGTCGTCACTTTCGACGAAGCGATGGCGACTACCGGCGTGGGCAGCATTCTGAACAAGGCGAATTGGTCGTTGCTTAAAGACGGTGTGCCGATCACCGGCGGCATCAGCGAAATTTATTTCGGCGTGAACGCGGCCTCGCAAATCACCGACGTTAACGGCGTATTGCTCTTCCCCGGCTTCGTCGGCACCAACAAGTACGAAGCGGTCATCAAGCTCGACGCCAACGGCGCCACGGCGGGAGTGCCCGCCTTGACCGACGGCCATTACGAACTGATCGCGCTGAACTCGATGCGCGACGTGGCCGGCAATCCGCTGGGCCGGACGGGCTTCTCGGTCAACGGATTCAACTTCGGCCGCAGCTTCGAAGTCTCGGCCTTGACAGGCAGCGAAACCCCCGTGAGCGGCAGCGCGGGTACCGGCAATCAAACCACCCAAACCATCAACGACACCCCCAGCGCGCCGAGCGTGCCGCACGCCGTGGCCAACGACGGCAACGGCGATTACGTCGTGGTCTGGACCGACTCGACTCCCGGAAATGAAGGTATTTGGGCGAAACTCTACCGGAACACCTGGACCCAGAGCGGCGTCAATCACGTCGCTTCGGCCGTGCCGTTAGCCGAAATCCGCGTCTCCAGCGATTCCACCGACACCTACGCCTCGGTGGCGATGGACGGCGACGGCGACTTCGTGGTTACCTGGTCGCGCGACAACTCCGCGCTGGCCACCCTCGACTCCGATCCGGCTTGGGACGTGTACGCCCGCCGCTACGACGCCCTCGGCCAGCCGAAAACCGACGATCCGTTCAATCCCCTCGGCGAAGAATTCATGGTCAACACCGAGACCGAGGATATTCAGCGCTATTCCGACGTGGCGATGGACGTTGACGGCGACTTCATGATCACCTGGCAGAGCATGAATCAGGATGAAAGCGGCTACGGCGTCTATATGCAGCGCTACAGCCCGGAAGGCGAAGTGCTCGGCGGACTGAACGAAGTGCAGCAGATCAATTTCATCGGCCGCCCGCAGGGCACCTTCAAGCTGCAATGGGTCGATGCGAACGAGGTGGAGTACGTCAGCGCCGCGATCACCCTGCCGACCGACAATAATTTGTCCACCATCGTGGACGACATCCAACTGGCGCTCGAGGCGATGGGCGCGCACGTCTTCGTTTCGGTCTCCGGCGACACGACCATCACGGTCGAATTCATCGACGTGGACGCCAACAAGGACCATTCGCAGATTATGATCCCCGCCGATTCGGTCGCGAATCTGACGGGCGATCCGGGCCGCCGAATCGCGGTTACCACGCTCGTCGAGGGCCTGCCCGGCGAAATGCGCGTCAACGACACGACCCTCAACGACCAGATGTTTCCCAGCATCGCCGCGAACCAAACGGGCAACTACGTCATCACCTGGACCGCCTATGGCGCCAACGACGACAATCCCTGGGAATCGGATATCTACGCCAAAATTCTAGGCAGCAACAGTGCCCTTTCCCAGTTCAACATCACGTTGCAGTTCGAAGGCGGCCTGACAGATAGCCAGATGGCGGTCTTCACTACGGCAGCCCAGCGTTGGGAAGCGATCATCACCGGCGACGTACCCGACGTGGTAAACGCCGCCGGGATTGCCATCGACGACATCTTGATCAGCGCCAGCGGAAATCTCATCGACGGCCCGGGCGGCATCCTCGGCCAGGCCGGCCCCGATGGACTGCGTATCGGCTCGAATATCCCCTACTCCGGCACCATGGAGTTCGATTCGGCGGACTTGGGGGCCATGGAAGCCGATGGCTCGCTGGTTGACGTGATCACTCACGAAATGGGACACGTGCTGGGCTTCGGCACCGTCTGGACCAACGACAATGTGTATGTCCTCGGATCAGGTCAATACACCGGCGCCGCGGCGTTGGCGGCATATCAGGCGGAGTTCGTCGGGCAGAACAATGCCACTTTCGTGCCGGTGGAGTTGGGCGGCGGGGGCGGAACTAACGACGCCCATTGGAACGAAGTCAATGGCGGCGGCGCCCCCACGGGAATCGTCGATACCCAGGGCCGCGACATGCAATACGAACTGATGACCGGTTGGGCAGACGTCCCAGCGTTCATCAGTAGAACAACGGTCGGCCAGTTTCAGGATCTCGGCTACCAGGTAGATTACGCCGCTGCCGGAATCAACCTGCCGTCGAGCCGTACCGGTCCTAGCCAGGTCACCGGCACGACACGGATTCTCAACATGCCGGTCACGTATGCCGCTGCGATGCCTTCTTCCTTCGGCGGCGGCATGGAATTCCTCGTCAACTCCACTACCACGAATTCACAAAAGTGGTCCTCGGTGGCCTTGGATTCCGCGGGCAATTTCGCGATCTCCTGGTCCAGCTACGGCATCGACGGAACCGGCAGCGGGGCGGGGGCGGGCGTGTTCGGCATGAACGGCATCTATGCCCGAAAGTTCCTCCGAGCCGGCACTCCTGCGGCGGACGAATTCAAAGTCAACACCTACAGCGCCTACGACCAGCAGCGGCCGCAAGTGGCGATGAATCCCGCCGGCGATTTCAGCGTCGTCTGGGAGAGCTTCCAGGACCGGGCCTCGTGGGATCCCAGCGGCCTGAATTCCGATTTGCCCAACAGCTTCGGCGTTTACGCCCAGCGCTACGCCGGCCCGGCCAGCACCAATCCCTATCTCGGGCCCAACGGCGAAATGGGCAGCGAATTCCGCCTGAACACCACCACCGACGGCGATCAGCGCTATCCTTCCGTCGCCCTCGACGCCAACGGCGATTTGATCGCGGTATGGACGGGCGCGGCGGCCGCGAATACTTCCCGGACGATGGTCTTCTCCCAGCGTTTCGATCAGAAAATCGACGTTGCCGGTCCCTTCGTCACGAACGTCTTCGACGCCACGCCGATTAGCGGCGCAACGGCGCCGCGAACGGTTTACGACAACTCCTCGATAGCCAATTACGTCTCCAGCTTCGTGGTCGCCTTCGACGAGAACATGTCGTCCATCGGCGGGGCGGGCGGCACGCACAGCGTGCTCAATCCCAACAATTGGCAGCTCTCGAAAACCGGCACCCCCGTGCAAGGCGGCGTGAAATCGGTGCAATGGGTGAATGCCGCGGGAGATCATCGCAATCCCGCTACCGGCAAATTCGAAGTGCTGGTTACCTTCGACAGCAATCTCGAAGAGAGCGATCCCAATCCCGACAAGCACATCCTCAAGCAGGGATTTTACTCGCTCACGATTTCCGAGAGCGTGCAGGACTTCTTCAACAATCCCCTGGACGGCGACTACAACGGAGTCAACGGGGCGAATTACACCATCAACTTCACCATCGACCTCAACGCCACGAACGGCACGCCCACCGACGATCCGATCAGCGATCCGACGGCCATCACCAACGCCCAGACGTTCCCCGAATCGGCCCGCGCCGTCGCCACGGCGCTCAACGGCAATCATATCGTCACCTGGTCGGCTTACGACGGCACGTTGGGCCGCGACCGCGTCTTCTACAGGGTTTTCGACGCCGACGGCACCTTCTACACCGACCGCCTGGCCATTACCTCGGCGACGGACACCTACTACGACGCGAACGGGCAATTGGCGTATTTCAAGAACGACCACCAGCGCTACGCCACGATCGCCTGCGACGGCGACGGCGATTTCGTCGTCACCTGGTCGAACTATCGCGTCAACGCCGCGGGCACGGTCCTCGACAGCGACGTCTTCGCCCGCCGCTTCAACGCCAAGGGCGAGCCACAAGGCCCCGCCTTCCGCGTGAACACTTATACGACCAACGATCAGAAATGGTCCAGCGTAACGATGGACGCCCTCGGCGATTTCATCGTCACCTGGTCGAGCTACGGCCAAGAGGACGGCAACCAGCTCGGTAAGGGATTCGGCGTCTATGTCCGCCGCTTCAACTCCATCGGCCAAGCGCTGGCGCCCGAATTCCAAGTCAATACGACGACGGCGGGCAACCAGCAAAACTCCTCGGTGGCCATGGCGAACAACGGCACCTTCATCGTCGTCTGGCAAACCGACCAGATTCAGGGCCAATTCGACATCTACAGCCGGGTGTTCAATGCCGACGGCACGCCGAACGAGTTATACGGCACCTATCTCACCGGCGAAATTCCGCTCAACGCAACGCAAGCGGGGAATCAGCAATACCCCAGCGTGGCCATGACGCCCGATGGCAACAGTGTCGTTGTGGCTTGGCAGAGCTCGGCACAGGACGGCAATGGTTGGGGGATTTATTCTGCCAGGATTGATCTCGGAATCGGAATTCTCTTCCCCGAAGCACGTGTGAATACTTCGGTGCTCGGCGACCAGTTGTTCCCCTCGGTGGCGATGGCCTACAACGGAAAATACACCATTACCTGGAGCGGAACCGGCGAACGGCCGGGACAAGCCGACCTCTCGGGTTCCGGCGTGTTCTACCGCCAATTTTCAGCCGACGGTTCTTCGATCGGCGGTGAAACCCGCGTGAATAAAGTTACCGTCGGCGACCAGTGGATCTCCTCCGTCGCCACCGATCAGCGGGGCAAGGCCTATATCGTCTTCACCGGACCGGGGGCCACGCCGGGATCGAGCACCAGCATCTACCGCTTCATCTCGGCCGATTCCACCATCTTCCCCGACAACGTGGGCGCGATCGTTACCGAAATCGCCTCGCCTGCCGTCAGTTCCATCCTCGAAGGTTCCGTGGTCAGCTCCAGCGATCTGGCGATCCTGCTCTCGGGCAAGGAATATGCCCGCTTGAACGCCTATTTCAGCGAAGGCCTTTCCACCGAGGGTGGCGTTACCGGCCAGCATAGCGTGCTGAACAAGCAAAACTGGCGTCTGTACCGCAATGGCGTCGAAATCACCGGCGCCGTTACCGACATCATCTTCGGCTGGGATGCCTCGACGCGGAAATACCGCGCCCAACTCACCCTCGACGGCAACGGATTCTTGGGAGGAACCAGTTCGCTCGCCGACGGCGACTACCAACTCGTCGCCAGCGAATCGATTTGGGACACCGCCGGAGCCACCGCCAACGCCTTGGACGGTGATTTCGACGGCATTCCCGGCACCAATCCCGCCATTTCCAAACAGCCCGGCTACAGCTACCACTTTACCGTGGCCGCCAGCGCGGTCTCCGGCGCGGAGATCCGCGTCAATAGCTCCTCCACCGTCGGATACAACCAGGCGTTCAGCGAATCCTACGGCACCGGCTTTGGCCGCGAACAGACCCGCCGGTCCGTCGCCATCGACCACAACGGCGATTTCGCCGTCGTCTGGACCTCCTACGGACAGGACGACGCCACCGATCCCAACGGCGGCGGCATCTACCTGCGGATCTTCGACAACGCCAACAACCTGCTCGGCAAATCGACGAGCGGCGACATCCTCGTCAACACCACCAAACGCGGCAACCAGAGCAACGCCGCCGTGTCGATGAGCGCCGACGGCAACATCATCGTCGTCTGGCAAAGCGAGGGACAGGATCCCGACCACAGCACCGGCATCTACGGCCAGCTCTTCGATTCCCTCGGAAACAAGATCGGCACCGAATTCCGCGTCAATACCAATTACACCAATGGGCAGGTCGATCCCGCCGTGGCGGCCGACGCCTACGGAAATTTCGTCGTCGTTTGGGCCACCGCCGCGCAATCCAGCAGCTATTTCAACGACGTTCGCGGACAACTCTTCGATTTCAACGGCCTACCCGTCGGCGTCGAGTTCCTCGTCAATACCGTCAATATCCCTGGCGACAGCGAATTGCATCCGAGCGTGGCCATGAACTACGCGGGCGATTTCGTGGTGGCTTGGGACCAGGTCGCCACGGTGGGGAACGTCGAAACCAACGGCACCATCAACAACACGGTCGTCATGGCCCGACTGTTCACGCCGCTGGGAGTTCCCAAAGGCGTCGAATTCCAAGCCGACCTGCCGAACGATCAATTCCTCTCGGATCCGCAGCACATCTACCCGCATCATTCCGAGGCCTTCGGCGGCGGGGAAACCCACCGGCAGGCGCGAAATCCCCAGGTCGTCATCGACGCCCGAGGCAACTTCATCGTCGCCTGGGAATCCTGGCGGGACAACGACATTTACGAGGATGATCCCGTCGTTCCCGAATCCTACGGCATCTACTATCGCCGCTTCCTTGCGGATGGCACTCCGCAAATGGACGATTACACGCATCAAGCGAACCTGACCATTACCGCACTCGATCCGCACCCCGCACATCCGTTCTACACTCTCGAAGAATCGGCCCTGTACGCCGGCAGCCAGGTGAATCCGAGCATCGCGATGGATATCGACGGCGACTTCGTCATCGCCTGGGACGGCAACGGCGCCCAACCCAATCGCGTTCTGCAGGAAGTGATCGATTGGAGCAGCCTGGCGGACGATCAAGGTGTCTTCCTTCGCACCTTCCACGCGCAGGAAGAGGTTGTACTCGACTATAATGCCCTGCTTCCCGAGGAGTACACCAGCGAACAAACCCGCGCGAACATGACTTCCGCGGGGTCGCAGAAATTCCCCTCCCTGGCCATGACTCCCAGCGGCGAATACGTCGTGGTTTGGACCGGCAACGGCGTGGGCGATCAGAGCGGCATCTTCGCCCGCCGCTACAAGGATTCCACCGATACCGCCGGCCCGATCATGACTCGAATTTCCGGCATTGACGGAAAAACCGTGCTCAACCGCCTCGAGGATCCCACCTTCACCACCGACGACATCAGTTCCAAGATCGTCGTCGGCGCCGGCGGACTTCCTTACCTCATCGTAACCTTCGACGAAGCGATGCTGGAAGGCGATCCCGCGATCGTTAAAGATAGCGTTACGAACGTGGCGAACTATCGACTCACTCTCGAAGGCGTCGCGATTCCGCTGGCCATCGATCATATCGAGTACGCCAAAAATCCGGCCACCAACAAGTACGAAGCGAAGGTCTGGCTCAAGCAGCCCTTGCTGATCAACGGGACTTATACCCTCCAAGTTCTCTCGCCCAAGCCGCCTTCGCCGACCAATCCCGCCGGCTCCTCCGGTTTGCGCGACAAGGCGGGCAATCCGCTGGGACGCACCGGTTTTGCCCCGGAAGGCAGCGATTTCTTCGGCGTCTTTGAAATCCTGGCCGGACTCCCGAACAACGTTACTTCCCCGGGCACCCCCGACCCCGGCAACAAGAACATTAAAGACCTCCAGGTCAACACCACGACCTTGGGGCAAGAAACCGCTCCCCAGGTGGCGGCCAACGCCAACGGCGATTACGTGGTGGTCTGGATCTCCCGCGCGGTTGACACTTTGGGCGATATCGTGGCCCAACGCTACGACCGCATCGGCCGAACGCTCGGCACGGAATTCCAGGTAAGTTCCTATCAAGCGCTCAATCCGGCCTCCAGCCCCCAGACCTTGCCCGACGTGGCCATCGACAAAGACGGCAATTTCGTGGTGGTTTGGTCCGGGCAGGGCGACGGCGACAACGCGGGCGTGTTCGCACGAGTCTTCGACACTTCCGGCGTGGCCACCGGCGATGACATCCGCGTCAATCAGGCCGTGCAGAACGCTCAAGATCGGCCGAGCGTGGCCATGGACCTCAACGGCAATTTCGTGGTCTCTTGGACCAGCGCCGGTCAGGATAGCGATGCGAACGGCGTCTTCGCCCGCCGCTTCAATCCCAGCGGCCAAGCGCAGGGCGGCGAATTCCTCGTCAACTCGACGACCAAGTACAGCCAGCAGTTGTCCGACGTCGCCATCGACGCCAACGGCAACTTCACCGTCGTCTGGCAGAGCGACCAGCAGGACGGCACTTCCTGGGGCGTGTTTGGACAGCGGTTCAATGCCGCCGGCCAGAAAGTGGGCGGCGAGTTCCGAGTCAACGGCTATACCAACGACAAGCAAACCGCTCCGCAAATCGCCATGGACGCCGCCGGCGACTTCATGGTCGCTTGGCAGAGCTTCGGCCAGGACGGCAGCGGCTACGGCGTCTATGCCCGCCGCTACAACGCCGCCGGTACCGCGCTAGAAAGCGGCGAATTCCGCGTCAACAAAAAATCCGTCAATTGGCAATATGAGCCGGCCATCAGCGCCGACCGCAACGGCAATTTCGTCGTGCTCTGGGCGGGTTTCGGACTGGACGATCCCTTTGTCGAAGGCTATGGGATCTACGCGCACATGTACACTCCCAGCGGCGCCACTTATGTCGATCCGACCACCGGCGCCGTGATGGACGAGTTCCAGATCAACGTCTCCGCGCCGGGCCAACAAACCCAACCCGCCGCGGCGATGGACGCCAACGGAGACTTCATCGCGGTTTGGATCGGACCCACCGCGGGATCACCCACCGGCACGACGACCGAAATTTACAGCCGCATCGTGGCGGTGAATCCAAGCACCTATCTCCCAATCCTGCCGAAATCCTCGACGGGAACCATGTCCCCTGCTTCCGCGCAGTACTCCTCGACGAGCTACGCCGCGGACCTCAGCGGCGGCGGAAAATCGGATATCAACGGCGACGGAACTTCGGACGTCTTGTGGTTCAACCAATCCACCGGCGTCCTCGGCGCGTGGATCGTGAAAAACGGGACCACTCAAAATTGGACCCAAATCGGCCAAATCGATCCCGCTGTCTGGAAACCGATCGGCGTGGGCGACTTCAACGGCGACAAAACCGCCGACGTCCTCTGGCAAAATCAAACCACCGGCGGCGTCGGCGCTTGGATCATGAAAAACGCCGTCTATACCGCTTGGGCCTACTTCGACGCGGTCGATCCCGCCGTCTGGCGGCCCTCCGGCGTCGGCGATTTCAACGGCGACGGAACCGCGGACCTCCTGTGGCAAAATATGTCCACCGGCGGCGTCGGCGCCTGGATCGTCAAGGGCGGCGTGTACAAGAGTTGGGCCTACTTCGACAAAGTCGATCCTTCCGTCTGGCGGCTGGCCGGCGTGGGCGACTTCAACGGCGACAAAACCGCCGATGTCCTCTGGCACAATCAATCCAACGGCGGAGCCGGCGCTTGGATCGTGAAAAACGGCGTCTATAGCAGTTGGGCCTACTTCGACAAGGCCGACCCCGCCGTCTGGAAAATCGCCGGCGTCGGCGACTTCAACGGCGACGGAAACTCGGACGTCCTCTGGCACAACCAATCCAACGGCGGCGTCGGCGCCTGGATCGTCAAAGGCGGCGTGTACAAGAGTTGGGCCTACTTCGACCTGGCCGATCCCGCCGTCTGGGATCTCGCCGGCGTCGGCGATTTCAACGGCGACGGAACGTCGGATGTCTTGTGGCACAATCAATCCAGCGGCGCCGCCGGCGCCTGGATCGTGAAAAACGGCGTTTACACCAGTTGGGCGTACCTCGGCGCGATGGACCCCGCGATCTGGAAATCGGTCGGACGCAATGAAAACCCGTCCTATTTGAGGGCGGAAACCGCATCGCCCGCGTCCTCGACCGCCGCTCCCGCGCTCACCCAAGAAGACCTCCAGCCGATCGTCCGCGAAGCCGTCGCCCGCTGGTCCAACGCCGGATTGAACGCCGACGCCCTCGCGCGGCTCTCCCAGGTTCAGTTCGTCATTAGTGATCTGCCGGGTTCCGCGCTGGGCAAGGCCGAAGCGAACCGCATCTACCTCGATCTCGACGCCGCCGGAAATGGCTGGTTCGTCGATTCCACGCCCGATTTGGACGAGGAGTTCATCCTCTCGCGCACCAACCGGCGATTGGAAGCCGTCGATCCGCGTGCGGTCGATCGCATCGACCTCCTGAGCGTCGTGGAACACGAACTCGGACACCTCGCCGGATTCGACGACCTCGACCTGATGGCCGAAGACCTGATGCGCGGCGCGCTCGGCGTCGGCATCCGCCAAAATCCGAAGTAAGATCGGATCGTTAAACCGACGGATGTTGGGATGGCAGACGGATGTTGGGATGGCAGTTGTACTGCCATCCCTGGGGCGACAGTACAACTGTCGCCCCAACGTGAATCTAAACCGGAGCGCCGAAACGGTTTGTCAACAACGCAGGACGGTCTTCCCCAAAAGACCGTCCTGCGTTTTTTCATGATTTTTCATCTGCCCCATTGGTCCCATAATTCCCATCTTCCAATTAAAGCCCTTAAAATTATTACTCTCCGAACATCAAAACTCCCTATATTAAATTCTTGCGGCCATTTTTCTCGTTATTTTCGGCAGGGTTTGCCAGTCTTACTCAACTCTCGCAACTGGAGTGTCCGATATTATCGTTACATCCGGCAAACGGAATGCCGCGCAATTCAAAGTTCATTACACCCCCCCAAGGGCGCATATCGAGGTGGGAACTTAATTATGTCGCTAAAACGCATTGGTGCCAACGTAGCCTTCGGGCTGTATCTCCTGATCGCGGCAACTCCGGCCTTCAGTCAAGGGCTGCGGGGATTGCAATTATTCGACACCCCCGATCTCTCGACCGTCGGCCGAGGCCAGAAACCCAATGAGGGTTTTTTTATCTCTTACGACGGCCTCTATTGGAATATCTCGGCGCCGGACACCGCCGTCATCGGGAAGGAAGGCCTTACCCGACAGGTGTTTTACGGCCCCCATCCCATCAACGACCAAGATCCCGAAAGCGATATGGCCATCCAGTCCAACTCGCTCGACACCTCGCTCTTGAGCGGCCACTCGAAATGGGTCGGCGGGCAGCGGGTCGAAATCGGACGAGTTGTCGGCCATCACGGCTGGATCTTGAGCTTCACCGAACTGCAGAGTCAAGTGAAATCGATCGCCAATGCCAACGTGAACATGGTCTTGGAGGACCCCGATATCGACCAGCAAGGGCACAGCTCGATGCAGGGCATCGTGGGAACCATCCCCATCGATCCCTTGCCCGGCGAACCGTTCATCAACGTCGTGAAGAATCTACCGATCACCTTCGATGCCATGCAGGTCATCAATACCACGAACTATTGGAGCATCGAATGGATGTATGTGGGGCGTTCGCAGGAAATCGGCGAGGGCGGATTCCTCGAATGGTACGCAGGTCCCCGATACACCGAGTTCAACGACGCCTTCCTGGTGAACGGCGTCGGCGGGAATTTGGACGTTACCAACTGGAACACCGACGCGCAAAATCACATTATCGCCGGCCAGTTGGGAGCGCGTTATTTCAAGAAAGTCGGCCGCTGGATGTTCAATACCGAAGGCCGCATCTTCGGCGGCCTCAACTGCCAGAATATCACTCAATCCGGCGTTATCGGTTCGAGTTTGACGCCTCCGGGCGAGCTTTTCGAGCCGTTGACCCTGGGGCCTGTCGCCTTCAGCCACGCCAGCTACGAGCGCGATTTCACCCCCGGCGTCGAATTGCGCGTGGAGCTTCGCTACCAGATGACCCGCGCCATTTCCCTCCGCGCGGGTTGGTCGGGAACATGGATGGACAATATCGCCCGCGCCTCCCAGTTGACCGATTACACCTTCCCAAACCTCGGCATATTGCCGGTGAACGATCGGCACGGAGTCTATCTCAACGGCGTCGTGGTCGGTCTCGACATCAACCACTAAACCGGCGTAGCCCGCGAGGCAAGAACTGCATCATCGACCGGACGAACTCGCGCCGGCGCGTTCGCCCGGTCGGCTGCTTGAACGGTCCGCGGCTTGCCGCCCGCGCTTGCCGCAAACGGCGCGGCGAATCATCGCTTCTGCGGCTTGAGCGCGCGGAGTTCTTCCAATTCGGTTTCCAGACGATGCCGCAGCGGACTTTCCGGCCGCAATTCGTCCAACAAACGCTCCGCTTGAGCGAAAACTCCTTCGTTGAGTTCCTTGGAGCGAAACAAGTTCCGCCAACTTCGAGATATCTCTTGTTCGGTAAGCAATTCGCACCTCGTCGCAAGAACTGAAGAAAACACGCGGGAAAACGCTTTTCCGCCAAACGCCGCATCTCCTATCTTCTTTTTTATCCTGATTGCGGTTCACAATCAACGGTAATTTCGCAAAATGCTTGCGAACCATGCAAAATTCCGGCCCTCGCGAAAGTAAACCCCAACATATTACTAGCTCTTATGGGGTTTACCCTGCTCATTCGTGCCTTCGTCGCGATGGTTCGCCGGAGGGTCTTGGTTGCGTAAGTCGGAAAAAAAATTAAAATTGGCCTTTCGGCGGTCTTTTTCGTCGATTTATACTGCATTCGGTGGTTGTTGTCCGATTTCAAGCGTGCCGAGGGATTATTGCCCCGGCTGGAATGCGATACCGCTCGACGGTTCAAGCCGTGGGAATCCCCCCTTCGGCTCTTCAGGAGTTTATTGCCGTGCATCTGGACCATTTACCCGGTACGTTTTTCGGACCCTCGAACCTCGTGGAGTTGCTGCGGCATCGCGCCCGCTGCCAACCCCAAGACACCGCATTCACCTACCTCGTGGACGGCGAACGCGAGGAAGTCCACCTCACCTATCTCGAACTTGATCGACAGGCCCGGGCCATCGGCGCCTGGCTCGAATCGCAGGATTTGGCCGGCGAGCGGGCACTGTTGCTCTATCCGGCGGGCGTCGAATTCATCGCCGCCTTTTTCGGCTGCCTCTACGGCGGCGTGATTGCCGTGCCCGTCTATCCTCCGCGGCGAAACCGCTCCTTGAACCGCATTCAAGCCATTGCCGACGATGCCGGCGCGAAAATCGCCCTCACCACCGATGCCGTGCTCGGCCGCGTGATGCCGCTCATCGACGAAACCCCGCATCTGAAGCAACTCACCTGGCTTGCCACCTGCCACGTTCCCGCAGGCACGGAAAATGCCTGGGACATGCCCGACGTCCACGGCGACACGCTGGCCTTCCTGCAATACACCTCCGGTTCGACCGGCACCCCCAAGGGCGTGGTGCTCAATCATGCCAATTTGATGCACAATTCCGCGCTCATCGCCCACGCCTTCGAGCATACCCGTTCGGGAACCGGAGTCTTTTGGCTGCCGAGCTATCACGATATGGGCCTGATTGGCGGCATTCTGCAGCCGATGTACATCGGCCGCCCGAACGTGCTCATGTCGCCGATGACCTTCCTGCAAAAACCCTATCGTTGGCTCTCGGCGATTACGCGGTATCGCGGCACGACCAGCGGCGGACCGAATTTCGCCTACGATCTCTGCGTCCGCAAAATCGCGCCCGAACAGCGCAAAACGCTCGACCTTTCCAGTTGGAAGGTCGCCTTCAACGGCGCGGAACCGGTCCGCGCCGAGACGATCGACGCCTTTTGCGAAGCTTTCGAGCCATGCGGATTCCGCCGCGAGGCGTTCTATCCCTGCTATGGATTAGCCGAAGCCACGCTGATCGTCTCCGGCGGATTCGTTCACGAACCGCCGGTGATTCGCGCCTTCGATGCCGCCGCCCTCACGCGCCGGCAAGTCATCGACGCCGAGCCGGACACCGAGGGCGTACGGACCATGGTCGGTTGCGGGCGGAACCTACCCGACCAGACCATCGTCATCGTCGATCCCGAAACTTGCCTCCCCTGCGATGCCGGGCAAGTCGGGGAAATCTGGGTTCGCGGGCCGAGCATGGCGCAAGGCTATTGGCAACGCGGCGAGGCCACCGAGGCCGCCTTCCGCGCCTGCTTGAAAAACAACGGCGAAGGCCCCTTCATGCGCACCGGCGATCTCGGCTTCCTCCAGGACGGCGAACTCTTCGTCACCGGCCGCGTGAAGGACTTGATCATCTTTCACGGCGTCAATTATTATCCGCAAGACATCGAATCGACCGTCCAGCAATGCCATCCGCGGCTGCGGCTCGATTGCGGCGCGGTCTTCGCCGTGGAACGGGACGGCCGCGAGCAGTTGATCGTCGTGCAGGAAGTCGAACGCCGCAAGCAAGCCGATTTGAGTTCCGTTTTCGACGCGATTTGCCGCGCCGTCGCCGCCGAACACGAATTGGCGGCCGAGGCCGTCGTGCTCATCAAAGCCGGCAGCATCCCCAAAACCTCCAGCGGCAAAATCCAACGCCACGCCTGCCGCGTCGCCTATCTCGCCGGCGAGTTGGAAACGGTCGGCGCCTGGTCGGCCGCCGACGGTTTGCCCCTCGCGGCCCGGTCCGAATCCGCGGCAGCGGTCGTGCTGGAGCCGAAGGGCAAAGAACGGGTGGGCAAAGACCTCGAAGACGAGGCCGCCGCATCCGCCGCCGAAGCCGATTTGGCGCGTCAAACCGCCGCGCCTTCCAGAAACGGCCGCCCGCAAGAACCGAAACGCACCGTAACCGAAGTCGTGCTCGAGGAAATCCGCCGCGTGGGCAAGGATCGCACGAAAGGCATGACCTTGGATTCGCCGATCGTCGAGACCGGCATGGATTCGCTGGAGCGGATGGAAATCCTCGCCTCCCTCGAAGAACGCTTCGGCGGCCGGTTTCCCGAAGAAATCCTCCCCGATTTGGAAACCACCCGGCAGCTCATCGCCGCCGTGGAAAAATATCTCGGCACGCAACTCCGCCGCCGCGAAACCGCCCCGGCCGCCGCCGAAATTCCGCCCGGCCATTACCGCATCGACCAGTTCCCCGAATACCTTCGGCTGCGGCAAAACCTCGATCTGATCGAGCATTCGCCCTTCGGCAATCCCTTCTTCGCGGTCCACGACGGGATCGCGAACAACCGCACGTCCATCGACGGAAAAAAGTACATCAACTTTTCGAGCTACAATTACGTGGGCATGGCGGGCGAGCCGGCCGTCTCGCAGGCCGCCAAGGAGGCCATCGACCTGTACGGCACCAGCGTTTCGGCCAGCCGCTTGGTTTCGGGCGAAAGGCCGTTCCACGTCGAACTCGAAAAAACCATCGCCCAGATGCTCGGCACGGAGGATGCGCTGACCTTCAACAGCGGACACGCCACCAACGAGTCGGTCATCGGCCACTTGCTGGGCCCCGGCGATTTAATTCTCCACGACGGGCTGGCGCACAACAGCATCGTCCAGGGTTCGATGCTTTCCGGCGCGCGGCGGCGGCCCTTCGCCCACAACGATTGGCGCGAAGCCGACCGGCTGCTTGCCGATCTCCGCCGCGACTACCGCCGCGTACTGATCGCCATCGAAGGCGTGTATAGCATGGACGGCGACATGCCCGACCTGCCGAAGTTCATCGAAGTGAAAAAACGGCGCCGCGCGATGCTAATGATCGATGAAGCCCATTCCGTCGGCGTGCTGGGCTTAAGCGGCATCGGCGGATACTATGGCGTCGATCCCCAAGACGTCGAGGTTTGGATGGGCACGCTCAGCAAAGCCCTCGGCAGCGGCGGCGGGTACATCGCCGGCGGCAAGGCCCTCGTCGATTATCTGCGCTATACCGCGCCGAGTTTCGTGTTCTCCGGCGGCATCAATCCCGCCCCCGTCGCCGCCGCGCTGGCCGCGATCCGCTTTTTGGAAAAACACCCCGAACGGTTCGCGCGGCTGCGGGAAAATTCCGCGCTCTTCCTGGGCCTCTGCAAGGAGCGCGGCATGAACACCGGCACCAGCAAGGACACGCCCGTCGTGCCGGTCATCCTCGGCAACTCGATCCACGCGCTGATGCTCTCCCGCGCCATGCTCGGCCGCGGCGTCAACGTGATGCCTATCCTCCATCCGGCGGTGGAAGAGAGCGCCACGCGCCTGCGCTTCTTCATCACCTCGATGCACGCGCCCGAGGAGATTCGCTACACCGTCGATGCCTTGGCCGAAGAACTGGAGAAGATCGACCCGAAATAACTCCGCCCCACGGCGTAGATCGCCGGATGAAGCCATGCGTCGGAAGAGCGGATGGGAGAGTGAAGAGAAACACATTTCTCAAAGTGAACAGAGCCACTGCGATATGGAAGCGATATGCTCTTCGTCGGTAAGATTTGCAGCATTCTCTAAAGTGCCGTTTATGAGCATTTTCCAAATTTCCGTCGCCATCCTGGCCTCAATGGCCGCACCGATGAAAAAAGTATGCGGTTTGCGGTTATGCTTTGCAAATGCCTCGTGAATCCGATTGAGTGCGGTTCGAGCAGTTTTCCAGTGTTCGTCCGCCCCCGCGGGATCGATCCCGCCTTTCAATTCGCCAAGAGCGATATACGCGGAAGGAGTTTTAACGATATCTTTCGTCAGATTTTCGGCTGAACAGTCGAGCAGCGCCAAATCGATATTATTTTGGACCACGGGAACCGTGAGGTTATAGAGCAGCGTATGCGGTCCTCGCGGAGAGCGCCAACAGAGGCCGCGGAGCGTTAATTCGACGTCGGCATCATCTTTCGGCAGTTCGGACCAGGTATTCGTTTTGCCATGAAGCCATAAGCACTTGCATCCGGCAATTTTCAAATAGGCAATGAGTGTGCGGGTGAGTTTCTTTTGCGCCATGAAGCCGCCGATGTTTCGCATCGAACCGCCGAGTGTATCGCCTCGAGTAAGCAAGAAGCGAAAGACGAGTTCCTCGATGAAATTGACGCCGGCGGGTTCGAGAAAGTTCTCGATAAGTCCTTCGATAGCTTCGTGTCTATCGGAGTCTTGCAAATGTCCGGCTGCTTTGTCGGATACGCCCGCAGCAGTAAGTAGTGCGAGTTGAATATCAGGGATGTCGAGCAAATCTTTGGGCGTCTTTGCCTGGGAGGCGGTAGTTTTCAAAACGCGTGCCTGAGCGACAAACGGCGTTGCACGTCGATTCTTTTCCAGGGCGAGAGCGACAAAACCGGCTCGAATAGCCTCGTAGGTCGTTTCAAGGCTTTTGCTGGATTTAAGGTGCTGTCGATATGGCTTCGCCATGAAGTCATTCCTTTCGCCAGATATATACGCACTTGCGCAAGGCCTCTCGCCCATGTACGCCCATTTGTTGGCTGCTGTTTCCCTTGCCGTTCGGGAGCACCAGAATCCGCTCTACTTCAAAACCCAGCTGCTCGGCCATTTCAGAGAGAATGATGTCCACGGAAATGCTCGCGCCCGCATATCGCACGTTGTCGTTCACCATGACGAGTCGCGCATGTCTCTTAAGTACGCGAGCAGACTCGTAAATGACGCAGGCCATCTCATAGAAATAGCCGCGGACCATGCGCGGGATTCCGTTATTATTGAGCAGGTCAAGTTCTTTTTGCATATCCAGATAAGCGAGAATATTTTGCAGGAGAGGATGCCGATCGGCAGCGGCAATGGCGGCTTCCCATTTCGGATTCAACGCCAATAAGTCTTTTGCTCGATTTTCAACCGTGCAACTCAGCATTTCCTGCCGCAGTTTAACCAACTCTTCCTCATTCACGCCGAGTAGCGCCAATTCCAGCGCATAAGTGCGAGTATAATCGTATCGATTACAGTAGGGAGGTGAAGTAACCACTCCGTCGTAAAATTCGGATTCGAGCTTCGGCAAGATATTTAGGCACGAGCCGTAATGCAGCGTAATCTCTGCTTTCGAACGGGGCGTTGCAAACAAGTCCTCGGGCATATCCGCGGAGCGCAAGTCGACGACTATTTCGTGGAGCTTTGTTGTGATAGCCTTGTTAAAACACTTAATCTCGCCCTTGTCGAAACCCTTTTTCCCCAGGCATCGTCCAGATCGGTAATCCCACCGCAAATACTGCCCGTCCTTTCTCGTATAACTAACGCTCTCAAGGATGCAAAGCAATGCGAACATCAAAACGGATTGAACCGGCCGTTTTTCTTTCTCGGATGATTCGAGAAATCGTCCGATTGCAGCGAGTGTTTCCGCCGGATATGCACCGCGAGTGATTCTGAGCTCATTGATGGATTTGGAAGCAACGCACTTATCCCATGGGCGCTCGTCTCTCCAGAAGACAAGTCGATTTACATCCTCATCCTTTAATTCCCGATCGATTAGCTGCTTGGTTGCAGTGATGATTTGCCCTATCGGAAGCAATTCGATGCCTTCGGCCTTCATTCCTAAACCGCCTGCCGCGAAGAGAGCCGTTCCGCTTCCCGAAAATGGATCGAGCACGGTGCCTGCGTCAATATTGCATCTTCTCAACAAGTGTTCGACGAGACCGACGGAAAATGCCTCTTTGTATTTGAACCAGCGATAGACGGCCTTGCCTTTGTTGGCTTGAAAACTCACCATGGCGCGAGTTAGCGAATTGTCGATTTGAAGTTTGTCGGCCCAGAGTGTTTCGGCCTCGCCGTTCAACTTCTCTATGTGCGTTAAAGTTCCCGATACGGAGGATAATGCGGCATCGCCGTTCGGGCTTTCAATTCTACTTGCCGATTTCGTTGAGAGTCGAGCCATGATCTACAGCCAATATGTGCGTTCGATGCGTCAATCAACCGCACTTATCAAGTTAGCGACAGCCGATGACGCCGGTGTTCTTGGTCATTATTTCGCGTCGACAACATCTTACCACTTATATGCACTTGCCGACAAGGGGAAGGTCGGGGAGATGATGCCGACGAGAGGGAATGCCGTGAGGTGGGCATTTTTTAAGGAGGAGATTCAACAGATTGGAGCGAGGAGGAGGCTTTGGCAAGGAGGCGAGGGAGATCGAGAAATTGCCGGGTAGGAGTACGCACTGCGACCGATGGTTGCAGATTCAAAGAAGTTTTCCGAACAGCGTGAACGGATCCAACTTTTCGATTGTCACTTCAATGATCTTGCCGATGAGTTCGCGGGGGCCGTCGAAGACCACGATGCGGTCGTGGACGGTGCGGCCCACGAGTTGGACGGTGGCCGCGCCGGGGGGCTGCTTGCGGGCGACTTTACTCGGACCTTCCACGAGGATCTCCACCGTGCGGCCCAAATACGGCTGGTTGTCTTCCAGGCAGATCGCGTTTTGCACGGCCAAAAGCTCGTTGTTCCGCCGCCGCTTGACCTCTTCGGAAATGTCGTCGGCGTACAGCTCCGCGGCCTTCGTGCCCGGACGGGAACTGTATTTGAAGATGAAGCTGTTTTTGAAGCGCGCCGTACGGACCAGTTCGACCGTCTGTTGGAATTCCTCCTCGGTCTCGCCGCAGAAGCCGACGATGAAATCGCTCGCGACGGCGGCTTGGGGAATTTTCTCGCGGATGCGTTCCAGCATCTCGCGGTACTGCTCGACCGTGTAGCCCCGCTTCATCCGCCGCAGTATTTCGTTCGCGCCGCTTTGGGCGGGCACGTGCAGGTACGGCGATACCTTGGGCAGGTCGCGCATGGCCGCGAGCAGATCGTCGGTCATGTAATTCGGATGATTCGTGACGAATTTCAACCGCCGGATGCCGGCGATCTCGTGCAGCCGGTGGAGCAGATCGGAGAGCCGGACGGTAGCGCCGCCGGAATCGTCGCGGTAGCCGTTGACGGTCTGGCCGAGGAGCGTGATTTCGAGGCAGCCGCCGTCGGCCAGGCGGCGGACTTCTTCCTCGATCTCGGCCGCCGGGCGGTTCTGCTCCGGTCCGCGAACGCGGGGGACCACGCAGTAGGCGCAGAACCGATCGCAGCCGAACGCGATTCGCACCAGCGCCTGATGCGGGACGCTCCGCATCGCGGCCGTGCGGTTGACGTTGAAGGTCTTGAAACTTTCGCTGATATCCTTTCGCCTGCCGGAAGCGCGGTCGAGGCCGATTTCGAGGAGCTTACTCGGCTGGAAAACGGCCCTCGCCACCGGCTCTCCACCGGGCGCCGGACCGAAGTCGGTTGGGAGCGGGGAGAGATTGTCGCCCCGTCGGACTCGATCGATGAATTCGGGAAGCCGGCCGAGTTGGCCGGGGCCGACGACGAGATCGACGTGGGGCGCGCGGCGGAAGATGGCGTCTCGATCCTTTTGCGCCATGCAGCCCATCACGCCGATGATCAAATCGGGCCGCTTTTGCTTGAGCGGCTTGAGCCGGCCCAAGGCGCTGTAGATTTTATCCTCCGCGTGTTGGCGGACGCTGCAAGTATTGTAGAGAATCGTATCGGCTTCGCGCGGCGAATGGACTAATTCGTAGCCGACTTGCATCAGGTCGGCGGCCGCCAGCTCGCTATCGAGCACGTTCATCTGGCAGCCGACGGTTTGGATATACACGCGGTGGGGCATTTTTCCAGGGTGTCGAACGGGAGGGAACGATGAATCCGACGAAAAGCCGCTTGCGGCTTCGCAGAGTATTTTGTCGTGCAATTATCCCGCAAGCGATTCGGCAAAGAACGCTATTCTTTAGGCCGATTGTTTCCAGCGTCGTTCATTTTCTTCGTCCCGCTTGCGTTTTTTCTCGGCGGCCATTTGGCGGCGCAGATCGGCGAGCAATTGGTCGCGGTGGCGCGCCATGAGTCGGACCAGGGCGACCACGGCCAAATAGCCCGCCACGATCAGCAACGTAACGTCCCAATTGTCCATTGCACCCATCATTTTATCCTCCTGAAGAGTATTTGAGTTTACCACCGGGAGCTAAAAAAGGAAATGTCGATAAGGTGGAGCGTGATTATCGGTTTTATATTTATATTAGGAAATCTGCGGCATTTAGGTCAAATGGCATGGTGTTCAGATACCGTAAGGATGCCATCACGGAGAGAATGAGATTCCCCCCCCCAAAAAAAAATTGAAAAAATTGCCCTTTACAAGGATTGCCGATTTTGCGACACTCCCGCCTCTTTTTTACGACTCCTCCCTTATCCGCATCCTGCCATGGACGACTTTTTTGGAAAATGGGATCGATTATTTCCGGTTGCCCGAATGGCCGGATTGGCGGCGGTGGTATGTTTGGGCATGGCCGGTTGTTCGCGAATCAACGATCTTCGCGGCGACGGCTTTCACGACAACGCGATGGGCGAGGCCGTGCGTCAATCGCAGCCGGCCCCGAAGAAGCCCCAGGAGTTTTGGAGCTTCAGCAACAAAGCCCGGCAGATCGAGGCCGATTTTCCCGATCAATAAGCGGAGTTTTCCACGGCCTTCCGGAGCAACCGGCCATCCGCTCCGATTCGCGGGCGCCGGTCGCTCGATCAAACCGTTCTCGATGGGGGGATGATGAGCCTGAAATTTCTCTATTTCGATCTCGGCATCGTGCTCGTCGATTTCAGCATCGAACGAATGCTGCGGCAGATTGCGGCGGTTGCGGACATGCGGCCGGAACGGATCGAGGCGGTGATCTTCGCCGGCGGCTTGCAACGCGAGTACGAGTTAGGGCGGATTTCCAGCCGCGAGTTTCACGAACGGTTTTGCCGCGATACCGGCACGCGGCCGTCGTTCGACGATTTACTGCAGGCGGCGGGCGAAATCTTTTCGCTCAACTACCCGATGCTCGCCGTGGCGGCGCGGTTGCAGCAGGCCGGGTGGCCGCTGGGCATTTTGTCGAACACCTGCGAGTGCCATTGGGAATACTGCATGAAGGAGTATCCCGCGCTCGCGCAGATATTTTCCCTTCGCGCGACGAGCTACCAGATCGGCGCGGTCAAGCCCGACGCCGCCATCTTCAACGCCGCCGCCAAAATGGCTGGCTGCGCGCCCGAAGAGATTTTTTTCGTCGATGACATCGCCGGCCACGTCGCCGGCGCCAAAGCCGCCGGTTTCGACGCCGTTCAATACGCCACGACGTCGAAGTTCGTCGAGGATTTGAGAAGTAGAGGGATAAAGTTCAATTATTAAACCTCGCCGTCCCAAAGAAAAAAAGTAGGCGTTCACGCCCCGGTCGGGGACTGGTCCATTTTTCGGCGTGAAAACGTATTTTGCGGACAAACGGTAGGCCGAAAACATGGACCTGTCCCCTTCACGCGGCGCGAGGGGACAGTCCCATTTTCGCGGCGATTAAGCACTTTTGCGGCACCATCATCTTTTGCGCCGCGAAAATCGGGACAGTCCCCTGTGAACGGTTACGAAAAAAGAATCCTCGCCCTGTCGAAAATCGATTCTCAAGTGTCCAAACCGTTGCGGCAAAAACGTCTCTCCTTCCCGCTTGACCTTGTCCGCCGAGTTCGCCTATTTTCCGAAAAAATATTTTCCCTTTTCGGAAAAATCCTCATCAAATCTAAATCCTTCTAACCTTCCGCTGACAATTTCCCAAACTCCTACCGTTTATGGACTTAGGAAAACGGATCGGGGGGGTGTCGCTGTCGGCTCCGAAAATCACTTTCGAGCCTAAAATCCTTGCCCATAGGACTTTAGCGATGCTCGCCGAAAGCTAATTGACCGGTCCCAAGAAGACGCTAAATTAGGTCGATCATCCCGTATATTGTGGTCGCTGTGGGCATCGGATACAATATATAGGGGGTGCATCACTTCAGCACTTCTCCACCCCACGGAGGGATTTTGGGGATTTAAATATTCGATCCGCACAATTTTTGTGCTCCCCCAATAATGCCGTCCTTGGCAGGAATACTGGACCGATGTATAGTATTGGATAGGATGCCCGATTATTTCGGTGGTTGTTTTACGAAATCCGGTGTATGTAGGACAGGTTTCCAACCTGTCAACTGGATCCATGAGACAGGTTGGAAACCTGTCCCACCTCGTAACCACTGCTTTCCAGAAAGAAGGAACTCGATCATGGATAAGCTGGAACAAGAAACCACGCGCACGCGCGCCGTCTCGCTCGATCCTCCCGCACCGGGCGAGCATACCGCTCATAAACCGGCCCGCACCCTCTTGCACGGATTGTCGATCGAGGCGGAATTTTGCCCGCCCGACGTCGCCGATCCCTTCGACACCGTCGAATGGGAAAAACGCACCGCGCAGATCAAGGGTGAAGGCGGGGAGGTTTTTTTCGAACAGAAGGACTGCGAAATCCCGGCGTCCTGGAGCCAATTGGCCACCAACGTCGTGGCCAGCAAATATCTCTACGGCGAAGTCGGCACGCCCGAACGCGAAACCGGCGTGCGGCAATTGGTGCATCGCGTCTGCCGCACGATCGCCGATTGGGGCATCGCCGACGGCTACTTCGCCTCGGCCGAGGACGGCGAGCGGTTCTACCGCGACCTCGCCTGGCTCTGCGTGCATCAACATGCCGCGTTCAATTCGCCGGTCTGGTTCAACGTGGGCTTGTACCACGAGTACGGCATCAAGGGGGCGATGTGCAACTGGCACTGGAGCGATGAAAAACAGGACGCCATTCAGCCCCACAATCCTTACGAATATCCCCAAGGCTCGGCCTGCTTCATCCAAAGCGTGAGCGACAATATGGAAGACATCATGGAGCTTGCCCGCAGCGAGGCCATGCTCTTCAAGTTCGGCTCGGGCACGGGCACCGACATCTCCACGCTGCGATCGAGCCGCGAAAAGCTTTCCGGCGGCGGCAAACCCTCGGGCCCGCTCTCGTTCATGCGGGTGTACGACCAAATCGCGGCGGTGGTCAAGAGCGGCGGCAAGACCCGGCGGGCGGCGAAAATGCAGTCGATCAAGGATTGGCATCCCGACGTGATGGAATTCATCGAGTGCAAGAACCGCGAGGAGAAGAAGGTCCGCCTGCTGGTCGAGCAAGGCTACGATCCGCAGGAGGCGTACGATACGGTGCTCTTCCAGAACGCGAACCTTTCGGTCCGTTTGAGCGATGAGCTCATGACGGCGGTCGAGGAGGACAAGCCCTGGGTTACGCACTGGGTAACGATGCCGAACGTGCCCGGCCCCAGCTATCCGGCCCGCGAGGTTTTGCAGCGGATGGCGAAATCGGCCTGGGCCTGCGGCGATCCCGGCGTGCAATACGACACCACGATCAACCGCTGGCACACCTGTCCGAACTCCGGCCGCATCAACGCCTCGAATCCCTGCTCGGAGTACATGTTCCTCGACGACACGGCCTGCAATCTGGCGAGCATCAATCTGATGAAGTACCGCGGCGCGGATGGCCAGTTCGACGTGGCCCGCTTCCGCGCGGCCTGCCGCACGGTGTTCATCGCCCAGGAAATTCTGGTCGATCATGCCAGCTATCCCACGAAGCGGATCGCGCGGAATAGCCATCTGTTCCGGCCGATCGGGCTGGGCTACTCGAACTTGGGCTGCCTGCTCATGTCCTGGGGCCTCCCCTACGACTCGGACGAAGCCCACGGAATCTGCGGCGCGCTCACCGCGCTGTTGCACGGCACGGCCTGCTTCGCCAGCACCGAATTGGCGGCGGCGGTCGGCGCGTTCGCGGGCTTCGAGAAGAACCGCGAGCCGATGCTGCACGTGATGGAAATGCACTGGGAAAAGGTCGAGGAAATCCGCAACTGCCCCAAGTATCTCCAGGAAGCCGCCCGTTCGACGTGGGACGCGGTCCTCTCGCACGGCCGGCGCTACGGCTTCCGCAACGCGCAGATGACCGTGCTCGCCCCCACCGGCACCATCAGCTTCATGATGGACTGCGACACGACGGGCATCGAGCCGGACATCGCGCTGGTGAAATACAAGCAGCTCGCCGGCGGCGGGATGCTCAAAATGGTCAACCAAACGGTGCCTTTGGCCTTGAAGACGATCGGCTACGACGACGCGCAGATCGAAGCGATCATCGCCTACATCGACGCGCACGACACGATCGAGGGCGCGCCCGAACTCAAGGACGGCCACTTGCCGATCTTCGACTGCGCCTTCCCGCCGAAAAACGGCAAGCGGTCGATTCCCTGGCGGGCGCACATCAAGATGATGGCCGCCGCGCAGCCGTTCATCTCCGGCGCGATCTCGAAGACGGTGAACATGCCCAAGGACAGCACGCCGGACGACGTCGCCAACGCCTACATGGAAGGTTGGCGGCTGGGACTCAAGGCCTTGGCGATCTACCGCGACGGCTCGAAGGAAATCCAGCCGCTCTCCACGAAGACCAAGTCCGACAAGGCGGCCGAAAAGCTGATGCTCGGCGCCCCGCGCCGCGAACGGCTGCCCGACACGCGGCAATCGGTTACGCACAAGTTCAACATTTCCGGCCACGAAGGCTACATCACGGTAGGATTGTATCCCGATGGCCGGCCGGGCGAACTGTTCATCACCATGGCCAAGGAGGGAAGCACCATCGGCGGATTGATGGATTGCTTCGGCACGGCGGTTTCGATGAGCCTGCAATACGGCGTGCCGCTCGAGGTCTATGTGAATAAATTCTCGCACACGCGCTTCGAGCCGATGGGCTTCACGAAGAACCCCGACATCCGCATCGCCAAGAGCATCGTCGATTACATCTTCCGCTGGCTGGGCATTCAGTTCCTGCCCGGCTATCGCGAGGCGAACAAGGGAATCAACAACGGCGCGCACGATGCCCACGAAGCGCCCGCCGGCGGCGAGCAGGGAGATGCGGCCTCAAAAAACCTCAAGCCCGCCGCCACGACGGCGAGCGGGCCGAAAGCACTCCAAGGATCGGCGAATCCCAACGGGCACGCGGGAAACGGAGCGAATGCCGCTCCCCTCGGCGGGCCGCACTACAACGGCAACGGGCACGGCAACGGGAATGGCAAATCCCCGGTCGCCGCGGCCGCCGCTCCCGTTTTGGAGCGCGCGGGCCTGCTCATCGCCGAGTCGGCCGGAGCGACCTCCGCCCGCGGCGAGCAATTCGCCTCCTTCCAAACCGACGCCCCCAGTTGCGACAATTGCGGCGCCATCACCGTCCGCAACGGCAACTGCTACCTTTGCCACAACTGCGGCAACAGCATGGGGTGCTCGTGAGGGGGATGGATAAACGATGAAGGTCGTCCGTTTGCGGCTTCGCAAAACGTCCGACGGATATGAAAGTTGGAGCGGAAGTTTTTCCGCCGCTCCAACTTTTGTGCTTTTTCATCGATAAATTAGGCTCATCCGGAAAGAGCGTACCTGAGAAGTCGAGGCTTCACGTTAATGAGAATAGAATCGGATAAATGATTCTCCTGGAATGGATTTCCTCGATTCGGGCCGAAGGCCCAGCCGTTCGCCCAG
>JADLEL010000075.1 GCA_020846145.1 Pirellulales bacterium | reverse complement strand
CTGTCCCCTTCCCGCGGCGCGAGGGGGACAGTCCCATTTTCGCGGCGATTAAGCACTTTTACGGCACCATCATCTTTTGCGCCGCGAAAATCGGGACAGTCCCCTGTGAACGGTTATAAAAGACGAGACTGCAACAGGTTACGGCGGCTTCGGCTTTGGCCAGTTCGGAGACATCGATGAGGCGGAGGGGAATGCCTTGCGACTGCAAACGGCATTGGGTGGCGGGAAAGGCGGCGGGGTAGATGACGGTCTCGCCCAGCAAAAGGCCGTTCGCGGCGTTCGGCTCGGCGGGATCGACTTCGAGTTGCCGCAGCTTGGGCAATGCTTCCGCATCGATCCAGGCGGGATTCAACAGCAGCGCGTCGGCGGCGACTTGGGTTACGGCCGATTTCAAGTGCAGGCAACCGTGCACCGGTACGCCTTGTACTTCGTAGCCGTAGGATTTTGTAAGATTCTGAAGTTGCTCGATGCCCTGAGGATTGCTGCGACTGGTTAGTCCGACGAAAATCTTTTTACCGAGTCGGAGGATGTCGCCGCCGTCGATCGTGCCGGGCGATTCGAGGTAGGTCAAGGGGCGAAAAGGCTTCAGGGCCGCGGCGATGGACGCGGTTTCCGGCCGCCGCGACGCGGCGCCGGGGCGGAGGATCACGGCCAATTCGTCGAGCACGAGCGCGGCGTCTTCGACGAACACCGAGTCGGGCAGATCGGGTTCGGCCGGCAAGGCGATGATCTTGCAGCCCAACTCGGCCAGGCAATTTCGATACTCCCGATGTTGCGTCCGGGCGCGGCCGAGATCGATCGGCGCGCGCGCGAAATGCGTGAGTTCGCAATGGTTGATGTTCGGGCCGATTTCGCGGGTGATCGCAATGAGCAACGACTGACTCCTCGGTAAATCCTCGTTCCCACGCTCCGCGTGGGAACGCAAGCGGGGACGCTCCTACGTCCCAGATGTTCGCGTAAAACTTGACGCCGGTTAGCACTTCTCCGACGCGGGAGCGTCGGGGAAGTGCGTTCCCACGCGGAGCGTGGGAACGAGGCGGTGGTTTTTTTACGGATAAATCACCAAGCGGACGGATTTCGGGGCCAGCGGTTCGACAAGGATCGCGTTGTCGCCGGCTTTGACGCGGGCGGTAATATCGAGCCGCGCGGGCTTGCCGATGACGCCGCCGGCGTATTCGCCGTTGACCGTTACGGCCGCGGCGTCGTCGGGCAGATCGTCCATTTCGAGGAACACGCGATGCCCGGCCTCGAGCGCGTCGTCGGGGACGGCGAAACGCCCGCGGAAGGGATCGGCCGCGGCCAACGGGCTGACGGTCATGCGACGTCGGCCGTCGATGGCTCCCCACGGTCCGCCGCCGAAGTCGGCGACTTCCCGTGCGTTGGTCCATTTCGCGTCGTCGAAGCGGGGAGCGTTCCAGCCGGGTGCGTCGCGGTCGGCGGTTTTCCAGGTTTCATCGATGCCGCCCGACAGCGAAGCGCCGTCGTCGAATTCGATCGCGTAGCGGCCGACGAGTCCGGCGGGATTGGGATTTCCGCCCGCGTTGGTCGCGGCGACGGCCAGGACGTTCGGACCTTCCTGGAGGAGCCGCGCGATATCGGCCGTTTTGAGCAATCGCCAGTTTTCGCTCTCGCCGTCGCTCTTGAGGGCTTCCTGGCCGTTGACGTAGAGCGCGAGGTCGTTGTCGGCGGTGAGGGTGAAGGCGGCGGTTTTCACTTTCTTTCCGGCGGGAACTATGATCGTCTGGCGGAAATACCGCGTGGCGGCGGGCGTGGCGGCGGCCGGATTTCCTTCGGGGAACCAGACCCATTTGCAGCCCGCGAGGATTTGCTGCGCCGGGGGCGGCAGTTTTTCGGCGGGCGGCTGGGCGGGCGCGGGATTCGGATCGCGGGTGATTATGATCGGTTCGCGAAGGGGCTTGACGCCGGGTGCAATGCGCAGCGGAAGCTCCCGCCGATTCGGCGAGAAAACGACGAGCGCGGTTTCGAGCGGCTCCAGGGTCAGCGAAAACTCCACCGACTTTTCGCCGATGCGCCGGAAGGGAATGGCGGTGATTTCGTTTCGCAGGGCGTCCCAGCATTCGGGTTCGCCGGCGGCGGTCGCGCGGAACTTGAACTCCCGCGCGGGGCCTTTGTCGTTTTGATTGCATAAGAAGAAAATGTCGCGATCGTCCTTCGCGCGGTGCAGCACGTGCAGCCAGCCGTCGGTTTTTCCCGCGAGCAGCTTGAGCGCGGACTTCACGCCGGCGTTCGCCAGGACGTGCTGCAAATGTTCGGGCGTAGGTTTCTCTTCGAGGAAGTAGGAACGGCCGCCGGCGGGCGTCGTGCGGCGGCAATTGAGGCCGGGCTTGGCGGATTCGCCCCAAATCGCGTCGCGGAGGGCGGCGATTTCCCGCGAATTGCGGCCGAGCGTGGCCGATTTCGTCGGCAGGAAGCCGTAGCCGACCACCACGCCGCCGGCGTCGAAAAACTGCTTGGCCTTGGCGAGCGTGGAATAGGGGATGATTTCGACCGGCGGCACCACCAGTACGCGATAGCGTTCGGCGTGCAGTTGAATTTCCTTGCCCGCGACGCGGCTATTTTTCTCGAAAACCTCGTAGGGGAGCCAATCGCAGTCGAGCTGCGCGTCTTGCAGGGCGGTGGTCATCGCTTCGGGCGTAACGGCGCGGCCCACTTGCAGGCTTTGGCCCATGAACAATAAGGCCACCGGGCAGACGTGCCGACCGCCGGTGAGCATCAGGCTCAAGCGGCTGGTATAATCGGCGTAAACGCGGTACAGGGGCCAGCGCGGCTCGAACCGGTCCATGTAGAAATACGGGGGACAATCGGTGTCGTAGGGCGCGCGGGGATTGAACGAATGCGGGATCATGAAGTTGATGCCCGACACCTGCATGTGGTCGGTCCACCACTTCATTTCGGAATAGGCGAGGTCTTGGCCGCGGGCGCCGAAGATTTCGACCATCGCCACGTCGTCCGCCTTGCCGTAAACGTGGGAGATGGAACTGCCGAGCTTGGGCGTTTGCCAGACCGGCGGATCGTACCGCGGTTCCTTCTGCCCGATCACGAATTGGCTGAACACGGCATCGATCCCGCCCATGTCGCTGTGGGCTTGCAGCCGCATCATGTCGCCGGCGCAGAATTCGCGGCGATGGTAGAGGCCGCCGTGCTCCATGAAATGGCCGATGGATTTCACCTTGTGGTCGTGGCACCATTGGGTGATGCCGCCGTACATGGTGCGACCCCAGGCTTCGGCGAAGGCGTCAAGATACTGGTACTTGGCGGCGGCCTGTTCTTCACCCGATAACTCGAACTTGTAAGTGACGTAGGCCTTTTTCCAATCGACTTGGTTTTCGGCGAGGATCGCGTTCAGTTCGGTGCCCCAGTCGCCGCGCGTCTCCGGCTCATCGTAAAAGAAACCGGGTATCGTCTTGCCGAAATCGGTCGAAAAGCGGTCGTAGTGCGGCTGATAAACCGTTTGAATGAACCAATCGACGCAGTCCTTGCTCGCGCCGTCAACGCTGAGCTGCCCGTTCTGTCCGAGGGGGGGCGCTTGGACGTGGGTGAATTTCATTATCATCCACTTTCCGGCGGGCGCTTGCCAAGAGAGTTTGCCGCCCGCGATTTGCGGGGCGAGATCGACGAGGCTGCCGCCGTCGATTTTGCCGTCGGGCGCGACGCGGCCGGCGATCGCCGCGACGTGGCGCTCTCCGCCGTAGCCTTCGGCCCGATAGGTTTGCGGACCTTCGATTTCGACGGCGGAGGCTTCGAGGCGTTTAGACGCATAGCGCGGCGGCACCTTGCCGGCCACGCCCTGGCTGGGCCACCATTTTTCATCGAAGATCCACATCGTGAGGTTGTGCTTCTTCGCCGCGTTCAGGCAGATCGCCAGATCGCGGAACCAGCCTTCGCCGAGCCAATCGTTGTGCGGCCGCGATTCGGCGGTGAACGTGCCATTGCCCCCTTGGGAGACTTTCTCGACGTAGGCTTCGAGCCGCTCCTTGCTCTCGTCGCCATGCAGCCAGAACAGCGGGCCGGTGAGCCGCCTGGCCGCCATCGGCAACTCGCGGAATTGCCGTTCGAGCGACGACGCGCCGGTATCCGCTCCCAGGACTTTCGTGCTCGGCAGGGAAGGGATGAGGCACGAAACGACGGCGAAAATGAGAGCGGCGCGGATCATGGGCGGGACCTTTGCTTATGGTTTGGGAGTGTGTTTTTTCGTAACGGGACACGCTGTTCCTGCAATATATAGATTTTTTCCGTTTCGGCCATCCTCTCCGATCGAGCAACACCCAACGGTTAGCCGGGATCATTCATAAACATCGTAGATGCGGCATCCTGCCGCATTTTAGGCAAAAGCGGCAAGATGCCGCTTCTACAAATCGCTTTTATACTGCAAGCGGCAAGGAATGAGACATAAATCTCCCGCAGTTCGATGGTTTTTGCGGTGGGAAGTCGCCGCGGCCCGAAGGGCCGGCCGATCTCCCAGCCCCAGGCATCGCCTGGGGTTCGCGGTATCGCGCGGAATCTTCCGGTTTCGGGCCAACCGTTCGCCTTCCCCGAGGAGATCGACCGGCCCGTTGGGCCTGGAATGAACGCGGCGGAGCCTCGTTCCCCTGGGCGTTGCCCAGGGCTGGGCGAACGGCTGAGCCTTCGGCCCGAAACGGGGAAATTTTCCTTGGGAAAACCGGGGAAATGCGATCCGAAAAGAAACGCTTCCCCAGCGGAAACTTTTGTCTCATTATTGGCCGCTCGCTGTATGAATAATGTGGGTTAGTCCGCGTTTGGATCGGCAATTCACCGAAATTGATAGTGGATTTGCGCTGCACTTGATCCACCCAACTTTTCCGTAAATCAAACGCGGTAAACTGGGGTAAATAGGAATGTTGGGGTATTTTCCGTAGGCGTGGATTTAGTACGAAGCTAGTGCATGATCGGGTCGATCGGCACGATCTGAATAACCGTTTCATTTTCCTGGATTCTCCGGTCGATCTAGCGTAAGTCGGTATTTCGCCATAAACTTCATCCTGCGCGCGAAACTTTACCGTTTCGGAAAAATGCGCATGATGCGGCAATATGAATTGACATTTTACCTGCGCGTTTTGCAAGGAGTTCGCCAGTGACGCATTTTGCCACCCGGATTTGCAGCGGTTTTCTTTGCGGTTGGTTGATCGTAGCGGGAGCGGCGCAAGCCCAAAAGGAACAGCCGGCCGAGAAATCCTCCGCGCAAACTGAGAAGGTTCAGCCCCCCGAAGGGCAGTCCGCGGAGGTCTCAAAAATACCGCCGGCCGAGAGTCTTTTTCCCAAATCGACGCAGGGTTTCATCTCCATCGCCAACGTGGAGTCTTTGATCGAGCATTTCAACAATACGCAACTCGGCAAACTCACGGCCGATCCGGTGATGAAGCCCTTTACCGAGGACGTGAAGCGGCAGTTCGAGAACCGCTGGTCGAGCGTTCACGAGCGGCTGGGAGTAACGTTGGACGATCTCCGCGACGTGCCCGGCGGCGAAGTCGGCATCGGCCTGATCGAGCCGGCGAAGAAGCAGTCGGCGATTGCGATCACCGTCGATATCACCGGCCGCCACGAACAGGCCCAGGCGATGCTCGAAAAGATCAACAAGAATCTCACGGCGGACGGCGCGAAGCGGACGGAACTCAAAGCGCCGAACTTCCCCGAGCCGATCATCCAATTTTTGCTCCCGCTGCGCGAGGAAGAGCGCGAGGCCGAGGGAACGCGGCTTGGCGGTCAGGCCGCGAATTCGGCGGTTCCCGCCGGGCAAGCTCCCCCGGCGCGTTACGCCTATTATTTTACGAGCGGCAATTTCCTCTGCACGACGGACAATCTCGACGTGTTGCACGGCATTCTCGCCCGCTTCGCCGGCAAGGGCGCCGCGGAAGACGCGCTGGCCGGGGTGCCGGGCTTCAAAATGGCCGCCGCGCGGTGCGCGGCCGACGCCGGCGAGGCGGCCCCGCAAATCCGCTGGTTCATTCATCCGATCGGGTACGCAGCGGTCGCCCGGGCCGCCACGCCGCCCGAACAGCGCCGCCGCGGCAAGAGCCTGCTGGAACTGATGCAGAACCAGGGTTTCGCGGCCATCAAGGGCGTGGGCGGATTCGCCAGCTTCGACGCCGAAAGCTACGACCTCGTGCATCGCACGGCGGTCTTCGCGCCGAAGCCCTACGAAAAATCGATGAAGATGCTGAAATTCCTCAACGGCGAGGATTACACGCCGCAAACCTGGGTGCCCCGCGATATCTCCACCTACAGCACCTTCTATTTCGATATTCTCAACGCCTTCGACAATTTCGGGCCGATGTTCGACGAACTGTACGGCGGCGGCGAGGAGGGCATCTGGATCGATACGCTGAAGAGCCTCGAAGAAGATCCGCACGGGCCGAAAATCAACCTTCGCAAGGAGCTCATCGAACTCTTGGACCGCCGCATTACCGTGCTCACCGACTACCAGTTGCCGATCACCACCAGCAGCGAGCGGATTGTGGTCGCCATACAAGTCAAGGAAGGCAAGGAAAAAGAGGTCGCCAAGGGCATCGAAAAATCGATGAAGGGCGATCCCAGCGCGAAGCCCCGCACCGAGGGCGAGTTGTTGATTTGGGAAATCGTCGAGCAGGAAGGGCCCGCGCCCGAAGCGCCGCAGGTCGAAGGAATAGGCGACGAGCCGACGTTCACTCCTCCGAAAAAGAAGCTCATCGAAGGCGAGGAGCGGCTCTTCCCGCACATGGCGATCACCGTGTCGAACGGGCAATTGTTCGTCGCTTCGCACATCGACGTTTTGCTGAAGGTGCTCAAACCCTACGAGCCGCGGGAGCAGTTGCGCAACGACGCCGACTACCGGCTGGTGAGCGAGACCATCGGCAAGATGCGGCCGAAAGACAAGTGCGCCGGCGTTTTCTCGCGCACCGACGAGGCGTGCCGCCCGACCTACGAAATGATCCGCCAAAACAAGATGCCCGAAAGCGAATCGATGCTCGGCCGGCTCTTGAACCAGCTCTTCGGCGAAGGGAAGAAGGGCCAGCCGCGGAAGCATAAGCTCGACGGCTCGCAACTGCCCGAGTACGACGCGGTCCGCCGCTACCTCAGCCCCGCCGGCCTGCAAGCCACCGCCGAAGAGGACGGCTGGTTCATCAAGGGGTTCACCGTCGGCCATGAAGCGTTGACCGGCGAAGCGCCAAAGGCCGAACCGAAAAAGGAAGCGCCGAAGGCCGCGACGAAAGAGGAAACGCCGAAGGCCGCGACGAAAGAGGAAACGCCGAAGGCCGAACCGAAAGAGGAAGCGAAGCCGGCTCCCGCGGCGGAGGCCAAAGAACCGCCGAAAGCGAAAACCGAAGCGCCGAAAACCGAAGCAGAGGAGCCGAAAGCGAAGACGAAAGAACAACCGAAGGCGGAAAGCAAAGAGGAACCAAAGCAAGAGCCGGAGGCGCAGCCGCGGGAGACGCCGAAGGCCGAGGAAAAGAAAGAGAATCGGTAGCCGTTCACGGGGGACTGTTCCGATTTTCGCGGTGCCATGGATTATGGCGTCGTACAAGTTCTTCTTCGTAACGAAAATGGGGCTGTCCTCCTCGCGCCGCGGGAAGAGGACAGGTCGATGTTTTCGGCCTACCGTTCGTCCACGAAATACGCTTTCCCGCCGAAAAATGGACCATCCCCGTCCGGGGCGAGAACGCGCTGGCCGCGGCGAAATTCCTCGAGTCGCATCCGCTGGTTACTTGGGTCAATTACCCCGGCTTGCCGTCGCATCCCAATTACGCATTGGCGGAGAAGTATCTGTCGCAGGGCCAGGGCGCGATTGTGGGTTTCGACGTGAAAGGCGGCCGCGACGCCGCGCGGAAGTTCATCGAATCGGTCAAACTCGCTTCGCATCTGGCGAACATCGGCGACGCAAAAACGCTCGTGATCCACCCCGCCAGCACCACCCACAGCCAGCAAACGCCCGAAGAACTGAAAGCCGCCGGCATCACCGACGACTACGTGCGCCTGAGCGTGGGGCTGGAGGATTTCGCGGATATCGAGGCCGATCTGGATCAGGCGCTCAAGGCGTCGCAGGAGTGAGTTGAACTCTCATTACCACGGGGGGCGTGATGTATCACTCCGTATTTTGCCCTGGAGAACCGGTTTTTTCGCGATACATTCGGTACCGCATGACGAATTGATTTTTTCCGAGAAAAAGATTAGGATGAGGTGTTGGAAGAAAGGAACCGAACGATGTACACGATGCGGATAGTGGCCGAGGTGGGAGCCGATCGTCAAGTTATTCTGACATTACCTCCCGAAGTGCCCACCGGCAAAACCGAAATCGAGGTGAACATTACGCCTCAAATCGAGCAAAAAAAGAAGCTTCCGCGCACAAGTTGGGCGGATTGGGCCGAAGATAACGCAGAGCATTGGGGAAACCGGCTGGACTCGCGCGACGTGGAAGGCTTCACGGGACGGAGGTTTTAATTGTGCCTCAAAGACTCGTCTTTCTCGATACCAGCTTCGTTTTGGCGATGGAAAATATTGATGATCCTTTACATGGCTCGGCATTAAATTGGGAAAGACGTTTAGCCGAAACGAATACCGCCTTCATCTCGCATTGGGGCATAATTCTTGAGATCGGCGACGGTTATTCGAAAATTGGACGGCGAATGAAAGGTCAAAAAATACTCGACCGTCTCTTGAAAGAGGAAGGATTTTATATTTTTCCGCTAACCGATTCCCTTATTCACGAGGGATTGTCAATCTATCAAACTCGCCTCGACAAGGAATGGGGACTTACCGACTGCATCTCTTTTGCTTTAATGCGGCAGGAAGGCATTGAAGACGCGCTCACTTCGGACGTGCATTTCCGTCAAGCAGGCTTTCAGACGCTCTTGCTGAATGTTTGACTATTTGATGTTTTTTCCACCAATCATCGACTCCCTCCATGCCCGATCTCTTCGATAGCAGCGACAGCATCCGCAGCGGGAAGCCGCTGAAATACGCGCGGAGCGTTACTTTTTCCGAACCGCTCCATTTGGAGCGGGGCGGGCGATTGCCGCAGGTAACCGTGGCCTTCGAGACCTACGGCCGCTTGAACGCTCGGCGCGACAACGCCGTGCTGATCTGCCACGCCCTTTCCGGCGATTCGCACGTCGCCCGGCACGACGACGCCGACGATCCCGGCTGGTGGGACATCCTGATCGGGCCGGGCAAGGGCATCGACACCGACCGCTACTTTGTCATCTGCCCCAACAGCTTGGGCGGCTGCCGCGGCAGCACCGGGCCGAACGGCATCAATCCCGAAACCGGCCGCCGCTACGGCACCGATTTTCCCGTCATCACGGTGGGCGATATCGTCGAAACCCAGCGGCGGCTGCTCGACCAGTTGGGCATCGAAAGGCTCCGCGCCGTGGTGGGCGGCTCGCTCGGCGGACACACCGCGCTCGCCTGGGCCACGCGGCATCCCGGCCGCGTGGCGGGCGCCGTCGCGCTGGCTACTTCGCCGCGGCTGACCAGCCAAGCCCTGGCCTTCGACGTCGTCGGCCGAAACGCCATCCTTTCCGATCCCGAATACAAGGGCGGCGATTTTTACGAGCAGGGCCAAGGCCCCGTGGTCGGACTGGCCATCGCGCGGATGCTCGGGCACATCACCTACCTTTCGCGCGAGGCGATGACCCAGAAATTCGACGCCGAGCGCTTCCAGCCGCGCTCCGTGCAAACCCAGTTCGAAACCAAGTTCTCCGTCGGCTCCTACCTCGCCTACCAAGGCGACCGCTTCGGCGAACGCTTCGATCCGAACAGCTACCTCACGCTGACGATGGCCATCGACCTGTTCGACCTGGGCGACACGAAAGAGCAATTGGCCGCCGCCTTCCGCGCGTCGCAGTGCCGCTGGCTGATGATGAGCTTCACCAGCGACTGGCTCTTCCCGCCGTTCCAGACGCAGGAAATGGTCGATGCGCTGCTGGCCGAAGGCAAGCCCGTCAGTTCCTGTAACATCGCCACCGACTGCGGGCACGACGCTTTTTTGCTGCCGAACCAAGTTCACCTCTACGGCGAGATGATCCGCGCGTTTTTGGCGAATCTGGAGGACGAGCCGGGCGCCGCCGGCATCTTGCCAGTGCAATCTCAGGACCATACGGGCGCCACTGGCATCTTGCCAGTGCAATCCTCGAGCACGGGCAATATGCCCGTGGCACCCGACGAACCATCCGCCGTGGCACCCGACGAACCATCCGCCGGGATAAACCCGGCGGCTCGCTTTGAGGAAACCGCCGCCGCTTCCGCCTCGAACATCTTCCACCACCATCGTTTGGACTATGAAACGATCCTCGGCCTGATCCCCGCGGATTCGAGCATCTTGGACCTCGGCTGCGGCAGCGGCGAACTGCTGGCCCGGCTCCGCGAGCGCGGGCATCGCCGCATCATCGGCGTGGAATTGGACGAACAGGCGATTCTGGCCTGCATGCGCCGCGGGCTGGACGTCGTCCAGGCCGACCTCAACCGGGGCCTGCCCGCCTTCACCGACGGGCAATTCGATTTCGTCGTCCTTTCGCAAACCTTGCAGACCGTGCTCGACGTGCCCCGCGTGCTCGGCGACATGCTCCGCGTGGGCCGCCGGGCGATCGTGAGCTTTCCCAACTTCGCCTACAAAAAACACCGCCGCCAATTGGCCGAGGAAGGCCGCACCCCGCGCAGCCTGGCGCTGAACTTTCCCTGGTACGACACGCCCAACGTGCGCTTTCTTTCGATCGTCGATTTCGAGGAATTTTGCGGCAAGTTCGGCTTCCACATCCTCGAGCAGATCGCGCTCGACACCGAGGCCGACGTGCAAGTCTTCGACGATCCGAACCTCAACGCCGACGTGGCGATCGCGGTCTTGGGGCGATAACGTAGAGCGGGAGAAGCAATGCGCCGTTGCAACTTATGGCGTTGCCGGAATCGTAGTAGGCACACTCCGTGTGCCGTCCGCGAATTACGGCACACGGAGTGTGCCTACTACATAGGAATTCGGTAGTTTATTGTCGGGCAGCGCCTATCTTCTTCCCGCCTGGGAAATCTTAACCGTGCCGTTGATTGGAGCGACGAAATAGGATATACTCGGATATCGACTATCGAGGGAGATTTCCATGATTAGCCCTTCATTTCCCCAAGATCTCGGCTCGTTCATCGGGCAGCAGATCGCCGCGGGAAAATATCATTCCGAAGAGGAATTGATGATCCATGCGGTCCGCGTGTTGCGGGAAGTCGAGGCGCGCAAGCGGCAATTCGCCGAAGACGTGCAGCTAGGTTTCGAGCAACTCGAGCGCGGCGAATCCACGGCGTATGACGAGGCGGGGCTTCGCCGTCGTTATGAAGCGCTGAAAGAGCGCGTCCAGCGCCGGGTTGCCGCGCGAGGCGAGAATCCATGAGCGAATACCGCCTCGCTTTTCTAGCGGATCGCGATTTGGACGAGATCGCCGATTACCTCTCCGACCGCCATCCTTCAGCCGCAGTTCGCGTCTTGGAAAATATTTTCGCGAAGTTTTCGCTTTTATCGCAAAATCCATTGTTGGGCGAATTGCGCTCCGATCTGCCGAAACAGCCCCGCTGCTTTTCCGCGGGCAACTACATCATTCTTTATCACCCCATTTCGGACGGCATTGAGATTGCGAGAGTTCTGCATGGCGCCCGCGATCTAGGCGCAATTCTTGAAGAATAGAGCAAACCTCGGCGCTCAGCGCACCATCAGGCTGGTGAGCAGCTTGAAGACCACGACGTAGGCGTTGCTCCAGGCCCCTTCGCGGAAGAATTGGACGGGCGCGGCGGGATCGCCGATGAACGGGCGGAGCACCCAGCCCATTTGGATGCCCACGAAAACGTAGATGATCAGCCAGAACCAGAGCATCGTGCGGTGGCGGCGATTGCGGCGGATCAAGGGCCCGTAGTAGCCGCGGAGCAGGTACTGCGCGCCGAAACTGGCCACGGCGAACATGAGCGCGTTGAATCGCAATGCGGCGGCGTAATCGGCCGAGGTCGCGTACCAGACGGCGGTGAAGGGCGCGAGGGACGCCAAAATCACCGCCAGGCCGGCCTGCGCGGCCGCCAGGGCGCGGACCGCCTCGGCGAAATCGCGGCGCAGCCCGAAGAGCGTATTGAGCACGAAGAAATTCGGCAGCGCGATGAGCGAGGTGGCCACGAGCAGCAGCGGGACCTTCACCGCCGAGTAGATCACCTGCAAGACGCGGTCGCCCGAGATGCCGCCGAAACAGCCCATCACCGCGCCGTAGCCCATGCCGAACGCGGCGAGCAGCGCGACGAGCAGCTTTAGCGCGGCCGCCGTTTGGGCCGAGCGCGTGGTCCACGGCCGCCTGCGCAACACGTCGTCGGCGTAATGCAACAAACCCGTCACGGCGTCTCCTACCAAAATAACCGGCGAGCCGGGCCGACCTCGATCCCGCCCATTATGCGTTTTCGCTTTCGGCGGGCAAAGCCCTTGCTTAGCGCCTCACGAAAACAATCCAACGAGCGTATCGACCACCGATTCGAAAAAATTCGAGCCGCGCGGCCGAAACCACTGGAACGGCTTGCCGGGCGCGCCGATGAACGGCCGCAGCACCCAACTCATCTGCGCCCCCACCAGTCCGAAGACCACCACCCAGCAGGTGAAGACCTTCTGCACGTGCTTCCCCAACACGTAGTCGCCGATCCGGTCGAGCGCGCCCGGCTCTTCGAGCGATTCGGGCTTGACGAGTTCGTAGGGTTCCGGCACGGTCCGCCCCGCGTCGTTTCCGCCTGCCGGAGTCGGGGAATCGTCGAGGGCGGGCGCGAGCGGCGGCGGAAGGCCGGCTTTCCGCTGCGTGATGCAGAGCCGGTTGAGCGTTTGCAGCAAGAACGCGAATCCCAACGCGCCCGACAGCGCGAACGTCAGCACGTTCAGCATGATCATGAAGCCGTAGCTCTCGGTGCTGACCGAGAAAAAGGCCACGATCGGCCCCAGCGACGCCAGCACCGCCAAATTCACGGCCAGCGCCGCGACCAACAGCCGCAAAATGGTGAGCAGATTCAACCGCGAGCCGACCAGCGCGTTGAAAACGTAGAGCGAAGGAAAGGTAACCAAGAGCGTCAGGAAAAACAGCGCCGGCACTTTGACGATCGTGGCGAAGGCTTGCGCAAACATGGGGCCGTCCGGCCGAAACATGGCATAAAAATCCATGCAGACGGCGTAGATCACCGCCAGCGCGAGGATCACCACCGACAGCCCCAACACCGGAATCCGCAACTCCGCCTTCCACAACTCCTCCATCCGCGTGGCGTCGCCGCGCAGAATCCGATCGAGTTCTTTAAGCCATTTCAACATGAGCGATCTCTCCCTGGACTTCGGACCGAAACCGAGAAAAAACATAGCTCCGATAAGCCATCATACTTCGCGCTTGGGAGGGGTGCAAGCAAAGCGCCGAAAAATCGCGCAAAGCGTTATAATCGTTCGTATCGAAGAAAGAATTGCAACGCCCTTTGCCGCGCCAAATGCGAGAAGTGTCGATCTAATTCGCGTGTTTCGCGTGTTTCGCGTGTTTCGTGGTTTTCCTTTTAATAACCACGGAGGCACGGAGGTCACGGAGCAGCCCGATCACCCGAAAATCAAATTCTCTCACCCCACACCCCTCGCCCCACGCCCCTCGCCTTCGTGCTTTGGTGAGAAACCGCTTCCCGATACGGTTGCGAGAGTCAAAAAAATGCGTTCTTTTTCGTGTATTTTGCGTGTTTCGTGGTAAATTATCCCGGCGCGGTTTCCCGCCTGATTCATCTCCGCCGCCAAGCCCGCGCGAAAATCATGATCGCGCCGAAATTCTGGGGACACATTACTAGTTTCCGCTAAACTGGTATTGTGTCCCCAGATTTCCAGATTTATTGTGTCCCCAGATTTTCATAATTAAGTAAGGTGTCCCCGGAACTCGTACTCCATACTGTGTCGAGAACATTGCCAGCTGCGTCATCGTAACCGTTCCATCTAAGCGTAGCAGAAAGCAAGGTTCGAATTTCCAGGGGCTCGATGGACAGCAAACGCTTGCGGATCAATTGCGAACGGTTCTCCTTATGACTGCAGTGGGCAAAGCCCAGTTTTGATCGCAGATTCTCCCAGCCGTCAACAAGTCTCTTCATGGCTCAGACTCCCAAACGCAAGAGGTAAAGGTAATTGTTTTACTCATCATAAAGATTGAGAAATACATTCCAACAAAAGAACACAACCGATTTATGTCAGAATGTCATTCTCGGAAACGTCTATTCCCTTTTGCAACAAATCCATTGAATCAAGCCACTTGCAACGATCGCGAGAAGTAATACAAAGATGCACGGTTCCGGTACGTCAATACTCCCTATTCTGAAACCCAAGGCATAAATCCCTTGGCTAGGATACCCTGCGCTAAAATCCCATTTTAAGGAGGCGGCACCAGTTTCAATAAACGAACCGCCGCGTATCCTCATAGTTTGCAATCCAGAGATCGTCTCAGTCCATTGCTCGAGATTCCCACACTGGTCATAAGTTCCGTAAGGGCTTGGCGACGCGGCAAACGCCCCGACCTCCGTACGAAAATACGGCGAACCGATCGTAAGTCCTTTGGTTCCAGTTTCTAGAATATCGTAGAAATTCGCGTTGTTTGTTCCCGTAGCGTCAAGTATATTGATCGCTGGCGTATCGTGTCTCGTTGGCAGCAGCCAATACCCTGCTTGCCCTGCTCCGCTCTTATTTGGGTCGTAATATGCGGCTTTGTACCATTCATTCTGATTTGGAATGAAATACTGTGCATTGCCATTCCGCGTCACTGCCATCAACGCCGCGTCCGTTATTGCGCCATTAAGCGCGTAGGCTCCGCTCTCGGTCGTCGTCGCATTCTGATTTCCGGTCTTCTGCCCGTTTTGCAGCCAGTTGCAAAACCGCGCAGCCGATCCCCAAGACACATAATTCACCGGTCGATTCGCCCAATCGGCCGCCACGGTGTACGAATAATTGCCCGCCGTGCCGCTCCGGATGATATTACAGCCCTTGTTCGCCGCCGCCGTGTTCATGTTCGCGTTGTACAGCCCATACGGGTCGGAGACTTTAGCAACGCTGTTTAAGAAGGCGTTGTATTGCGCCGCCGTCACATCAAACGTGCCGATTTTATACGCATAATCGACCTTGCCATACCCCGTATCGGGGTCTGCCGCGTTCCCCGCATCTCCCACCGATACGAACTCGACGCTCGCCAGCCCGGTCCAGGTCCCCGTCGCCGGATCGCGCACGCCCCCCATATTCAACACATCCGCCCGCGCAGGAGCGAACGCCGACAGCAAGATTCCCACCGCACCCAAAATCGAAAGCAGTTTTTTCATGGCAGCAACTTCGCAAAAGTTTTCTTCGTTTCTTCCCCCACGACCCACGCCCCTCGTCCCACGCCCCTCATCCACCTTTCAGTATAATTGCCTTTTCTTCCAACAACTACTTAAAACCACCCATAAAGGTTGTATCGATTGCGACAATCGACCGTGAAAAAGCCGCTGTTTTTGCGAAAAGCCATAAGAATCTCTCCCCGATCCCCTCGCCCACGCCACAGATTCCACCTCCCTTGTTGTCCCTCGTCGCCCTTACAATCGGCAATCTACCAGGGCTTAAAAATCTTGTCAAGAAAAAGACACTTTAGCATGGTTATCGGATTGTCCATATTTCAAAACGAGCAAAGGATCGCGAAAACGCGAAAGAACGAAATCGCGAAAAAGTATTTGAGGTAACGCGATATCCGCCCT
>JADLEL010000074.1 GCA_020846145.1 Pirellulales bacterium | reverse complement strand
TTATCCCCTCGGCTAGAATCGTCGAACAATATCGCACTTCTAGCCGAGGGGATAAACCCCCCGGCTCGCTTGAAATCGAACAATCTCAACCGAACGCAGTATAGTCAAAAAAACAATTTTTCCCTTTTTCCATTTTCCCTCTTTTCCCTCCCCTTACACTTACTTCATTCCGCTAAATAGAAACCATATTTTGAACCAACACATGCCCGGATTTTGATAAACACACCCTACCCTTTCCAAAACATGCAATTACTCTATATTCATATCAAATTGATGAATATGTATCAATTATACACCACCACAATGGAGTATTTTGTAGTAGTTTTGTTTGATATTTATCTGGATTTTTGAACTGATGCGTCTTCGCTGCCCCGGAGAGGCAAAATAATCATTCCTTTAACAAAACTCCGGCTTCCAAGTTTCTTTTGAAAAATCATGGACACAGAATATGACAACATGGCATAATTCGCGAATATGGGCAATATTGGATAACTGTGGATAAATTATCCAACGTGATACAAAAACTTTTCTTTGGATGTTTTGTTAAATATAATGGCATTATGATGAGAAAAATAATTTTCATTAAATTATTGTTCATTTAGTTATCAATGATAAACGACCAGGATAGTTATGGATTGTCCATACCCGGAATGCAATTTGCACTAGGCACTTATCCACTTGAGTTTGCATAAAATTATTGAACCGACTCCGGCAAGGATTGGCGGGATTATCTGGATTATGCAAATCTGCCGATACAACCATTTGACCTTTAGCAACGTAATTGATCTGAGAAGGACTCTACGACCGTGGGTGTTAAAGGTTAGCCATCTAATTAGTGAGACGCTCCAACATGGAATTTCGCAAGGTGCAGGCGCTTCGGGGGCCCAATATCTGGGCCAACTTTCCCGTAATTGAAGCTTGGATCGATCTGGGCGATTTGAAAGATTCCCCCTCCAATGAAATCCCCGGTTTCAACGACCGGCTGATGAACTGGCTGCCCACGATGATCGAACATCGTTGCAGCATCGGCGAGCGGGGCGGGTTCTTCGAACGCCTGCGCATGGGCACGTATCCCGCCCACATTCTGGAACACATCACGCTGGAATTGCAATCGCTGGCCGGCACGCCGGTCGGTTTCGGAAAAGCCCGCGAATCTTCCGAAGAGGGGGTCTATCGCGTGGTCTTCCAATATGTTGAGGAAGCCCTCGGGCGGGAATGCTTGAAGGTCGCGCGCGAGCTGTTCCTCGCCGCGGTGCATGACCGGCCGTTCGATCTGGCGGGCGAAATCGCCCGGCTGCGCAATTTGGCGCAAGAAGTATGCCTGGGGCCGAGCACCGGAGCCATCGTGGCCGCGGCGAAGGCGCGGGGCATTCCCGTCCGCCGCATGAACGAGTACAGCCTGGTGCAATTCGGATACGGCCGCAAGCAGCGCCGCATCCAGGCGGCCGAAACCGACCGCACTTCGGCCATTGCCGAGGGACTCGCGCAGGATAAGGAATTGACGCGCAAACTGCTCCGCTCGATCGGCGTGCCCGCTCCCGAAGGCCGGCCCGTCGCCGGCGCGGACGACGCCTGGGCGGCCGCGTGCGAAATCGGCTTGCCGGTGGTCGTCAAGCCGCAGGACGGCAACCAAGGGCGCGGCGTGGCCACGAATCTCTCGACTCGGGAGCAAGTCGTCAAAGCCTTCGAGGCCGCGAAAAAAGAGAGCAATTACGTATTGGTGGAAAAATTCGCGCCGGGGCACGATTACCGCGTGCTCGTGATCGGCGGAAATGTCGTTGCCGCCGCGCGCCGCGAGCCGGCGCACGTCGTCGGCGACGGCCAACGCACGGTCCGCCAATTGATGGACATCGTCAATGCCGATCCCCGCCGCGGCGAGCATCACGCCACCGTCCTAAGCAAACTCAAGCTGGACGACATTTCGCTGGCGGTCTTATCCGAGCAAGACTTTGCTCCCGACTCGGTTCCGCCGGCCGGGACGACGGTCCTCATCCGCCGCAACGCGAACTTGAGCACCGGCGGCACGGCCATCGACGTTACCGAATACGTCCATCCCGAAGTCGCCGCCCGAGCGGTCGAAGCCGCCCAGGTGATCGGTCTCGACATCGCGGGAGTCGATGTGGTGGCGCAGGACATCAGCCGGCCGCTCGAGGAGCAGCGCGGCGTGATCGTCGAGGTGAACGCCGCGCCGGGCTTGCGGATGCATCTCGAGCCTTCGGCCGGCGTTTCCCGCCCCGTGGGCGAAGCGATCGTCGAAATGATGTTCACCCAAGACGAGGAAGCCCGCATCCCCATTGTCGCCGTTACCGGCGTGAACGGCAAGACGACCACCACGCGGTTCATCGGCCACATTCTCAAGGGCGTCTATCGCACGGTCGGCATGACTTGCACCGACGGGATTTTCATCGGCGAGCGGCGGATCGACACCGGCGATTGCAGCGGCCCGAAGAGCGCGGCCGCGGTGCTGATGAATCCGAACGTCGATGCTGCCGTTTTCGAGACCGCCCGCGGCGGCGTACTCCGCGAGGGCTTGGCCTTCGATCGCTGCAACGTGGCCGTGGTAACGAACATCGGCGACGGCGACCATCTGGGAATCAACGATATTCACACCACCGAAGACCTGGCGAAAGTCAAACGCTGCATCGTCGATGTGGTTTCGCCCCAGGGCTACGCCGTGCTCAACGCGGCCGATCCACTGGTGGTCGAAATGGCGCCGCATTGCCCCGGCGGCGTGCTGTTCTTCGCCCTCGACGGCAGCCACCCCGTCATCGAGCGGCACCGCAACGCGGGCGGCCGGGCGGCGTTCGTCCGCGACGGCCAAATCATCCTCGCCGAAGGTCCCCGCGAAGAATCGCTCATGCCCGTGGCCGAGGTGCCGCTGACGCTCTGCGGAATGATCGGTTTCCACGTCGAAAACGCGTTGTCCTCGATTGCCGCGGCGTGGTGCTTGGGCGTTCCGCCGAGTGCGATCCGCGAGCGCGCGGCCACGATCGCCGCCGACGTGGGCAAGGTGCCCGCAAGGTTCAACATCCTCGAAATCGAAGGCGCGAAAGTCATCGTCGATTACGGCCACAACGTCCACGCCTTGACGGCGGTAATCGGCGTCCTCGACAAGTTCCCCCACGCCCGTCGCACCGTGGTTTACACCACCGCCGGCGACCGCCGCGACTGCGACATGCTCGCGCAGGGGAAAATTTTAGGCGCGGCCTTCGACCGCGTGATTTTATATGAAGATCACTACCTCCGCGGCCGACCCCAGGGCGAGATCATCTCGCTCATTCGCCAAGGGGTGGAAAACGGCGGCCGCGCGAAGGAAATCTTCGAACTCTTTAGCGCGCCCGACGCCGCCGAGTTTGCCATGAACGGCCTGCAACCCGGCGACCTGCTCCTCTTGCAGGCCGACACGGTCGATGAAACCGTCGATTGGATAAAGCATTTCGTCGCCCGATTGGCCGAAAAGAAGCCGTCCGTCGAAGCGGAAATCGAACCGGTTTTGGAGGCCGAACCGCTCCCCGCCCCCCAAGAAACCCCCGGCTCCGCCAAAATCGCCCCGCCCGTTCTCGCCAACGCCGCCACGGTCGTCAAAGACTATTGACGGACGGAATTAGGTAAGCGTTCACGCCCCGGTCGGGGACTGGTCCATTTTTCGGCGGAAAAACGTATTTTGTGGACAAACGGTAGGCCGAAAACATGGACCTGTCCCCTTCCCGCGGCGCGAGGGGGACAGTCCCATTTTCGCGGCGATTAAGCACTATTAGAGCACCATAATCTTTTGCGCCGCGAAAATCGGGACAGTCCCCTGTGAACGGTTAC
>JADLEL010000073.1 GCA_020846145.1 Pirellulales bacterium | reverse complement strand
CGCTGTCCGACAATAAACTACCGAATTCCTATGTAGTAGGCACACTCCGTGTGCCGTAATTCGCGGACGGCACACGGAGTGTGCCTACTACGATTCCGGCAACTTATTGTCGGGCAACGCCTTACGTTAAAGACTCCCGCCGCTTTCCGCCGCATCGCCGAACGAATCGCCCGGCTGCACGGAATACCCGCGCAAGAATTCCTCGATCGACATCGCGCGCTTTCCGGCGGGTTGAATCGTTTGCGGCACGACCGCCCCGCCGCCGGCGGCGATCGCCAAACCTTGCTCATCCGCCCGCAACACCGTGCCCGGCGAAGCGGCGTTTGCCGGCGTTTCTTCGACCTTCGCGGGTCCGAAAATGAGCCGCAGCGGCGGGCCGTTGCGGCGATGCCAGAAGGTGTAGGTCTTCGGCCACGGCTCCATCGCCCGGATCTGGTCCTTGATCGCTTCCGCCGGGCGATACCAGAAGATCAATCCGTCGGTTTTTTTCAGCCGCGGCGCCTTCGAGGCCAGCGCGGGATTTTGCGGCAGGGCCTCCATGCGGCCGGCTTCCATCGCGTCGAGCGTCCGCCGCACGAGCCAGGCCCCCAGTTCCGACAGCCGGGCTTCCAACTCCACGGCGGTTTCTTCCGGCCGGATGTCGGTCGCGGCCTGGGCGATGCACGGGCCGGCATCGACCCGTGGCGTCATGTGGATCACCGTTACGCCGGTTTGCCGTTGGCCGTCGTAGATCGCCCAATTGATCGGCGCGGCCCCGCGGTATTTCGGCAACAGCGAGGCATGGAGGTTAATTCCGCCCATCCGCGCCGTGGCCAGTGTCTCCGCCGAAAGTATCTGCCCATAATCGCACACCACCATCAAATCGGCGTCATACCGCGAAATCTGGAGCTGCGATTCCGGCTCGTTGACGTTTTCGGGATCGAAGATCGGCAGGCCGTGCTCGTGGGCGATATCGCGCATCGGACCGAGCGGAATCAATTCTTTTCCCCGTCGGGGACGAAGCGGCGAACACACCAGCGCGATCACCTCATGATGCGTCTCGAAGAGGCCGCGGAATGTCGGCGCCGCAAAAGGCCCCGTCCCCATCATCAGTAATCGCATCTCCCGGATTCTCCCTCCTACGTCCGCAAGGCCTCCAACTCGGCCAACCGGCTCACGATTTCCCCGTCTTCGGGAATGAATCCCCTTTGCCGGTCGCCGTAAAATACCCGCTCCAAATCGTCGAGCGCGGGCTGAACCGTCATTTTCGCGGCGGGCGATAGCCGGTCGATGAACAAAATCCCTTCCAAATGGTCGTATTCGTGCTGCACGGCGCGCGCGAACAAGCCGTCGAGCTGATAATTGATTTCCCGCCCTTGCAGATCGTAAGCCGAGATCGTAACTTTCGCGGATCGTTTGACGGGCGCGTACATATCGGGAAAACTCAGACAGCCCTCTTCGGCCTCGGCCGTGCCCGTCCGGCGGCTGATGACCGGATTGAGAAAAACGTGCTCCGGGGCCTTCGCAGGATCGTTCTCGAGATTCAAAATGAAAAACCGATAAGGCAAATCGACCTGATTGGCCGCCAAACCGATGCCTTTTTGCTCGTACATCAGCGCGAACATCTCGGCCACGATCTTTTTCAATTCGGCGTCCACCCTTTGCAGGGGTTTCGACTTATGCCGCAGGGTTGGATGGGGATATTTGATGATCCGCACGATCGGTAACTCCAGGATTGATGGCCTTCAATCCAATTATATACTGCGTTAGGTTGAGATGGTCGCTTATCAAAATCAACGAAAGCGAGCCGAGGGGTTTATCCCCTCGGCTGGAAGCGTGAAATCGTTCGGCGGTTCTAGCCGAGGGGATAAATCCCTCGGCTCGCTGGAAATCGGACAATTTCAACAAAATGCAGTATAGCAGGAACGAGGGGCGGGGGGCGAGGGGTGGGACGACGATAAGTTGCCCGAATCGTAGTAGGCACACTCCGTGTGCCGTCCACGAATTACGGCACACGGAGTGTGCCTACTACATTGGTACTCAGTAGTTTATTGTCGGACAACGCCTTACTCGTTCCCCAATTCCAAGACCCAAGACCTAATAATCTATTATCCTTCCGGATTCTCCAACAACTCCTTCAGCCTCGCGGCGAGTTTCGGCGGCAGTGCATCAAGATCTTTTTCGCCCAGTAGGCCGATTTCGATCAAATCGACAAGGTGCATGCGGTCTTTCAGACGGAAACTCGTAAGCTTCATGCGCACGAGCGCCGCCAACGCCAACACGCGCATGCCTTGCGGAAATGGTTCGGCTTCTCGCGGATCGGGCGCGGGCGCGTCGTAATGCGGGCGAACTTTCTCGCGGCCGAAAATCACATGCACGGCATCGCGCGGATGGGCGTCGGGGCCGTCCAAAAACAAATCCACGCCGAAAACATTCTGATAAACGAAACCCGCTGCTTCCAATGCCGGTTTGGCCCGTTCGAATTCGGCGCGGTCGAGGAGAATATCCACGTCTTGCGTGTTGCGGACGGCCGACTCGGCCACCGTGGCTACCCAGGCGGCAACGGCATTGCCGCCGATTACGGCATAGTGAACGCCCGCCGTTTCCAGTGCGGCAGTCGCCCGCAGCAGTCGATCGCGTACTTTTTCCACCGCCCGCACCATCCTTTCCAAAATCGGCAATTGGGGATCGACGGAGAGCATAAAGTCAACCGCTTTGAAAAATTGTCGGGCGGGATTCGACCGCCATGATCCCAGCCAAACCGCAATCGGCGAACGCAAACACTCCTACCATTATGAAAACAACGAAAGCAACTTTCAAGCCGCACCGATCGCCACGGACAACTAAATCGCGCGCTAATATGACGTTACAATTAATTTCCTCCCGGAACGCCGTCGGCGATCTGCTCTCCACTCGTCGCTCGCGGCGATTCGCTCGCTTTCGAAACTTCCGTAAAAGTGTCTCACTCGTTTCGGGACAATGCCACATTCCGAGCAGATCGTATCGCGTTCGACGATCTTCCGCGACGGATTGCTCATGACTAGCGTTCCGAGAGAGGGGGATTTATAATTGGTAGTTGAGCATTTATAGACTACCTTCCAAATCGCCATTCAAGCTGCTCGATCCATCATGCCTGCCGATTTCAATCAAATTACCGTCCCGCAGTTCACCGCCATGAAGGGGGATGGCCGGAAGATTACCATGCTGACGGCCTACGATTATTCGCAGGCAAGTCTAGTCGATGCCGCCGGCGTGGAAGGAATTTTGATAGGCGATAGCCTTTCGATGGTCGTGCAGGGCCATTCCACCACCCTGCCGGTTACCTTGGAGGAGATGATCTACCATGCCGAAATGGTGGGCCGCGCGGTGCGCCGGGCTCTGCTCGTCGTCGATATGCCCTTTCCCAGCTTCCATTTAGGGATTTACAAGGCGATTGAAAACGCCGGCCGAATTTTGAAGGAAACCCGCTGCCAAGCGGTGAAATTGGAAGGGGGCGCGGAGCAGGCCGAAGTGATCGAGGCCCTCGTTTCGGCGGGCATTCCCGTAATGGCCCATTGCGGGTTGCGGCCGCAGAGCATCCACCAGATGGGCGGTTATCGCGTCCAAACCGATGAAAAGCAACTCCTGGCCGATGCCCGCGCAGCCGAGCAATCGGGGGCATTCTCGCTCGTCCTTGAATGCATTCCCGCCGAAATCGCCGCCAAGATTACGCAAATGGTAAAAATACCGACGATCGGCATCGGTGCCGGCGCCGAATGCGATGGGCAGATTCTCGTTTTTCACGATCTCTTGGGCCTCAACACCGGCTACGTTCCGCGCCACGCCAAGGCTTACGCCGATCTGAAATCCACCATCACTCAAGCGGTGGCCACTTACCGCGACGAAGTGCGCGCGGGAAAATTTCCCGCGAAGGATAATTCTTTTTGAAAGGGATAGGGAATAGAGGATAGGGGATAGGGGATAGAGTCTTCGGTTGAGGTTTCTGCGAGATTTGCACGCATGTTAGGCACTTGTCGTTCACTAATCCCCAATCCCCAATTGTTAATCTCTTGGATTGCGGGCGTAGCCCGCGCTAGGGGATAGGGAGCGGGGGACAGGGATCGTTTGGCGGTTGTCTATTGTCGGTTGGCTGCATAAAGTTCTTAATCTCAGCCAGATATTTTCAGCGCGATACTATCCCCTATCCCCTATCCCCTATCCCCCATCCCCTATCCCCTGCCGATGACCAACCGACTTTCCGGCGAACTGAGTCCTTATTTGCAGCAACACGCGGCGAATCCGGTGGCCTGGAAACCGTGGGACGAGGCGGCGTTGCAAAAAGCGAAGCGCGAGGACAAGCCGATCTTTCTCTCGATCGGTTATTCGGCGTGCCATTGGTGCCACGTGATGGCGCACGAGAGTTTTACCGACGAGGGCATTGCCGACTTTCTGAACGAGCATTTCGTGAACATCAAGGTCGATCGGGAGGAGCGGCCCGACCTCGACCAAATCTACATGGAGTCGGTGCACTTGATGTGCGGCCGGGGGGGCTGGCCGATGTCGGTCTTCCTCACGCCCGACTTGGAGCCGTTTTACGGCGGCACGTACTGGCCGCCCGCGCCGCGGCAGGGCATGCCCGGCTTCGGGCAGGTGCTGCGCGCGGTGGCCGAGGCGTGGCAATCGCGGCGGCCGGAGATGGTCGAACAGGCCGCGAAAATCGCACGGATTTTACGGCAGAATGAAGCGGTCGAAGCGCACGCCGCGGTCGAACCGCTCGACCGCTTGCTCGAAGCGGCCGAAGAGTCGTTGATGCGTTCGTTCGATCCGCAATTCGGCGGCTTCGGCCCGGCCCCGAAGTTTCCCCAGCCGATCGCGCTGAAACTGCTCTTGAACCGTTGGCAGCATTCGGGCGACGAAAACCTGCTCCACGCCGTAACCCTCACGCTCGACCGCATGGCGCGGGGCGGGTTGTACGACCAACTCGGCGGCGGCTTTCATCGCTACAGTACCGACGCCCGCTGGCTCGTGCCGCACTTCGAGAAAATGCTCTACGACAACGCCCTGCTGGCGGGCTGTTATCTCGATGCTTGGGCAGCGACGAAACTTCCGCTCTATGCCCAGGCGGTCCGCGGTACGCTCGATTACCTGCTCCGCGACATGACCGACCCGGAAGGCGGCTTCTACAGCGCAGAGGACGCCGACAGCGAGGGCGAGGAAGGCAAATTTTACGTCTGGACGCCCGGCGAAATCGCCGCCGTGTTGGGCGAAACCGCCGCCGCCGCGTTCTGCCGCGTTTACGACGTAACCGACGTCGGCAATTTCGAGGGCTGCAACATCCTCAACCTCTCCCGGCCCATCGAACAAGATGCGAAGCTGCTCGGCCGGGACCCCGGCCAATTGGAAACCGAACTCGCTCAGAGCCGCGCGAAACTGCTCGTTGTCCGCGAAATGCGAATCCCGCCGGGACTCGACGATAAAATCCTCGTGAATTGGAACGGATTGGCGATCGACGCCTTCGCCCGGGCGGGAGCCGTTCTGCGGGAGCCGCGCTATCGCGGAGCGGCCGAACTGGCGGCGAATTATCTCTGGAAACATCTCCGCCGCGAAGACGGCCGCCTGCTGCACTGCGCCCGCCGCGGCCGGGCGAAAGGGAACGCCTTTCTCGACGATTACGCCAATCTGGGAAATGCCCTGCTTACGCTTCACGAAACGGGCGGGGAAGGAACTTGGCTGGACCGGGCCGTCGAACTCGCCGAAATCGTCCTGAATCATTTCGCCGACGCTAAGCGCGGCGGATTCTTCTTCACCGCCGACGATCACGAGCCGCTTTTGGTCCGCAAGAAGGAATTCGTCGATAGCCCCACGCCCAGCGGCAACGGCATGGCGGCGATGCTGCTGCTGCGGCTGCATCGGCTTCGTCCCGAAGCGCGCTACCGCGCGGCCGCCGAATCGGCCCTCTGCGCCGGCTACTCCTCTCTCCGGCAATACCCCGCCGCCGCGTGCCAAATGCTGCTGGCGTTGGAACTGCTCTTGAGTCTGCCGGGCGGGGCGGCGAAATAATGCAGGAGCCATGCAAAGTCGGGGGGATAGACGTTCTTGCCTGTCATTTCAGGTGGCCTGCCAAGTCATTTTTTCACGGGAGGACGCATTGGAAAGCCGCGACCAGTGGTCGCGGCGGCCCAAAGGGCCGGCAGTTCGCCCAGCCCCAGGCAACGCCTGGGGAAAACGGCGCCACATAACATTTTCGCGTCGGCCCAACGGGCCAATCGTTCGCCTTCTCGAAGGAGATCGGCCGGCCCGATGGGCCTGGAATTAACGCGGCGGGGCCTCGTTCCCCTGGGCGTTACCCAGGGCTGGGCGAACGGCTGGGCCTTCGGCCCGATATCGAGGAAATCCGCGCTCGATAACGCAATTCCATTGCTCCTTGCGATTCATTCCTTGAAATTCCCGGCAAACCAAATCATGGGGTACGCTTTGTCCGGATGAGCCTCGTTTCTCGACCTCTGCACGGCTAGGTCATGCGACTTTAACGGTTGTAGCGATTGTGTCTCGGATGCCAGATATTCTGGCTGGCGGACCGCGGCCCGCCCGATGTTCTCCATGAAGAATTGCGAAGGCGCATCGACTCCGAATGCGGCCGGTTTGCATCCGGCATGCGCGCCGTTCGGATAATAACGCATCATAACTTGCCTCGTAAACGAAAGGGATTTCGTATGTACTGCAAGGGATTGGTTCTGTTGGCGGCTTTGGTTCTGCAAGCAGCCGCGCTGCCTTGCGCAATTCGTGCGGAAGAAGGCAATGCCGCGCCGAAAGACGAGGCCGCGGCCGGGCTGGCCACGGCAAGCAGCTCCCCCGCGCGGGATTTGCAATTTTCCTACGCCCCTTCGGCGGCGAACGGCGATTGCCGCGGCCGCGAGTGCGCGCATTGGATCGCGGAAACCGACGTCTCGTTCCTTTCGGCCCGCGTGCGGACCGGCGGTCGCATTACGATGTCGTTCAACGACAGCACCACGCCGGGCACGGATATGTCGATCACCGACCAGAGCGGATTGTTCGACTACGCCGTCGCGCCGCGATTGGTCCTCGGCCGGCAATTCGGCGAAAAATGGGCCGTCGTCGCCCGTTATTGGACCCTCACCGACGCGGATTCGCCGTTCCCCGAACTGACTCCCGGCACCACCCCGCAGCCGAACTTCGCCACGTTCTTAAGCTCCAATAGCGCGAAACTCTATACCATCGATCTCGAGGGCGTGCGCAGTTTCTCCCTCGGAGCGTGGAAATTCGACGTTACCGCCGGCGGCCGCCATGCTTCGCTCGACGTCGATTCCGCCGTCGCGGCGTTCGGCGTGTTCACGACGGGCAATTTCGTCAACCTTACGCTCGCGAACGGATGCTCCTTCAACGGGAACGGCTTCACCGGCTCGCTCACGGCCCGCCGCCAACTCGGTTCCTCGCCGTTCTCGCTGTTCGCCGGCTGCCGCGGCACGGCCGCCTACGGCCATTCCGACAGCTACGGCCGCGTTTACGGCGCGGTCGCCTCGTCGCCCAGCGCCCCGCTCGTCGGCGCAGCCACGGTAATGCGCAACAACGCCGACGCGGAAATGGAAATCTTCGAGTTGCAATTCGGCCTGCAATGGGAGTATCGCCTGGCCTGCGTGCCCGCTACGGCGTTCTTCCGCTCCGCGCTGGAATGGCAGCACTGGAACTTCATGGGCCCGCCGACCGGCGGCGCGGGCTTCGGCGGCACGATCGGAAACCTCACCACCAATTCGTTTTCCTCCGCCGGCATCGGCGACACCGATCTCGTCGGCTTGACCTGCGCCGCGGGATTCACCTGGTAAGGAATGCTGTAGGATTGGAGGGATGACGGTACTTCCCTAAAATCAGGATTACCGTCGAGAGACTAACTGCATAGTTATCGGCAAAGCAATCGTTTCGGAAATATCCTGTAGAGTGAGTTTTCTTCGAGCAGGTCATTCATCGGTTTTTGCAAGCCAGAACTCGCGGATCGACTCGAAGTGCGAAATTCGTTCGGTGATTTTGTCGATTTCGCGGGGATAGAATTCCAATACGGCGTCGCACAATTCAAGCATCCACTTTTTTCGTGAATACCCGATATTAGTGGCGATTCGATTGGAATTGGCAATCTGAATTTGTCCCCAGCCCAAGGCGCCAATGGTCAAGCAATCCCAATCCAGGAACTCTATCGGAAGAAACTTCGTTTCGGAAACTACGACACGCAATCCCTCGACGAGATATTTCACGAGCAGAACCACGAAATAATTCTTATCGTCCTCATAAAATCGAGTCAATCTTTCCACCGAGGTCAGGTTGGGCATATTGAATTTCGTATCCTCGCGGTGCGTTTTGACATCGACGACGTAATAAAAATCGTCCTTATCGGAAAATGCCAAATCCGCCATCGCCCGGCGGGCGAATTCGGCGGAATAAGCGGAACACCATTCTTCGATGAACTTGGGAAATTCGCGGCTTAAAATTCCTTGTATCGCATCGCCCGTCGCGCGCGGACTTTGCGAGGTTGCCGCCGAAAGGATATTATCGCGTCCGTTGAGATACGCCGTGATCGCTGCGGCGATTTTCTCATGCCCATTTGCAGAAAATATTCGGCTTCGCATGAATTCCTTCTTTTGGATTGTTTAGAAGAGCAGGATTTGGGCTTCGGGGTGTTCTTCTTCGGCTTGCATTTTATTCTGATATGCTAGCGTATTTCGCTCCCAAAACACGCCCTCGGAGTAACCTTGAATCGAACGATCCTTGCCGGCCATTTCGAGCCGCTTTTCGATTAAAAGGCAATAAGTCTCGTCGATTTCGACGCCGATGTACCGACGTCCGAGCTTTTTCGCCGCCACCGAAGCCGTGCCCGAGCCGGAAAAGGGATCGAATACCACATCGCCTTCCCTCGAGCTGGCCAAGATGATCTTTGCCAGAAGTTTTTCCGGCTTTTGCGTGGGATGATCGGTGTTTTCCGGCATCGACCAGAAGGGCACGGTGATGTCGGTCCAGATATTCGAGGGATGGGTAATCCGAAACCGGCCTTCTTCCGATTCTTCCCAGTCTTTGGGCATTCCGCCGGAATGCCGGTAAGGGGCGAGAACCCGCCGCTTAATCATCACGGATTCCAAGTCAAACGTATAATCGTTGGATACGGTGGAGTACCAGATATCTTCGCAACAGTTTTTCCAGTTGGATTTCGCACCGCGCCCCTTCTCACGCTCCCAAACGATGCGGTTGCGCAAAAAGAAATGCCGCTCCAAAACTCGCTGGATGGCCGCCGAAGATCGCCAATCGCCGCATACATAAACCGACGCCGTCGGCTTGAGTATCTCGGTCAGCGGACCGAGCCAACTATCCAGCCATCGCTCGTAGGTATCGGGATCGGTTTCGTTGAACGTTTTTCCGTTGAACGATTTCGTCAGGTTGTAAGGCGGATCGGCAAAGAGCAAATCCACGGAATGTTTCGGCAACCACTCAATTAACGAAAAGAGGTCTTGGTGAATAGTGGAGTCGATTATCTCTGGCAGCGAAATCGGCCTTGATATTTGCTTCAATCGAGGCCGATAACGTAGGGCGTCTCGTTCGTCGATGGTTAAAGTTCGATTGCGCGGAGCGCGAGTTTTATCCATAATATTTTCATTTCCGACCGTCTAGCATTCGCAATTATTCAACACTTCCACCAATAGATATTATAATGCATCCCTTCGATTCCCAAACCGCGCATTCTCCTTCCGCTCTTCCTGCACCCATTTGGCGATCGCATCGCCCGCGCCTTCGACGGGCAGCATTTCGGCGGCTTTTTCCCAGCGCCATTTGGCCTCGAACTTGCCTTCCTTCAGGCCGCGCTCGCCGATCACGATCCTGAGCGGAATGCCGATCAGGTCGGCGTCCTTGAACTTCACGCCGGCGCGGCAGTCGCGGTCGTCCAACAGCACGTCGATGCCGGCGGCGGCCAATTCGCCGTAAAGTTTCTTGGCCGCGGCCATCGAAGGCTCGTCGGGCACTTTCACCACGGTCAGGACCACTTCGTAGGGCGCGAGCGTCATCGGCCAGACGATGCCGTCGGCGTCGTGCGAGGTCTCGATGAGCGAGGCGAGAATCCGATTCACGCCGATGCCGTAGCAGCCCATGATGATCGGCTTGAGCTGCTCGTCGGCGTCGGCGTACTTGGCGTTCAGGGCGTCGGTGTATTTCGTGCCCAGCTTGAAGACGTGGCCGATCTCGATCGCGTGCCGCATGGCCAAAATGCTGCTGCAGCGCGGGCAGGGGTCGCCGTCTAGCGCGTTCCTGAGATCGGCGAACAGGTCCGGCATAAAATCGCGCCGCAAATTCACGTTGACCACGTGCGCGTCGGCGGCATTCGCGCCGGTTACGCCGTTGACGATGCACTGCACGTCGCGGTCGGCGTAGATCGGAATCTTTTCCTTCATGCCCACCGGCCCGGCGAAACCCACCGGCGCGCCGGTAACCTTTTCGATGACCTCCGGCGGCGCGAGTTCGAGCTTTTCGATTTTACAAGCCCGGCGGATTTTGCCCTCGTTGGCGTCGTGATCGCCGCGCACCAGCACCGCGATCGGCTTGCCGTCGGCCAGGTAGATCAAGGTCTTGATGAGCTTCTGCGGTTTGCACTTGAGGAACTTGCTCACCTGCTCGATGGTCGAAGCGCCCGGCGTATCGAGCTTCGTGAGCGGCTTCAGCTCCACGTCGGGCGCGACGCAATCGCGCGCACCGATCTCGGCCTTCTCCTGGTTCGCCGCGTAGCCGCAATCCTTGCAGTGCAAGATCGAATCCTCGCCGTTCTCGGCCGGGGCCATGAACTCGTGGCTGGCGTCGCCGCCGATCGGCCCGCTCTCGGCCTCGACCGCCAGATAATTCACGCCGCAGCGCGTGAAAATCTTGCAGTACGCGTCGTACATCTTGTCGTAGCTGCGGTTGAGCGATTCCAGCGTGGCGTCGAAGCTGTAGGCGTCCTTCATCAAAAATTCGCTCGTCCGCAGCACGCCGAACCGCGGCCGCTCCTCGTTGCGGAATTTCGAAGTGATCTGGTAGAGCGTGATCGGCATCTGCCGGTAGCTGGATATATGGTGGGCGACGAAATCGGTGATGATCTCCTCGTGCGTCGGCCCGAAGACGACCGGCACCTTGCGGTCCTTCCGCTGGAGCGTGGTCTGCACCAGCACGTTGCCGAAGGCGGAAACCCGCCCGGTCTGTTCCCAGAGCGAAAGCGGCGACATGGCGGGCAGGGCCAATTCGACGGCCCCGGCGGCGTCCATCTCCTCGCGGACGATGCGTTCCGCCTTTCTCAACGAACGAAGCCCCAGCGGCAGATAGGCATACGCCCCGGCCATCACCTGGCTAATCATGCCCGCGCGAAGCATGAGGATATGGCTGGGAATTTCCGCCCCCTCGGGCGTTTCTTTCATCGTCGGAATGAGAGTCTGGGTCCAAAGCATGATTCATTAAGCAGTAAAGTTTTTATCGTTGGCCGGTAAAAAAATCCATCAAACAAGTTATCATGCAGTAGCCTTTTCGACAAGCCCAGGAAGAGGAACTCTGCAAGAACATGTTGGAAAGCCGCGACCATTGGTCGCGGTTCGCGGTTGGAAAGCCGCGACCATTGGTCGCGGTGCGCAGTTGGAAAGCCGCGACCATTGGTCGCGGTTCGCGGGGTGCGGGAATATCCTCGTTCCCATGCTCTGCGTGGGAACGCAATTTCACCTATGCTCCGGCGTCGGAGTGTCGCGAACCATTTTCAAGTCTTGCGATCGCGCTCGGACGCGGGAGCGTCCTCCCAAGTGCGTTCCCACGCGGAGCATGGGAACGAGAATTCACGCTTTATCGATCGGCAAAATTCACCGCAGCAGCGGCGGAACTTGCCGATTCCGCCGAAACGCTTCCCTCCACCGCCAATCCGCCGCGGTCTTTTGTATTGCTGGAACTTCTTGCGGGAGAGGAACTTTCGGCAATTCGCAAGATTTTGCCCCGGAGGCGGCATCGGAATTGCATCCGGCGGGCAAGGGAGATTTTCTCCTCGGAAGACAGGTCCTCGTTGGGGCGGCGGTTGTACTGTCGCCCCGGGATGGCAGTGCAACTGCCATCCCAACAAGTTCACCTGTCTAGCGAATCGTGCGACTGCCTGCAAACTTGTCCAACTCCAGGAAACCGAAGATGCAAATCAGCAACGTATTGAACGGCTTTACCGATGCCGCGAAACTCGGCGCCAAAAAAGCGGAGCAAGCCGCGGGATCGCTGCTGAAAATCCTCAAGCCGGGCGATGCCGCGGCCCAGCCTTCCGCCGCATCGCGGGCCGCGATGACCGATATCCTCAGGCGATACGACGTAACCGACATCACGCCCGAGGATTTCTCGAATATGATTACGAAACTGCGCGACGCGGGCGCAATTTCCGACCAGGATTTTCAAGAACTGTCCTCGATTCGCACCGAACTCGAAAGCCAGGGCCTGCCCGCCGATGAATCGGTGAACCTCGTGCAGCTTTTCGGCGACATGTTGCGCAAGGCACAGCAGCAAATCGGCGACAAGCCCGAGGGCGAAAATCTGCCGAAACTCGCCCCCGCCATGCGCAAATTGGACTGGCTGCAAAAATTCGCCCTAATCCATGCCAATCCCGACGCCGCGGGCATCGACATGGCGGCCTGAAAAATTTTCTATTTTTTCGGCTCGCCGTTGCCCTGAGGCAGCGGATCGAGTTTGCGATAGCCGATCGGAATCTGGTCGAGCCGCTTCAAGTGCCGCTCGAGCCGACCGTGAAAATTCGCGAAGTTCCGGTCTTTTGCGGGCGACCAGGCCACCTCGGCCAGCGCCGCCGCGCGGGGAAAGCCGAAGTATTCCACGTCTCCCGGCGTAACCAGAAATTCGCCCCACAGGTTGCCTTGCGTGCCGAGAATGTGCTTGCGCTTCGCTTCGGGCAGATTCGGCGGCACCGGCTCGAAAGCGTAAACGCTGTCAAGCGGATTGTAGCCGCCGATGGCGTGCGGCTCGCCCGGCGCGCGCGATTGCGAAAAATCGAGGTAGCAGGGTTTGGTGGGCGACATCACCACGTCGTGGCCGGCATTCGCGGCCGCGATGCCGCCGTTCATCCCGCGCCACGACATGACCGTCGCGCCGGGCGTCAGGCCCCCTTCGAGGATCTCGTCCCAACCGAGGAGCCGCCGGCCCTTGCTAATTAAAAATTCCTCGATCCGGCGATTGAGATAGGTTTGCAACTGCGCTTCGTTCTTCAGCCCTTTTTCCTTGATGAGCGCCTGGCATTTAGGGCAATTCCGCCAGCGCACGCGGGGGGCCTCGTCGCCGCCGATGTGAATAAATTCGCTAGGAAAAATCTCGATCGCCTCGCTCAAAACATCCTTCAAAAATTCCACCGTCTTCTCGTTGCCGACGCAAAAGATGTCTTCGTGAATTGCCCAGCGCGTTTTCGTCTCGAAGGGGCCGCCCGTGCAGGAATACTCCGGGTAACTCGCCAGCGCCCCCACCGCGTGGCCGGGCATTTCGATCTCCGGCAATATCGTAACGTGCCGCGCTTGGGCGTACGCCACCAGGTCCCGAAGCTGCTCCTGCGTGTAGAAAAACGGCCCGTATTGCTTGCCGTCGCCGCGGTTCCGGTCCTCGCGCAGCGGCGATTCCTTGCGGATCGAGCCGACTTCGGTCAATCGCGGGTACTTCTTGATCTCGATCCGCCAGCCTTGATCGTCGGTCAAATGGATTTGCAGCACGTTCATCTTCTGCATGGCCATCGCATCGACCAGTTTTTTGATGAACTCCAACGGCTGGTAATGCCGCGCCATGTCGATCAGCAATCCCCGCCAGACGAACCGCGGCGCGTCGGCGATTTCCACGCAAGGCGCCTTCCACGCGACGTCCTTCGCCGCCGACTTGCCGAAGGCTTCGGGCGGCAGGAGTTGCCGAAAGGTGATTCCCCCGTAGAACAAGCCCGCCTCACCCGCCGCTTGAATCGCAACCCCGGAAGGCGCGACCGAAAGCCGGTAGCCTTCCAAGCCCAGCGTGGCTTCAAGTGGCTTGTCCAATTCGAGCGCGATGCAATCGGCCGCGGCCTTTTCCTGCTTCACGGGCAGCGGCAAGCCGGTGGAAACCCGCAGCGCGGCCGCCAACCGCTCGGCTTCGGCCTCCGTGCCCGGCGATGCCGCGATGAACGTCTTCGCGTTCAACTCGAACGATCCCTCGCGAAACTTCAAAGCGGCGGGCGCAGGCACGAGAGAAACGCCGTTGGCGTCGGCGGAAGTTTCCAACGCCTCGATAATCGTTTTCGCCACCTGCTTGGCGAGAACCTTCGAGCCGCTCGCGGTGAAATGGACGTTGTCGGGCCGCTGGATCTTCTCGATCCGCGGCAGCGCGAACGCGTAAAGGTCGTCGAGGGGGATGCCGTTCTCCTCCATGATTTTTTTCGCCGCGGCGTTGTAGGCCGGCACGTCCTCGTTGCGGCGCGGCGGGCTATTTTTTTTCGGCACGGGCGTCGTCGCGCACCAGATCAGCTTGGCCCCCGCCCCTTTCAATCGCTTGACGATCTCCCGCAGATTCTTCTCGTAATCCGCCAACGGCACCTGGTGCTTCCCGTCGATCAATTTGAGATCGTGCAGGCCGAAATTGAAGTGGATCGCGTTCCAGGGTTTATCGCCCAGCCAGGCGTCGAGGTTTTGCACGCCTCGCGACGTCGGTCCGCAATTCTCGGCCGGACGGTGGACGTTCGCTTTCCCCTTTAGCAACTCGCGCACCGGCAAGGTGTAGCCCATCGAAATCGAGTCCCCGATCAACAATACGCGCGGCAGCCGGGGATCGTCGGCGATGGGCGCGAAAATCGGATTCTCTTTCGGCGGTTGCTGCGCCGGAGTTTGAGCCGCCGCATGGCCTGCAAAGAGAATCGCGGAAAGGGTCGCGAACGCTGCGAAAAAGGTTGTTCGAAAAATTGTCATGATGCGGCTCGACTCCTGGAGTTCGGTAATGGGAAACGGTTCAACGAGTAGGTAATGCTTCAGCATAACGCCTTTTGTTATGCGCAATGGGAAGCTCATTCCCAATGCGATTGGAGGGGAGTAGGTTATGCTTCAGCATAACGCCTTTTATTATGCCGAAGCATCACCAGACTACTCATGCAAGTCTCGATTGTAACAAAAATCACTGGTGCATTCAGCCGGGTGGGCACGTTGCAAAGCCGCGACCAGTGGTCGCGGTTCGCTAGAGACAGGCATGCGTATTCTCCTGATTTGCAAAACTTTGCAGTCCTTCTGGCGACCACCTTCCCACCCAGACCACGGTAACGGTTTTTCCGGTTAAGTAATCCTCGAAATAATGACGATAGGAAAAAAATGATTATACTAACATTACTATGATTATAATCTTAGTGCTTTACTTTTTCTCGTCGAACGAATATAAATCAATCGTAACCGTTCACAGGGGACTGTCCCGATTTTCGCGGCGCAAAAGATGATGGTGCCGTAAAAGTGCTTAATCGCCGCGAAAATGGGACTGTCCCCCTCGCGCCGCGGGAAGGGGACAGGTCCATGT
>JADLEL010000072.1 GCA_020846145.1 Pirellulales bacterium | reverse complement strand
CAGGGGACTGTCCCGATTTTCGCGGCGCAAAAGATGATGGTGCTCTAAAAGTGCTTAATCGCCGCGAAAATGGGACTGTCCCCCTCGCGCCGCGGGAAGGGGACAGGTCCATGTTTTCGGCCTACCGTTTTTCCGCAAAATACGCTATCCCGCCGAAAAATGGACCAGTCCCCGACCGGGATGTGAACGCATATAAAAATCGCAAGCAATCCCTCAGACACCGACGGTGGTCCCCGATCGCTGCGACTCCAACGCCGCGGTAAAGAGCCGATGGCTTAAGGCGGTTTCCTCCGGGGTAACGCAGCCGGCAAATTGCGAGGGCGGCCTGCCGTGCCGCAATTCGTGCAGGAACGCCGCCCACATTTGCAGAATCGAGTCGGAAAAGCCGAACGCGAAGATTCCGCCGGTGATGCTTTTGAAAGCGGTATCTTGGCCGACGTCGATCTGTCCCCAAATCTGCTCGCCGCCGTTATAGTTCAATACTTCGAGCCGCTTGGGATTTTTCGTCGAGAAGCGTGCCGAGGACTTCATGCCGAGGATTTCGAGATACCAGGTATCCTTTTCGCCGGGGGCGATGCGCTGCGTCTTGAGAATCATGGGAAAGTTATCGCCCGTGCGCGAATCGACGGCGTCGCACAGCAGCGTGGCGTTATCCCAAGTTTCGCAGGGCGCGATTCCGCCCTTGCCGTCGGGCCGCCGCGGGACGAGGTTCGACAGCACTGCGCGGACGGTTCGTGGAATCCAACCGGCGCGGAACGGCACGTGGCAAACGTGCATGCCGAGGTCGCCCAGGCAGCCGTATTCGCCGTTGATTTCGACCATCCGTTTCCAATTCAGCGGTTTTTGCGGATCGAGATCGCTCGAATGAAGGAAACCGGCATTGACCTCGATGATCCGCCCGAACTCGCCGGCTTCGATCATGCGGCCGATCTTCTGCACAGCCGGATAGAACGGAAATTCGGACGAACAGCGCACGAAGGCGTTCGGATGCTTCGCCATGCAAGCAAGGATCGCCGCGTTCGCGTCGCGGTCGATGCCGAAGGGTTTTTCGCCCATCAGATGCTTGCCGGCCTCTAGGGTCGCACAATAAACCTCGCGGTGCAGATTGTGCGGCACGGCGCAGTACACCGCCTCGACTTCGGGATTTTTCAGTAGTTCACGGTAATCCCGCGTCATTTGCCGGATCGAAGAAAAATTCCCGGCGTACCAGGGAAACAGCCGCGGATCGGTATCGCAGATTGCCACGATCTCCGGCCGCACGTCCATCTCCGGCAGGTGGCACCAGCGCGCGGCGGCGCTGGCGAACTCGCGTCCCATCAGGCCGCAACCGATGATCCCGAAGGCAATGCGTTTCATATTTCTACTCGGATTGTTGGGATGGCAGTTGGACTGCCATCCCTTCTAGGCGCAGCAGTGCAACTGCTGCGCCAACTTCTATACCGCCCGGTAGGCGGAACCTACGGTTCCAGTTCCCTTTCCGTTTCGCCGATGGCTTCGTCGATGATATCCAATCCCTTGAGCAGCGTATCGTTGTCCATCACGATCGGCGGGCTCATCCGCAAGATATGTCCGGCCGGAATCCAGGCCAGACCCTTGCGGAATGCCTTTTGATAGACCAGTTCACCGGCATTGTCGAAGGGAGTTTTCGTGGCCCGGTCCTTGACCAACTCGATGCCCATCAGGCACCCTTTCGCGCGCACGTCGCCCACGATCGGATGTTCGGCCTTCATCCGCTCCATCCGCTGTTGGGCGATTTCGCCGAGATGCAGGGCATGATCGAGCAAGTTCTCCTCCTCGATCACTTCGGTCGAGGCCAGCGCGGCCGCACAGGCCATCGGATTCCCGCCGTAGCTGCTCGAGGCCGAAATTTTTTCGAAACACTCCTTGAACGGCTCGCGCACGGCGACGCACGTTACCGGGAAACCGTTGCCGAACCCCTTGCCGATCGAAACGACGTCGGGCACCACGCCCCAATGCTCCATGCAGAGCCATTTGCCGGTGCGTCCCCAACTGGTCAGCACCTCGTCGGCCATGAGCAGCAGTTTTTTCTCATCGCAATACTTGCGGAGCTTGGGAAAGAAATCGTCGGGCGGCATGACCGAGCCGGCCCAGCCTTGGATCGGCTCCAAAATAAAACCCGCCACGTCGCCCACGGTGCCTTTCAGAATGTACTCGTCGTAGAAGTCGATGTACTTATCGGTGTCGATCGCGCCGTCGGGCTTGGTCCAGAGGGGATGGTAAGCGTCGGGGCGGGGCAGCATGTGCGCGCCGGGCATCCGCACCCGCCCGTAAACCGGCGAGCGAATCTGCGCGAGCGACACGGCCCCGTAGGTCTTGCCGTGAAAGTCGTTGAAGCAACTCAGCATTTCGTTGCGCCCCGTCGCCGCGCGGAGCACGCGCATTCCCGCCTCGACGGCCGCCGTGCCCGCGTCGTAGAACTGGAATCCGCGGAAATCGCCGGGCATCACGGCGGCGAGTTTTTCGACCAGCAGCGTCTTGATGGGCGTGGTGAAATCGTGGGCGTTCATCAACTGGCCGGCGTATTTCGCCACCGCCTCGCTGACCTTAGGATGGCAGTGGCCGAGCGTGGTTACATAGATGCCCGACGAGAAATCGATGTAGCGATTGCCGTCCACATCGACCAGCACGCAGCCCGCGCCCGACTCGAACGCCACGGGAAAAAGCTTGACCTGGCCGCTCAGGCCCTTGAAATACTTCGTGCAGCGCCGATGGTAGTCCTGCGATTTCGGCCCCGGCGGCGGAACCGTGACGGACGGACAGGATTTGAGGTCCACCTTACCCCACTTCAGACTGGAAAAGCGGTTGTCGGCCAAAAGCATGGTTCCTTTCGGAAAGTGCCAATATATGGTAATATATGTTCATAATAAACATTCTGGTTGATCGCGTCAATAGGCCGTATTATTCATAAAAGCGATTTGTAGAAGCGGCATCTTGCCGCTTTTGCCTAAAATGCGGCAGGATGCCGCATCTACGATGTTTATGAATAATCCCGGTTAAGGCCCATCGGTTCGCGAAAAAAACGGTGAATTCCAGAGAGAGGGGGAAGAAAAGTCAAGAGGAATCCCTTTGACCTCGCCACCCATAGGTACTATCCGCCGTCCCTTGTAGCACAACTCCATTCGTGAGAAAATAGTAGATTGCTCTTCAGGCCGGGCGACAAGTCGCTCCGGCGTAACTAGTTTCGGAGATTCACCGATGAAGATCGTGCCGATTGGCGAAAACATCGTTGTCAAACGGCTGGAGGCCGAGGAAGTAACCGCGGGCGGCATCGTGCTGCCCGACGCGGCCAAGGAAAAACCGCGCCAAGGCCGCGTCCTCTCGCTGGGCGACGGCCGGCTGCTGCCCGGCGGCGCGCGTGCCGCCCATCAACTCAGCGAAGGCGACCGCGTACTCTTCGACCGCTACGCCGGCACCGAAGTCCGCGTGAACGGCGATTCCCTGCTCATCATGCGCGAAGACGAGATTCTGGCCGTGGTGCCGTAGCGCCGTAGGTTATGCTTCAGCCCCGTAAGTTCTGCTTAGGTAAAGCCGATGCAGACAATCGGATGTAATCGTCAATATTATCCGCACCAGATAGCGGATCCCCGTGGAGGCTTACAAACCCGCCGGATGATCGTGGAGACCGTCTTTCCCGCTCGCGGCAGTAACGGAATTATATGGCAATCTATGTTCTCGTCTTCTTTTCAAATTTCTTTTTTATGTACGATTTACAAAGAAATCGGACTTGAATTCCTACGCTGACTAAAGCGTCTTTGTACTCCCACCATTTACTGTCCGTAGCCTGAAGTATTGGGGGCTTATGGGGATGCGCATTTGCGACCGCGATGAACTTTCTGTCGGAAGGATCGAAACTGCTGAGCTTTCCGTGGGAAGGAAATTCGAGGTAACTATCGCCCCTTTTTGTGATTGAAACGCGATTTTCCTTGGGAAGATTCCAACGGTTATCATGCACCCATTTTATAAATCGATCTCCCGGTCCAGGCTGTCCTTTCAAACTAAGATTTTTGCGATATTCGTCGAAAATCTCATCCCCAGAATCGATCACCAATCCTCGTTTCGATACGACATGTTCGATTGCTTCAAGGCAATTATTCACGCAATCGACAAGTTCATCTGGTATCGAAGAAGGATTAGTTGCTTTGTTTGCGGTTACCGGCACATTGGTATCAACGAGGCACTTTTTCGGAAGCCTAGCCATCAATCGTTTCCTCCCTCGACGCCGTACTTTTGCTACGGGCGCGCATTGCCGACTTCGATTGCTCGAGAATATCCTTCATCTCATCCCCGAAAAAATTATCGGGCCAGTTTTCGATAGCGCCGAATAGGTCTATCTTCAACTCATCGAGTTTTGCGGGCATCGTGGTAACATCGGAATGATAGGCAGAAACATCGGTCCGAGAAAGAATGCCGTTAGCCTCGCTTTCGGCGATTCGCCTTTGCAACCGCCTCAAGAAATGTTCGGAGTGCGTCTCCACGACGAGTTGGATATTCCTGTCCTCCCCATCCTCCCTTGCCTTGATTGCATCGATCATCACATCCGCGAGGGCTGATTGGGCACTCGGATGCAGATGTATCTCGGGTTGTTCCATGATAATTACCGAATTCTTCGGCGCATAGAAACATTGAACGAGGACTGGAAGCACTTGAGAAATGCCAAAGCCCACGTCGGGCAGATCCACCCAATCAGGCGATCCCTTCGTACGTAATTTTACTTCATACTCGTGTCTTTCATCTGAAATGGACTTAACTTTGAATTCTTCGATTAGTCCCATTTCCTTGAGTTTGCTTGCAATGATTTTTTCGAATGGTTGCACCGGGCGCCGATAGCCAAGGCCGATTCTTCTCTTCCGTGCCGCGAGAATGGCGGCGATGGTATTTTCGCCCGAGTATCCCACGCTTTCGGGTTCGTTGCCCGTCCAGGAATATAACCGTTCAGCCTTGCTACGCAACGGACCAAGGTAACATATCGAACGAAACAATTTTTCATGTTGCAGGTTCAATGATTGAACAAAATCGGCATTCTGATAATAAGCCACAACCTCATCGGGAAAACCATAAAAGCGAACCGGTGGCCCCGGATTCCATGGTCTTCCTTGTTTTCGCGTTAATTCGTAGCCTTTCGATTTGACTTCGTACTGGGACTTCCTGGAACTCTGACGGCCCATACCGATGGAGAGAACCACTTGCTTGTTTTCGTTCATCATCGCGTAATCGAAATGTTCGAGCATCAATGGATTCTCATTTTTGTCTTCCGAGCCGTTATCTTTCAGTCCAACTTCAGCGCTAAACGATATGCGGTTGCCCATATAGGATTCCTTATGCACGGGATCTTTTATTTGCAGATTCTCGGATAGATCCCATTCATAATCGAAATGGATGTTATTCCCGATATCTCGATGGAAAACCATCTCTTGATACGATCCGAGATGTACTGCAGAATTCTTGCCACCGGGGAAAAATACGGCCTTTCGATCCGATGACTCGACCGTTTGTTTGAGCATCATCAGAAATTGTCCGATACTGGATTTTCCCGAACTATTCGTCCCGAAAAACAGAGTGATCGGAGCCATTCTAATTGAACCGGTGTTTTTCCAGCACTTGAAATTCCGAATTTTCAATTCCCGTAACATGTCAATCCTCCCAAACCGACGTTCTTTGATTGCGTCAAAACTTTCTATAAGATACCCCCCACCTTGCTTCTTGTCAAACCCCTTATCGTTTATCGGGGACTCTTGACCATTTCCCGCCCCGCATGTTAAGCTGACGTGTTTCCCTCCATCCGACGATTCAATTTTATCGAATTTCAAACATAATATGCGTCGCGACGACATTCGCAATTTGGCCATCATCGCCCACGTGGACCACGGCAAGACCACGCTGGTCGATTGCATGTTGCGCCAGAGCGGGCGGTTCCGCGACACGCAGCTTGTGGGCGAGCAGATTCTCGACTCGAACGATCTCGAGCGCGAGCGGGGCATTACGATCCTCGCCAAGAATATCGCCATTCCCTACAAGGGAGTGAAGATCAACATCATCGACACGCCCGGCCACGCCGATTTCGGCGGCGAGGTCGAGCGCGTGGTGGGCATGGCCGACGGCGCGCTGCTGCTGGTCGATGCCGCCGAAGGCCCGATGCCGCAAACCCGCTTCGTGCTGAGCAAGGCCTTCGCCTGCGGCGTGCGGCCGATCGTGGTGATCAACAAGATCGACCGCCCCGACGCCCGCTGCCACGAGGTCGTCGATGAGGTGTTGGACCTCTTCCTCTCACTGGGCGCGGACGATCATCTCGCCGATTTCCCTTACATTTTCGCCAGTTCGAAACTGGGTTTCGCCACGTTCGATCCGAAAACGCCCGGCGAAAACGTGCATGAGTTGATGGACCTGATTCTCGAAAAAATCCCCGGCCCGGACGTCGAGCTGGGCGAACCGCTGCGGATGATGGTAACCTCGTTGGATTGGTCGGACTACGTGGGCCGCATCGCCATCGGCCGGGTGCAGTCGGGCACGCTCCGCAAAGGGCAAAGCGTGCTCCTCATGCAGGACGGCGACCGTCAGACCTCCGCCAAGGTGGCTTCGGTGTTCCTCTTCCAGGATTTGGGCCGCGCGGAAGTTCACGAGGTCGATGCCGGCGATATCTGCGCCGTGGTCGGGTTGGAAGGGATCGAAATCGGCGATACCATCAGCGATCCGCAAACGCCGCGCGCCATGCCGCGGATCGAGGTCGATGAGCCGACGCTCAAAATGACTTTCGGCGTGAACACCTCGCCTTTATGCGGCCGGGAAGGAAAATACTTGACCAGCCGGCACCTCCGCGAGCGGTTGCTCAAAGAGTTGGAAAAGAACGTCGCCATGCGGATCGAGCCGATCCCCGGCACCGAGCAGTTTTCGGTAGCCGGCCGAGGCGTGCTGCATCTTTCCATATTGATCGAAATCATGCGCCGCGAAGGCTACGAACTGTCGATCGGCAAGCCGCAAGTCATCTATAAGGAAATCGACGGCAAGAAGTGCGAGCCGTACGAGTCGCTGGTGATCGAAGTGCCTACCGACCGTTCCGGGCCGGTGATGGAACTGATCGGCCCGCGGCGCGGCATGTTGGCCGAAATGACCACGCACAACGAATACTCGTTCATGACGTTTTCGATTCCCGCCCGCGGATTGATCGGCCTCCGCACGCGGATTTTGAACGCCACGCAAGGCACGGCCATCATGCACCACCGCTTCGAGGCTTACAAGCCGGTGGCCGACGCGGTTCCCGGCCGCGCGTCGGGCGTGTTGGTTTCGGTGTTCAACGGCCGCGCCGTCGCCTACGGCCTGAACGGCTTGCAAGAGCGATCGGAGCTTTTCGTTTCGCCCGGCGACGACGTCTATGAGGGCATGATCGTGGGCGAAAACAGCCGCGAGGGGGACATGAACGTCAATCCGACTAAGGAGAAGAAACTCTCGAACATGCGCGCCACCGGCCACGACGAGAATATCCTGCTCAAGCCGGCGCGAAAAATGACGCTCGAAGAGGCCCTCGAATACATCGCCGAGGACGAGTACGTAGAAGTTACCCCCGCGCAAATCCGCCTCCGCAAAATCATGCTCAAGGAAACCGACCGCCGTCGCGCCGCCCGGGCGGGAGCGTGAGCCGATCCGAATATCCGATCCCTCTCCATCGCGGCGGCATTTTCCTTCGCCGCGGGTGGCATCGGTTCTCGAACCGCAAGCGGCGCCTATTGCCGCGGTTCTGCGCGATCGATGTTGCGGCAATCGAGAATAATCCTTCCGCAAATTCCCTTCAAGGAGTCGGCGGTCGCGAAGCCGTTGCCGGCCGTGCTCGGTCGAAAACGAAATCGAGCGCCTGCTTGGCATCGTCGTAGTTCGTGCCGTGGCCGCCGTTTTCGCGATGCACGAGAAGCACGTTCGGTTGCAGTTTTTTCAGCACCCCCGCCAGGCGGACGACGCTTGCGGGCGGAACGATCTCGTCCTTGCCGCCGGCCGTGAAGGCGATCGGCATGGCGAGCCGCTCCGGCCAGTATTCGGCGGAGCGTTTTTTATATTCCAGGGGGATTTGCTGCTTCGCGCCGCCGAACGATTTCCGAATCGCGTCTTGGAAGTTTTCGTATTCGAGGTGGTTGGCCGTGCCGTTCAGGGCGACGACGCCTTGCAGCAGTTCGGGATGCAGCGCGGCGAACGTCAAGGACGACGATCCGCCCATCGATGCGCCGCAGAGGATCGTCCTGCCGATCTTGCGGCGCGATTTCAACTCCGCGACGATCTGCAACAGGTCGGCCTCCGCCTTCGGACCCATCCAAGAGGTCTTCGCGCGATAGTCGGGCGAAACCAGAATCGCGCCCCGCGCGGCCGCGGCATCGCGCACCGCCCGGCATTCGTCGCGGGGATCCTCGATGAACTGCCGGCGATCGCTCCCGTGCCCGTGCAAGGCGATCAGCAGGTCGCAAGCCTGGTCGGCTTGAAATCCTGCGGGATAAACCGCGGCGTAACGCTGCGTCGAGCCGTCGCATTTTGCCGTGAACGTTACGTCTTCGGTCTGCCCCGCGATCCCGCCGGTCAATAACAATCCCCAGCATAGCGCGAACGAACCGATTAATATGCGGATAGCCATGACCTTAATCCTCGTATTGTGATCCCGATTATACCCGGTTCCCGGCCTCATGCCTGCCATGAAAGCGAAAAAATCGCAATCCAACCATCTTCATTATCCCATATCCCCTCGCACCCCGCCCTACGCCCCTACTCAATCTGACATCGCTATTCTAAAATCAACCTTGCACAACAATGAACGCCTCCACCCTTCCCACCTCCTGGCACGGCATCCGCGGACAAGACGCCGTCGTCGAACAATTTCGCCGGGCGGTCGTGCGGGGCAGGCTGGCCAGCAGCTTTTTGTTCGCCGGGCCGCCGGGCGTGGGCAAACGCGCCTTCGCCCTGAAAATGGCCCAGGCCCTCCTCTGTCAAACCCATCCCGAAACCGACTTCGAACCGTGCGGATATTGCCCCTCCTGCCGGCAGGTCGAGGCCGGCACCCATCCCGACTTGATATTCGTCTGTAAACCCGCCGAAAGAGCAAACATCCTCTTGGAATCGATTATCGGCGATGACGATCATCGCATGCAGGAAGGGCTATTGCACGATATTAGCATAAAACCGTTCATGGGCGGGCGGAAAATCGCGATTATCGATGATGCCGACTATCTAAAAGCCGAAGGCGCGAACGCCCTGCTGAAAACCCTCGAAGAGCCGCCCCCGCGCTCGATCCTGATCCTCATCGGCACCAGTCCCGCCAAACAACTGCCGACCATCCGCTCCCGCTGCCAACTCGTCCGCTTCCAGCCGCTCGAAGAGCCGGTCGTGGCTGATCTTCTTCTGAAAAATGGATTGGCCCAAGATGCGGCCGGAGCCAGGCGATTGGCCCACTACAGCGGCGGCAGCCTCGAACGGGCGGGCCAACTCACCGATCCCGAAATATGGACCTTCCGCGGCACGCTCTACCAGCGATTGGCCGAAGGGACGTTCGACAACGTCGCTTTCGCTCCCACCGTCGCCCAGTTCATTGATGCCGCCGGCAAGGAAGCCCCTTTGCGCAGAAGGCGATTCCATCAGATTGTCCAATTCGCCGCCGATTTCTATCGCCATTTGCTCCGCGCCCAGGCCGGCGCGGCGGAAGCGGCCGACGCCGACCTGCGGCAGTTCCTCGACACCGCCCTCCACCGCCGACCGATCGATCCCGAAACCACCGCCCGGCGCCTCGAACGCTGCCTCGATGCCGACCAACAAATCGACCGCAACGCCAATCAATCGACT
>JADLEL010000071.1 GCA_020846145.1 Pirellulales bacterium | reverse complement strand
TGTACTGCCACCCCTTGAATCGCCGGATAGCAGGGGTGGCAGTACAACTGCCACCCCAACGAATTGAGGTTTTGGGATAAGTTCTAAGTTGTTTTCGTTGTGGAAACATCACATAGGGTGCGTGCTTGCACGCACGCGCGGCGTTTTTCCGCAGTAAAAGCGTGCGCGCAAGCACGCACCCTACGATTTGAGCACCTTCCGCAAGAGAAACTAAATAATTCCCGTTGAGATCGTTGGGCATCGAGGGTAGAATGAGGCCGCTCCAAAGTGCGGCCGGCGGCTTGGGCGACTCGTTCGGCGGATCTTGGAGAAACGGTTACGAGCCACGTTCCCATGAGCGAATCCCATCCGCAGTGGTACAAGGACGCGATCATTTATCAGCTCCACGTGCGCGCGTTCTGCGATTCGAGCGGGGACGGCGTGGGCGATTTCCGCGGACTCACGCAGAAGCTGGACTACGTGCAGGACCTGGGCGCTACGGCGATCTGGCTGCTCCCCTTCTATCCCTCGCCGCTTCGCGACGACGGCTACGACATCGCCGATTACACCGGCATCCATCCCCGCTACGGCACGCTGCAGGACTTCAAGGCGTTCCTCCGCGCGGCCCACGATCGCGGCTTGAAGGTCATCACCGAGCTGGTGGTCAACCACACTTCGGACCAGCATCCCTGGTTCCAGCGCGCGCGGCGGTCCAAGCCCGGCAGCCGCCGCCGCGATTACTACGTTTGGAGCGACACGCCGGAAAAGTACAAGGACGCGCGGATCATTTTCAAGGACTTCGAGACCTCGAATTGGACGTGGGACCCGGTGGCGCAGGCTTATTATTGGCACCGCTTTTACGGCCATCAACCCGACTTGAACTACGACAATCCGGAAGTCCGCAAGGCGATTTTGCAGGTGCTGGACCACTGGCTGTCGATGGGAGTAGATGGCTTCCGCTTGGACGCCGTTCCGTACCTTTTCGAGCGCGAGGGGACGAACTGCGAGAACTTGCCCGAAACGCACGCTTTCTTGCGCGAGATCCGGGCCTACGTCGATGCGCGCTATCCCGGCCGGATGCTGCTGGCCGAGGCCAACCAATGGCCGGAGGACGCCGTGGCCTATTTCGGCAACGGGGACGAATGCCACGCGGCCTTCCACTTCCCCGTCATGCCCCGCATGTTCATGGCGGCGCAGATGGAGGACCGCTTCCCGATCATCGACATCATGCAGCAGACGCCGGAAATTCCGGAATCGTGCCAATGGGCGATCTTCCTGCGAAACCACGACGAGTTGACCCTCGAAATGGTTACGGACGAGGAGCGGGACTACATGTACCGCGTCTATGCGCACAATCCGCAGGCGCGGATCAACCTCGGAATCCGCCGCCGGCTGGCGCCGCTGTTGGGAAATCACCGGCGGAAGATCGAACTGTTGAACTCTCTCTTGCTGTCGCTTCCCGGCGCTCCGGTGCTCTATTACGGCGACGAAATCGGGATGGGCGACAACATCTTCCTCGGCGATCGCAACGGCGTGCGCACGCCGATGCAGTGGAGTCCCGACCGGAACGCGGGTTTTTCCACCTGCAATCCGCAACAACTCTATCTGCCGCTGATCATCGACCACGAGTACCATTACGAAGCGATCAACGTGGAAACGTCGCGGCGGAATCCGTATTCGCTGCTCTGGTGGATGAAGCGCTTGATCGCCATGCGGCAGCAGAGCCAGGTCTTCGCCCGGGGGGCGCTGCGCTTTCTCCTGCCCGACAATCCCAAGGTTCTCGCATATCTGCGGAGCTACCAAGGCGAATCGATCCTGGTGGTGGCCAATTTGTCGCGTTTTTCCCAATTCGTGGAACTCGACCTGGCCGAATTCCGCGGCGGCACGCCGATCGAACTGTTCGGGCAAACTCTTTTCCCGCGAATCGGGGAATTGCCCTACCTCTTGACTTTGGGACCGCACGGCTTCTATTGGTTTGCCATGCAGGGGCCGGCGGAACGGCCGATCGTCGTGGCGGGGACCGCATCCGAGGCGGCGCGCGGCGCGGAGGTCTTGCCTGCGCTTCGCACGACGCGCCGCTGGCAGGGCGTCTTGGCGGGCCAAGCGAAAAAAGCCTTGGAAAAGTGCCTCCCGCGCTTCCTCGCCACGCGGCGTTGGTTCGGCGGCAAGGCGAAAGCGATCCGCGCGACGACGATCGCGGACGCGATCCCCCTCGAACTCGCCGACGAGCAATTGGACGCCAGCTTCTTGCTGCTGAAGGTGGAGTACCTCGAGGACGAGCCGGAGACCTACCTCCTGCCGCTGGCTTTCGCCGCGGGGGACCGCGCCAAGCAGATGATGGACGAGCGCTCGCCGGGATTAGTCGCTCACCTGCAGGTCGCGGGAGACGATAAGTCCGAAGAAGGCGTGCTCTACGACGCGATGGGCGAGGAGCGATTCAACCGAGCCTTGTTGGAGATCATCGGTTCGCGACGCCGTTTTGCCGGATCGGGAAGCAAGTTGAGCGGCCGGCCGACGCGTTTCTTTCGGGAGCTGCGCGGCCCGGCCGACGAGCCTTTGCCCGCGCGGACGTTGAAGATCGAGCAAAGCAACAGTTCGGTCGTTTATGGCGACCGATTGTTGCTGAAGCTCTTCAGGCGGATCGAGGAGGGCGTCAATCCCGAATTGGAATTGGGAACTTTCCTTGCGGAAACGGCAAGTTTTCCCCACGTCGCCCCCATCGCCGGCGCGCTCGACTACCGCGACGCCAACGGCGCTTGCTCGACGGTGGCGGTGCTGCTGGGATTCATCCGCAGCGAGATCGACGCCTGGAGCTACACCCAGGACGCCGTCGATCGCTTTTTCGAGCGGGTGTTGACGAAGGCCGGAGAACTTCCTCCCGAAGTCGCGGCCTTGCCCGGCGACGGCCTCGTTCGGCTCGCGGATCGAGAAGCGCCCCCGCTCGCCCTGGACCTGTGCAACGCCTATCTCGAGTCGGCCGCGCTCTTGGGCCGGCGCACCGCGGAACTTCATCTCGCGCTCGCCTCCTCGGCGGACAATCCCGAATTCGTTCCCGAACCTTTTTCGGAACATTACCAGCGCTCGATATATCAAGCGATGCGCGGGCTGACGCGGCGGACCTTCCGCCTCCTGCGCGGCAAGCATAAGGAACTGCCCGAGGACGTTCGGGAAGACGTCAAGGCCCTCTTGGTCGTGGAGCAGGAGATCATGGACCGCTTCCGTTCGATCGTGGGCCGCAAACTCACCGGCGCGCGGATCCGCGTCCACGGAGACTATCATCTCGGACAAGCGCTCTTCACCGGCAAGGACTTCGCAATCATCGATTTCGAGGGAGAGCCTGCGCGGGGATTTGGCGAACGGCGGCTCAAGCGGAGTCCGCTGCGGGACGTCGCCGGAATGATCCGCTCGTTCGATTACGCCAGCCAGTCCGTGCTGCTCAATAAGTTGAGCGGGATGGTGCAGAAGGAAGCATTGCCCGCGCTCCAGAGTTGGGGAAGGTTCTGGTCGCTCTGGGCGGGCGCAAGTTTTCTCAAAAAGTACCTGGAGGTCGCCGCGGGCGCAGTCTTCCTGCCGCATTCGCCCGAAGAAGTGCAAACGCTGTTGGACGTGTTTCTTCTGGAAAAAGCCGTCTATGAACTGGGATACGAACTGAACAATCGGCCGGCTTGGATTCGCGTACCCCTTTACGGCATATTGCGGACCTTGGAATCGTCATGATTCGATGCGATGAATATCCTTTGGGCGCGACGTATCTCGGCAACGAGAGCTGCCGCTTTGTCGTCTGGGCGCCCAAGGCCCGCGCGGTCGAGGTTCGCGTGGTCCATCCGCAACCGAAACTGGTGCGGCTCGAATCCGGCGCGAAAGGCTATTTTTTCGCCGACGTCGAGGGGATTTCGCCGGGATGCCGCTATTTCTTTCGGCTGGACGACGCCCGGGAACGCCCCGATCCGGCCTCGCGGCATCAGCCGGATGGCGTTCACGGGCCTTCGGCGGTGATCGAGGCGGAATTTCCCTGGGAAGATGCGCAGTGGCGCGGTCCGCCGCTGAGAGACTATATCCTCTACGAGCTTCACGTGGGCACGTTCACCGCGGAGGGCATATTCGACGCCGTCATCCCGCGTCTCGACGAACTCGTCCGGTTGGGCGTTACCGTCGTCGAACTGATGCCGATCGGCCAATTCCCCGGTTCGCGGAACTGGGGCTATGACGGAACCTTTTGCTTCGCCGCGCAGAATTCGTACGGCGGTCCCGACGGCCTCCGCCGTTTGGTGAACGCCTGCCACGGGCGCGGCCTGGGCGTGGCCTTGGACGTGGTGTACAACCACCTCGGCCCGGAGGGAAACTACCTCGCCGATTTCGGGCACTACTTCACCGATCGCTATCGCACGCCGTGGGGGCCGGCGATTAACTTCGACGATCGGCACAGCGACGAGGTCCGCCGCTATTTCATTGAAAACGCCCTGCATTGGGTAACCGATTTCCACATCGACTCCCTGCGCTTGGACGCGGTTCATGCCATCTTCGACGAATCGGCCCGATCCTTTCTCAAAGAGTTGGGCGAGGCCGTCCACGAACGAGCCAAGCAACTCAACCGCCGCATCACCCTCATCGCGGAAAGCAACAAGAACGATTCTCGCAACACCGATGCCCCAGAAATCGGCGGATATGGACTGGACGCCCAGTGGAACGACGATTTCCATCACTGCCTGCACGTGCTGCTGACCGGGGAGACTTCGGGCTATTACGCCGATTTCGGCGGCGTCGGCCGGATGGCGAAGGCGGTCGCCGCGGGATTCGTGTACGACGGACAGTACTCCCGTTATCGCGGGCGGCGGCACGGCGTCTCTTCCCGGCATCAGCCCGCCGAGCGGTTCGTCGTCTGTTCGCAAAATCACGACCAAGTGGGAAATCGGGCGCTCGGCGACCGGCTGGCCTCGCTCGTCTCGCACGAATCGCTGAAACTCGCGGCGGCGATGGTTCTCTTGGCTCCCGGCGTGCCCTTGCTCTTCATGGGCGAGGAATACGGGGAAACCGCTCCCTTCCTGTATTTCGTCAGCCACTCCGATCCGGCGCTGATCGAGGCCGTCCGCCGCGGACGCCGCGAGGAGTTCGCCGCGTTTGCGTGGAGCGGGGAAGTTCCCGATCCGCAGGCCGAGAGCGCCTTCCGCCGCTCGATGCCGAACCGCGAACTGCGGAAACAATCGCGGCACGCGGCCTTATGGGAATACTACCGCGAATTGATCCGGCTGCGAAAACGCGAGCCGGCGCTGGCCGCGTCGAACAAGGAACAAACGGAGGCGGTTCCCGGCGAGGAGGAAAAGATTCTCGTCGTGCAACGCGGGCAAGGCGAAAACCGCCTCGCCGCCATTTATAATTTCGGGGACGATATCCCGTGGCAGGGCCGAATTCCGAAAGGCGCATGGGAGGTGCTGCTCGATTCCGCCGAGGAAAAATGGCACGGCCCCGGTAGCAAGGTGGAGAAGCGGATCGTTTCCGAAGGGACGGTCTCGTTCCCGCTCGCCGCGAAACAAGTAATCCTGCTGTCGAAGACGGCGGATTGAAGGGAACGTCGAATCCAATCCTCATGAACATCCGGCAAATGCCCGATACCCGATCGATTGACGCGGCCTTGCGACTCTTGGGCATCCGCCGATTCGCACTCGCCATCCACGACTCCTGCTTTCCTTCGACGGACGAAGAAGACATCGGCCGGGGAAGCCCCTACAGCCGCGGCGGATTGCGGTTCTTGCGATTTGCCCGCTCTCTCGGCTTCAACGCCATTCAACTCGGCCCCCAAGGAAAAACCGGCCGCGGCGATCCTTCGCCGTATAACAGTTGTATTTTTTCGAAAAGCATTTTATCATTGGCGGCGCTCACGTTGGCCGACGAGGAGGTTTTGCGCGGATTGGTGTCGCCCGGCGACCTGGACCAACTGCTATCTCGCGGGAATAAGCGCCGGGACCGCGCCGATCGCGTCGGTTACGCGATGGCGTGGGACGTCTCGCATCGGCTGCTCGAAATCGCGCATTCGCGTTTTCGATCTCTCCGCGGCGCAAACTCGGACGTTGCCGCTGCGTTTCAACGTTTCCTTACCGCCCAAATGTCCGCCCGCGTGGATTGGTTCGAACGCGATGGCGCTTACGAAGCCCTGGCCGCGATCGCGGGAAGCGATGACTGGCAACTTTGGGGCCGTCAGGCCGGCGCGACGCTCCCGCTCGACCGACGCCTCTATGCTCCCAACCGCGGCGAGGAGGAATCGAGCCGGCGGCGACTCGCCCATATCCTGCGTGAAAACGAGGCCGCCGTCGAGCGATTCGCCTTCGGGCAGTTCCTCCTGCACGTGCAGCACGAGCGGCTGCGCGCGGAAGCGCGAAACCTCGGCCTGCTGCTCTTCGGCGACATGCACGTCGGCTGTTCGCATCGGGATTGGTGGTCGTGGCGTTCGCTCTTTTTGCCCGATTATCTCCTCGGAGCGCCGCCGAGCCGCACGAATCCGCCGGGCCAACCTTGGGGATACCCCGTCTTGGACCCGCGGAAAATCCATTCCCGCGATCCGCGCGGCGAGATCGTTCCTGGCTCCGCTTTAGAGTTCGTTCGCGCCCGCGCGGAAAAGCTGCTGGCGGAGTTCGACGGATTGCGCATCGATCATCCGCAGGGACTGGTGTGTCCTTGGGTTTATCGCGCCGACGATCCCGATTCCTCCCGCGCCGTGCAAAACGGCGCACGCCTCTACTCGTCGCCCGACTTGCCCGATCATCCGGAACTGCGGCAGTTTTCGCTGGTGCGGCCCGATCAGTTGAATCCCGATCCGCACTGCACGCGCTACGCGGACGACCAAGTCGTAAGCCTCCTCCCCGAACAAATCGACCGTTTCGCCGTGGTTCTCGACGCCGTGCTCGAAGCGGCGAAATCCGCCGGCAGAATGCCCGAGGACATCCTTTGCGAAGTGCTCAGCACGTGGCCCGCGCCGCTCAAGGCGGTAATGAAGCAATGGGGCATGGGCCGCTTCTGCATCACGCAAAAGGCCGATCCCCGCAATCCCCGCGACGTGTATCGGGCCGAAAATACGTCCGCCGCCGACTGGATCATGGCGGGCAATCACGATACCAAGCCGCTCCGGCCGGCCGTGGAGGAAAAATCGCCCCAAGAAATCGCCGATCGTTCCCGGCTCCTGGCCCAGCGTCTCGTTCCCGAAATCGGGCAACGGCACGAGTTCGCCGCCCGAATTGCAGCCGATCCGCGCCTGTTCTGCGAGGCCATGTTCGCGGAGTTGTTTCTGGGGCCCGCGAAAAATGTCTCCGTGTTCTTCGCCGATCTGTTCGGAGAACGGCAAACGTACAATCTTCCCGGAACGGTGGGCGAAGATAACTGGACCTTGCGGATTGCCGCCGACTATGAAGAACGCTATGCGCGGCGGCTCGAGCGCGGCGAGGCGCTGAATCTTCATCGCGCGTTGGCGCTGGCCCTTGAGGCGAAAGCCGGAATTCTCGGTCCGGACGCCGCTTCGCTGGCTCGGCAACTGCGGAACGGCGGCCGGGAGAACGGATAATCCGCTTCGCCATCGAGAATTGCTCGAAGCGGCGACGTAACAATGTTGTGCCGGCAGTCCGTTGAAAAAGGCGGTTATTTGGTATTGGGCGCCATGCCCACGCTTGCCGTGGGCATGTTTTCCGGGGGATTATCATGCTCACGGCAAGCGTGAGCATGGCACCCGATCACTTATTTAACGGGCTGCTAGGCCCGAGGGAACCGCATTGCCAACTCCGGCAAGAAAAACTATACTCAAACGGTCGGTAATCACGGGAGTAATGAAAACAACCTCGAACCGGAAGAAGATGCCATGCTTGACGAATCCGCCGTACCGCAAACGCCCCCCGCGCCCCGCTGGCAGCCCTTAAGCGCGATCGATCGCCGCGTGATCGGCGTTTTGGCCGAAAAGGCCAAGACCACGCCCGACGGTTACCCCATGTCGCTCAACGCGATTTGCACGGGCTGCAATCAGAAGAGCAACCGCGATCCACTGATGCAGCTCGAGCCGGAGACCGTCGAAGAAGCGCTCGAACGCCTTCGCGAGATGGGCGCGGTGGGCATGGTCGAAGGCTACGGCCGCGTAACCAAGTACCGGCACTATCTCTACGAGTGGATGGGCGTCGAGAAGACGGTGGGCGCCGAACTCGCGGTGATGACCGAACTGCTCTTGCGCGGCGATCAGACCGAAGGCGAACTCCGCGGCCGCGCCTCGCGGATGGACAACATCGCGGACCTGAATGCGCTGCGTACGCTCCTCAAATCTCTTGCGGCGAAAAATCTGGTGGTTTCGCTCACGCCCGAAGGACGCGGGCACGTCGTTACCCACAACCTCTACAAGCCGCGGGAGATGGAAAATCTGCGCGCGAAATACGCCGGCGCATCGGCCGCGCAATTCCGCGAAGAGCCGGAAGGGGAATCGGCCCCGGTCCGGTCCTCCGCTTCCGCCTCGCAAGCGGCGCCGCGGACCGTTTCAACATTCCCCGCCGATGCCGGCGGAGCAGTCGAACTACGGCGCGAAATCGAAGAGCTTCGCGGCCAAATCAAGCAGCTCCGTTCCGATCTCGAAACGCTCTCCACCGACCACGCCCGGCTGGCAGAAGAACTGCGCAGCCTGAAAGACGCGCTGGGGGCTTGAAAGAAACACCCCGGTTTAACGGGCGTTTTGAAATCGTTCTCCTCTCCGGGCACGGCGCGCAGCACGTGGGGTGGGTCAAGCGCAGCGCAAACCCGCCAATTTGGTTATAATCCGAGCGATGGGGCCGCGCTGCGATTAGCCCATTCTGCTTTTTCGGGCCGCAATGCGATTTCGCCGCCAAAGCCAAACAAGAAGGCCGAAGCCGCCCATACCGAGGAGGATGAAAGTGGAAGGCTCGGGCCAGGTATAAACCACTACGGGAAATCCCGCTGAAATTAAGGGAAGCCCGCTGGTTGACAGCCCATTCTTGGGTTCGCCGTCAATCATGAAATTTGCGCCGGCAAGAAAAGAGCCGGCTTTCACCCAATTCACCGTGGAGAAGCCACCCAGATTCGTGCCGGAGTCGGCGGTGAAATTAAAGGTTCCCAAGAGAAATCTCGAGTTGCCGGCGGTCGTATATTGGATTAAACCAGCGCGATATGCCAAGGAATTCACCTGCGTCGTGGCACCGGCAGTTCCCAGCAAATCGGATGTAACGGAAACCGGGGATGTTTTCAAAGTATCGAAGGGGGCGATATATCCCTTGGTAGTCGAATCGGTGAGCGATAATGCGCTAGCGCTCGGTTGAACGTGAGTCAGTTGAATGCCGCCGGCGATGGTGTGAATCCCATCATTCGTGAAATTGTTATCGGTGCCGGTAACGGTTGCCCAAACCTGCATCACGATCGTCGGTGAAGCGTTAAAGCCCATAAGAACTCCCTTTCCATCAAGGGTCGCGTTATAGCCGAAGCCGGGCAAGGCAACGATGTCCATGAGGATTCCACCATGGGCTAGTGATGCCGATAAGATCAAGATTCCGGCAAGGAGATAGTCTTTCGCCTTCATAATCCATTCCTCGAGAAGAGATGATTTATACCCGTATTGTACCTAATGCAAGAATGATTGCAAGAAAAATAATCGATTTTTCGGGGGGTAGTAGCTTATCAACGGCGGGATCAGGTTGAAAAATGCGTGGGACGGGTCAAGCGCGGCGCAAACCCGCCAATTTGGTTATAATCCGAGCGATGGGGCCGCGCCGTGCTCGATCCACTCTTTCTTTTTGCGTTGGAGCCTTTCCAGCATCAAGACCGCGTTTTGTTCGGTGCGGACACGGTTTGGTTGGCGATTCTGCGAGGCGGGAGCCTCGCGGACATTGCGTTCCCAGGCGGGAGCCTGGGAACGAGAAAATATTTTGACTGGAGGCATGACAGGTCCTGTCAGCGCTTAATCCACCCTACTTTCTCGTCAGACTCACACCGCCGGAATGGTAAAAGGCTCGCGGTAGGCACCTTTCACCAACCGGTTGGCTTCGGCGTTGTCCTTGAAGCACTCGTTCTCGACGTCGCACGCGAGCCACGGGCCGACGACCGACTCGCCCGGATCGACCTCGTGCGCCTTGAGATGCGCCAAGTAGTCGTCGAACATTTTTTGGAACGGCGGCAGGTTGCCGATTTGCTTGCGGGCTTCGTCGGCCGAGGCTTTCTTGCCGAGCCGGTAGGAGATGTTGCCCACGTGGCAGACGCTGGTGGAGAGGTGGCCTTCGAGTACGTCGGCGTGCAGTTCTTCCCGCTTGCCGCTGCGGACGGCATTGATGAAGTTCGCGAAGTGATTTCCGCCGCCCTTGAACTGCTTGACGACCTTGCCGCGGTTGTCCACGACCTTGCCGCCCTTGAGCTTCACGTAGCCGCCTTCGCACTGGACGCAGGTGTCGGTAGCCGATCCGCGATAGTTCGGCATCTTGTTCGAACCTTTGGCGGCGCGCATATTGTGGACTTCGTAGAGCAGGGGTGCGCTGGGGTAATCGTAGCAGATGATCTGCGTGTTGGGCACTTCGCCGGCGTCGTTGAAACAGAAGCGGCCGCCGATGCTCATCACGCGGCGGGGCAAGCCGGTCTCGCCCAGCAACCGGCGGGCGCAGTCGATCTCATGCACTCCCTGGTTGCACGATTCGCCGTCGCCCATGTTCCAGGTGAAGCTGCAATCGTATTGGAGGCGGTCGCGATAAATCGGCTCCTTCTTCGCCGGGCCGCACCACAACTCGTAATCGAGCGTTTCGGGGATCGGCAGCGGCTCGGCCCGTTTGCCGATCGGCACCCGGCCCTTGTTGGCGAAGCTGACCACGTACTGGATTTTCCCCAGTTGGCCCGACCGAACGTACTCGATGCTTTGGCGGACGCTTTCGTCGGAGCGCGATTGCATGCCGACTTGCACCAGGCGGTCGTATTTCCGCGCCGCGTTGACCATTTGGCGGCCTTCCCAGATGAAATGCGCCAGCGGCTTTTCGACATACACGTGGCGGCCGGTCTCACAGGCCCAGATCGTCGGCAGCGCGTGCCAGTATTGCATGGTGGCCACCGCGAGCACGTCGAAATCTTTTCTCTCCATGAGTTTCCGCACGTCGAGAACCCGTTCGGGGGCGTTTTTGAATTTTTCCGCGATCGATTTCGCGGAAGTCGCCATCCGCTCGCGGTCGGGATCGCAAACGGCCACGAGCCGTACGCCCGGCAGTTTGCCGAGTTCGTCGATGTGTACGCGGCTGCGAATGCCGCATCCTACGATGGCGACGCGAATCTCCTCGTTGGCCCCAAACGCCCGCGAACCGAGCAGCATGGGCAGCCCGATGGCGGCCGCCGCAGCGGCCGAACGATGCACGAATTGGCGGCGAGTCATGGCAAGCGACATGCGAAATCTCCTCGATGAAGGAAAGGATGCGATTCGAGAAAATCGTAAGGGAAGGCGGGAATCGGGCGGACTATTTTTCCACTATATCAGACTTACCCTCGAATGGCAACGAAGGACGGGGTGAAAGCAGGTAATCAGGAGGTTTGCAAACTCCATAAATCCTTGTTCCCACACTCCGGTAGGGGAACGAAGTTCCTGCAAATTCCCATCATTAGGTGGGGGCTAAAAGTTGACAATAAGAGTGTGTCTGGCTAGAATGTGCTTGCCGTTCGGAATATGACTTCTCGGGTTTTGTAAACTCATGAACAATCTCACACGCTTTTTTTATGAGTAGGAGGGACTCTCCATGAGATCGGTCCGTCAATCATTTTCCCTTGCGATTCTGGTCGTTGTGGTTTTCACCGCGGCCATCCCCGTGGAAGCCCAGACGTGGCAAAACGGCGGCGACGGATTATGGAGCAACGCGGCCAACTGGAATCCCAGCCCACCCACCAGCGGCACACCGGCCACCTTCGACGCGGCGGGGAACACGAATGTCAACCTGGGTGGCGTGAGCCGCGATCTGGCGAGCCTGTACTTCAACTACGGCGCGCAGGCTTATACCTTCACCGGCAACGCGGGAGATATCCTGAATTTCTCGCCTGGCGGTTTAATCTATGTTTACGGCGGCGTTCTGGGCGCGGAGACGATCAACTCGGCGATCGGGCTCAACGGCGGCGCGTTCACCATCACGAATGAGGACCCGACGAATTCGTTAGCGTTGGGCGGCGGTCTGTCGCTCGTGAGCGGCACGTCCGATTTGCTCACCGTCAATGGCGCGGGCAACACCACGATCAACGGCGCGATTGCCTCGGGCGCGATCACCGGCCTCGCCAAAGCGGGCGCCGGCACGCTAACACTCGGTGCCGCCAATCTCTACAGCGGCCCGGTTTCGATCACCGAAGGGACCATTTCCATGACCACGGCGAACGCCCTGGGTTCAAGCACCAGCACGTTGTTGATGGGCAATACGACAACCCCTCCGACTACCGTGAGCACCGTAAATATCGGCGAAAGCCAAACGTTTCGGTCGTTGAATGTCGCCACCGACAGCGCATCGTCCAATACCATCAGCATTGCAAGCGGCAAGACCTTGACGCTTACGGGAAGCGCCCAGTCGAACGTCTTGGCCGTGGGCGCGCCGGTCAATAGGAGCAGCAGGCTTGCCGTAACCGGCGCCGGCACGTTGACGATTACCGACGCCTCCCGCCACATCGTCGTGGCTTTGCAGGGAGGGGTAAGCGGATCTGCCCAGCCCGCCGTGCTGGATATGTCGGGGCTGGCAACCTTCAATGCCACGGTCGCGAACATTTTCGTCTCTCGGCCAACGACTACCGCCGGCGCGGCCACGACAGGCGCCGTGATGGGCGACTCCATGTTGCTTGCCGACGTCAACAACATCACGGTGGGCACCAACATCGTGATCGGCGGCACAAGCTCGTCAGGCTCTTCAGCGGCGACTATGCTGCTTGGCACGACCAACAATATCGGCGCCGGCCAGTGGGTTCTGGGGGCCGGTCGGCCCGGCGGCACCTTGCAATTCCGGACGGGGTTGACCAGTCCCACCGCCGCGCTTTATGGCGCCGCGGGCACCGCCAGCCGCACGAACATCACCCTCGGCGATCCAATGAATGTGACCGGCGTCGCCAGCAGTACCGGCGGCAGCAGCGGCCCGACGGGCACGATGGATTTCACGGGGGGCACGCTCACCGCGATGATCGGCAACCTCAACCTTGGCACCGGCGGCGCCAGCATCGCGTCCAGCACGTTCGGCAGCAGCAATGGCGTATTTACTTTTAGTGGGGCAGGCAGTAATGTGAACGTCAATGCCGTGGTCCTGGGGGGGAACCGGAGCGACACGGCGACGGCGACCGCAAAAGTCGTGGGCAACGGCACACTCAACGTCGGCGGCGGCACCTTCGTCGTCAATACGGCCTTCACCATTGCCAATGACATCGACGCTACCAGTTCGGGCGGTCGCCAAAACGTAACCGGGACATTCAACTTGAGCGGCGGCACGGCGACCATCGGCTCGATCGGAACGCCGGTCAACCTCACGCTCGGCAACCAAGGCGGCACCACGGCCACCAGCATCCTTACGCCGACGTTGAACGTCACCGGCGGCTCCTTGACCGTGTACGGCAACATCCGCCGAGGCACGCTGACGGCGGGCACGATCAATTCCACCGTGACGCTCAATGGCGGCACGTTGGATCTCACGGGCAACAGCATCGGCGCCGGCGGAGCGTTGATCGCCAACTTGAATTTCCAAGCCGGCACGCTCTCCAACGTCGCCGAGATCAATAACGGCGCCGGCCTGACCAAAACCACCGGCGGCACGCTCAACCTCACGGGGACCAATAACTTCACCGGTCCCGTAACCGTCAGCGCCGGCACGCTGAACTTCCAGCCTTCCGCCACGCACGATTTGGGCGCGGGAGCCATCACGCTCGCCGATTCCGCCACGTTGGGCGTGCAGGCTTTCAATACGTCCAGTTCGGTCCTCGCTACGACCGGGCTGCTCACGCTCGGCTCGGCGAGCGGCGGTACGCTGAACTTCACGTTGGCGGGCAACCCCACCGTTCCCCTCATGTCGGTCGGGACGTTTATCACGGGCGGCGCCAACACCATCAACCTGGCGGCAACCGCGGGCATTACGAGCGGCACCTATACGTTGATCGATTACACGGGGATCCTCGGCGGCGCCGGCTTCGGCGGCTTGACGCTGGGGTCCATGCCGCTGCGCAGCTCCGGCACGCTGGCGGACAACGCGGGGAACTCGTCGGTCGATATCAATGTTACGGCCGATTCGATCCGCTGGAACGGCAACGTGGACAACGTGTGGGACATCAATACGACCGCCAACTGGAAGGAGATCGTCAGCACGGCCTCGACGACCTATCTCGAACCAACGCTCCCCGGCGAGCCGGTGCGGTTCGACGACAATGCCGCCGGCAACTTCACCGTCAACGTCTCGACGGCCGTCAATCCCGTTTCCGTCACGTTCGACAATACGACGAAAAACTACACGCTCAGCGGCACGGGCAACCTGACCACGCCGTCGCTCGTCAAGAACGGCGCCGGCACGGCGACCATTTCCACTTCCGGCGCCATGGCGATTTCCACGATCGTACTGAACGGCAGCGGCGCGGTGGCGATCGACCGCGCCGACAATCCGACGTTGTCCAGCACGCTTGCGGGAACGGGCACGCTGCAAAAAGCGGGCACGAACACGCTGACGATGAACGGCAATAGCGCGGGTTTTACGGGCACCGTGGATGTGGCCAACGGCACTTTGGCGCTGGGCAGCGCAAACGCCCTGGGCAATGGCACTACGAACGTCGGCGGTAGCGGAACGCTGGAACTCAATGGCCAGACGCTCATCGTCGGCACCGGCGGCATTGCCGCGCTGACCGGACCGGGCAACGTTACGGCCACTACTTCAGGCACGCTGCAACTCGCCGCCGGCGGCGCGGTATCCTCGACGCCGGTTGTCGGAAACGCGACCGTCCGCGCGGCGGCCGGCGGCGGCGCCGCCACGATGAGCGGCGGCAGTAATACTTACAGCGGCCCCACGCAACTGGTCTCCGGCACGCTTGCCCTGAGCGGCGGAAACAACCGCCTGCCCACGGCCACCACCGTGGCGTTCAATAATCCGGACAACGCGGCCGGCGCCGCGGCGACCTTGGATCTCGGCGCCACCAACCAGACGATCTCGGCTTTGACGTTTCCCACCGGACAGGGCTATGTCGCGCGGGCGATGACGCTTACGGTTACGGGAACCGGCGTCCTGACCTTGAACGGTCCCAGCAATCTCACCGTCGGCGCCGGCGGCGTCGCGTCGCTATCCAGCACGAACGGCAACCACCAGGTGCTGGATATGGCCGGGTTGAACGGTTTCACGTTCAATAATCCCGCCCAGTCGATCGTCGCCGGGCTTACGGTTGGTTCGCCGGCAAGCGCCACGGCTACCTCCAACGTGGCCACCATCAATTTCGCCGCCAACAATTCGATCACGGCCCTCAATGTAAGCATCGCGACCGGTTCGGGAGCCAGCGGCGGCGGCCAAACGACGATTCGGCTCGGCCAGACGAACGTTTGGAACGTCGCGGATATCTACGTGAGTTCGTCCCGCGCCGATGCCGACGTCTTCTTCAATACCGGATTGACCAATCCGACGATTACGCTCCGAGGCTTGGATGGCACGAGCGCCGTGAACTACTTTCGACTCGGGCAGGTGAACGACACCACGAGCCGCACGTGGACCGACACCTTCGACGTATCCGCGGGGAGCATCGATGCGCTGGTTACGACCATGGTGATTGGCAACGCGGAACCCTCGAACGCAGGCCGCGGCGGCAGGGTGGACGGCTTCTTCACGATGGGGGCCGGCAGTTTTACCGTCGGCGATCTGACCATCGGGGCCTTCCGAGCCACCGCGGCCGGAAACGGCACGGACAACACCATGCGCGGCAACGGAACTTTCACGCTGAACAACGCGGTCGGGACGCTGAACGCAACGACCATACGGCTCGCGGACGTTCCGACCGAAGTGGCCCCGACAGGCACGCGGACCACGACCGGTACGCTGGCCATTCTCGACGGCTTGGTCAAAGCGACCACGATCACACGGGGAAGCCAAGTCGGTGTGCTTTCGGGCGGCGTCACGGCGACAACGCGGGTCGATTTCTCCAGCGGCACGATCCAGAACGCCGACGGCGCCAATCTGGCGATCGACGACGTGGAAATGCGGCTGCTCTCGGACACGGGCACGCCGACGATCCATGTGAGCGGAACCAACACGGCCGCGATGAACGCCGGAACGGTCGTGAGCGACGTGGGATCGCTGACCAAGGCCGGCCCCGGCACGCTCACGATGGCCGGCGACAATACTTACTTCGGCACGACGTCCATCATCGGGGGTACGCTTGCATTGACCGCCACCGGCCAGATCGCCTACTCCGCGTCGATCGCCAATAACGCCACGTTCCTCGTCATCGACGGCGCGCATACCGTCAACGCGATTACGGGAACGGGAACGACTTGGGTGGCCGGCGCTTCCACCCTGACGGCCCCGAGCATCGCTCAAGACGCACTGACCATCGGCGGCGTCGCCCCCGTGGCGAGCGCGGTGCCCGAACCCGGCGCGCTCGCGCTGCTATTACTGGCCGGCGCAGCCTTGCTCGGCGCGTGCCTTCGCCGGAAATAGCGCAAGATCGACTTTCGCTGCCTTGGGATGGCGGCCGTTAAGAATTTCGGCGTGGGATGTGTCGGGCAAGATTGGCTTTCCCGGAATCAACACTCTCCCACACCGAACCGGCCGCCCTCCGAGGAATGTTTCCCGCGAAGCCGATCGAATTTCAATCGCGGATATATAGATTAGCTTTCGGTGACAGGTTGGAAACCTGTCCTACGGAGGAGACGCCCCGCGCCGGGTTACGGGATAATCGCCACGCCGCCGACCCAGGCGCCGGCCTCGAACAGCGCGGCCCGCACGCTGAGCGGAATCGGATCGAGGTAATACGGCGCGCAACTGCCGGGCCGATAATAGCCCAAGGCGTACATGCACTCGTGCGGCGGCTCCAGTCCCATTTCGTAGGGCAGGATCGGCACGATGGCGAAGAATCGGGCGTGGGAGACGATCGGTTGCAGCCACGGTCCCCACATATGCCCGTAACGCTCGAGTTTCACGTCCTCGAAATAGAGCGGCTTGTGGCACAACGCCGAGGCGGTCCAGGTATAGGTGAGGGACTGCCAGGAACGCTTGGCGAATTTCTCTTCATTGCCCCAGGGGCAGTCTTTCGGCACTTCGCCTTGCACGGTGATATCGGTTTCGATCTTGTCGATCGGCTTGAGGTCTTTGACCGAAAGGCAGTCTTGTTGGTAATCGCCGCCATTCTTGTTCAAGGCCCGCTCGAGACGGGGCGCATTCGGCGAGGTTTTGACATTCGAGGCGGCCCAATCGGGCAAATCGCTAGTGCCGCGGTTGTTTGATTCCGCCCGGGCGAACGGCGAATTCTCGGCAGGGAAGGCCGGAGAAGGAATTACCGTTTCGCCGCCGGCCGCCGGCTCCGATGGCGGTTCGGCCAACGGGCGCGTGAGTTCCGCGGGCGGCGCCGGCAACAAGGTCGGCTTGCGCTCTTCGGCCGGTTCAGCGGGCACAATCGGCGGCACGCCGCCGCCCGGCGCGGGCCGCACGGCCGGCGTGGGCGTTTTCGGCTGCGAAGACCCGTCATCGTTCGGCAAGGGAGTCGAGTATTGCACCGCGCGGACTTGCGAATCCGCTTTCCCGTTCTCCGGTCGATAAGGCAGCCAGCGAAGCTTGGAGTTCGATTTGGACGCGGAACGAGAAACAGCCGAATGGAGTGCCCCGGTCGATGTTGCGAGTTCATCGGCTCTTGCTTGCGGAGATCTCGAAAGTACAATGCCACAGGAGGCGAGGAGTATTGAGCTTAGAAAGAGGGAAAAGATTGGATTATTGCGACTTTTTTGAATTTCCCGCGTCCCCGCGTGGACGCGGGGGCTAAACGGGATATTTTGTTCCGGTTGGAAATAATTACAAGCCGTCGCCGCCGGCGTGTTCGGTGCTATAGTTTGGCGCTTCCTGCGTAATGATAATGTCATGGGGATGACTCTCCCGAACGCTTGCTGGTGAAACCTGGAGGAACCGTGCGTCCTTGCGGAGTTCCTCGATGGTTTTGGTGCCGCAATATCCCATTCCCGCTCGCAGTCCGCCCACGAGCTGATACACGAACGCGCCGAGCGGCCCTTTGAAGGGCACCCGGCCTTCGACCCCCTCGGGAACCAGTTTGTCCGTCCCGCGAACACCGCTTTGGCGGTAGCGTTCGTTCGAGCCGTGGACCATCGCTCCCAAGGAGCCCATGCCGCGATATACCTTGAAAGTCCGTCCCTGGTACAATATTTGCGCCCCGGGGCTTTCCTGCAATCCCGCGAAAAGTCCGCCGATCATCACCGCGTGCGCCCCGGCGGCGATCGCCTTGGTGATGTCGCCGGAGTAGCGGATGCCGCCGTCGGCAATCACCGGCGTACTGCTCTTCGCGGCTTCCCGCGAGACTTGCCAAATCGCCGAAATCTGCGGTACGCCGACGCCGGAAATCACCCTCGTCGTGCAAATCGATCCCGGCCCGATGCCGACTTTCACCGCATCCGCGCCGGCGGCGATCAAATCGCGGCAGCCTTCGGCCGTCGCCACGTTGCCCGCCGCCACCTCGATATCCCATCGTTTTTTGATGGTTTTGACGGTTTCGATCACGTTGGACGAATGGCCGTGGGCGCTATCGACCACCAGCACATCGACCCCCTTGTGGATCATCGTCTCGACGCGGTCGTAGTCGAACACGCCGACGGCGGCTCCAACTCTCAGCCTACCCTGCCCATCTTTGCAAGCCTGCGGAAACCGCCGCATCATATCAATATCTTTGATGGTAATGAGGCCCGTCAGCCTAAAGTTTTCGTCAACCAGCAAAAGTTTCTCTACCTTTTTTGCCATTAAAATCTTCTCAGCTTCCTCAAGCGTTACATTTCCCGTAACCGTAACCAGATTTTCCTGGGTCATGACCTCGTGGATGGGGAGTTCCCACTTTTCGAGAAAGCGAAGATCGCGCCGCGTGAGAATGCCCACGAGTTTCCCATCCTCATGGGTGATGGGCAAACCCGACACATTGTATTGGGCCATGATGTCCCGTGCGTGGCCGACCGTTTCGTTCGGCCGCAGCGTTGCCGGATTGCTGATAATGCCGTTGGCCGAGCGTTTGACCTTTTCGACCTCTTCGGTCTGCCGTTCGATGGGCATATTTTTGTGAATAATCCCCACTCCCCCCTCGCGGGCGAGAGCGATCGCCATCTCGGCTTCGGTAACGGTATCCATCGGCGAGCTAAGAAAGGGGATATTCAGGGCGATTCGCTTCGTAAGTCGAGTACCGACCTCCACTTCCGACGGCACCACCTCGCTAAACCGTGGCTCCAAAAGCACGTCGTCGAACGTCAAACCCTGATATTGGCAGATTTTCTCTTGCATGGCGGATGCTTCCTTTGGACGATTATGTTCCCCGCGAAAAAAGAATAAACCCCACATTATGCCCGATGGAGAGGGAAATGCAAGCAGGATTCGTTATTCTATCGCCGATTCGGTTTCAGCCGGCAAACGGGCGGGGAGCGGGAGTTGGATCGTAAAGCGGGTACCCAGGCCGACTTCACTTTGCAGATTGATGATCCCGCCGTGGGCTTCGACGACTCTCCGCACGGTGGGCAGACCTAAGCCCGAACCGCCGCGCTTCGTGGAAAAGAAGGCGTCGAATATCTGCGTCCGCGTGCGCTCGTCCATCCCGCAGCCGGTGTCGATCAGGTCGAACGCCACACTGTCCGGCGTGGGATACGTCCGCAGCACGAGTTGCCCGCCTTCGGGCATCGCCTGCTCGGCGTTGATGATGAGGTTCAGAATCGCCCCGTAAAACGCCTCGGGATCCAAAAGCACCGTGGGCAAATCGTTCGTCAGGTAGTCGATGATCTCGATATTCGCCTCTTGCGCCTGGGGCCGGTAGAAATCCATCGCCCGGCGGATCAGCGCGTTCAAATCGCACGACTGCTTGCGGAGATGATGCGCTTTCGCGTAGCTTAAAAAATTATCGAGCAAATCTTGCAGCCGCTGGCATTCCCGCTGCACCAGTTCCACCTTGCGCAGCGAGCGGCGGTCGCGCGGGGAATCGCTTTCGCGCAAGTCCTCGGCCAGAAGCTCCATGTTCATGCGGATCGTGGAGAGCGGATTTTTGATCTCGTGCGCCAAGCCCCCCGCCAACTGCGCGATCTCCGTGTATTGATCGACCAGCCGCTGGGTTTCGGGAGTGTTTGTTCTCGAACTAGGCATGGTGCAGCGAGCCGGGCCGTCCCCGGCCCCGGTGAAACGAGATAAAAACACGGAGACACGGAGGACTCGGAGAAGAACGATGAATGCCGAAGGATGAATGATGAATTCAAGGCAGTATTTAGTGCCGTGTTCTATTCATCATTCAGCATTCATGCTCCATCCTTCCGCTCCGTGAACTCCGTGCCTCCGTGTTGAGTATTTGCCGATCGATGCTCACACACGCGCTCGCCGTTTGCGGGGCCGAGGACGGCCCGGCTCGCTTCTTGTTTTATCTTCCGCCGTTGCGGCCCGCTTTGGCCGGCACGGGCGGGGCGTTGGGATTCAACTCCCGAATCGCGGCGCGACGGCTGAGCTTCACGCGGTCCTGGTCATCGACGGCGATGACCTTCACCTGCATCGGATCTCCCACCTTGCAGATGTCCGAAACCGTGGCCACGTACTCGTCGGCCAATTCGCTGATGTGGCACAGGCCGTCCTTGCCGGGTAGAATCTCGACGAACGCGCCGAAGTCCTTGATGCTCGTTACGCGGCCGTCGTAAATGCGGCCGATCTCGACCGAAGCGGTCATCGCCTCGATCCGCCGCATGGCTTCCTTCGCGCCTTCCATGTTGCTGCTCGAGACCGTAACCGATCCGTCGTCCTCGACCTCGATCATCGCGCCGGTGGTCTCCTGGATCGAACGGATCGTCTTTCCGCCCGGGCCGATCAAGAGGCCGATCTTTTCGGGATCGATATGCGTCCGCAGCAAGCGCGGGGCCCATTTCGAGATTTCCGCTCGCGGCCGCGAAATCGTCGTGAGCATGGTGCGGAGGATTTCGATCCGCGCCTCGCGGGCTTGGACCAGCGTTTCGCGCACGATTTGCTCGCTAATGCCGTCGATCTTCAGATCGAGTTGAATGCCGGTGATGCCGTTTTGCGTGCCGGCCACCTTGAAATCCATGTCGCCGAAGTGGTCTTCGTCGCCGATGATGTCGGTCAAGAGCACGTAGCGGTCCGGCTCCTTGACCAGGCCGATGGAAATGCCCGCCACGGGATTGCTGATGGGCACGCCGGCCGACATCAGCCCCAAGGTGGCCGCGCACACGCTGGCCATCGAACTCGATCCGTTCGATTCCAAGATGTCGGAAATGATGCGGATGGTGTAGGGGAAACCGTCGGGCGCGGGAAGCACGGGCTTGACGCTCCGCTCGGCCAATGCGCCGTGGCCGATTTCGCGGCGGCCCGGCCCGCGGATCGGGCGGCACTCGCCCACCGAAAACGGCGGGAAATAATAGTGCAGCATGAACTTCTGCGAGTATTCCTCGATCAGTCCATCGACCCGTTGCTCGTCGCGGCCGGTGCCCAGCGTGACCGTGACCAGCGATTGCGTCTCGCCGCGCTGAAACACCGCCGAACCGTGAACCCGCGGCAGCACATCGACGCTGCAACTGATGGGCCGGAGTTTTTTGTGATCGCGGCCGTCGGTCCGCGTGCCCGTGAGGATCATGTCGCGGATAATCCGCTGTTCCAATTTCTCCCAGGCGGAGGCGAACGCCTCGGCGGCAACCGCGCCCTCGGCCTTGGGATCGGGAATGATCTCGGCCGTGATCTGCTGTTTCAAAGCCGCGCAAGCCTCGGCCCGGGCGAGTTTGCCCTCGGTCGCTTTGGCGGCGCGGAGGGCGTCGTAGTATTGTCCCTTGAGACGATCGTACAATCCGTCCGACGGCGGAATCTCGTACTGCGTTTTCGGCTTGCCGGCCTTGGCCATCAACTCTTCCTGCATCTCGCAGATTTCGCGGATGTAGCCGTGGGCGGCCACGATGCATTCGGCCATTTTGGTTTCGGCGATTTCGCGCGCGAAGCCCTCGATCATCAATATCGATTCCTTGCTCCCGGAAACGATCAGGTCGAGGTCGCTCTCCTCGAGTTGATCTTGCGTGGGGAAGGGAATGATTTGATCGCGCACCAAGGCCAAGCGGACCGAACCCAGCGGGCCTTGGAAAGGCAACGGCGAAATGCACAGGGAGGCCGAGGCGCCGATCATGGCCAACACGTCGCCGTCGTTTTGCCGGTCGCTGGCCATCACGAAGGCTTGCACTTGGACTTCATCCTTGTACCACTCGGGAAAGAGCGGCCGGATGGGCCGGTCCATGAGCCGGGCGGTGAGAATCTCCTTGGTCGTGGGGCGGCCTTCGCGTTTGAGAAAACCGCCGGGGAATTTTCCCGCGGCGGCCACTCGTTCCCGATAATCGCAGGTCAGCGGGAAGAAATCGCCGGGGCGCGGGCCGCCCGAAGCCGAGGCGGCCAGAACGACCGTTTCGCCGTATTGCACGAGGCAGCTTCCGGCGGCTTGCTTGGCGAGTTCGCCGGTTTCGATGGAGAGAATAGAAGCCCCAATCTTGCGTTCAATTCGTACTTTCAATGGATTTCACTTTCATCTTCTGCGAGGATTACATGAGGTGCGGGAGAAAAACCGCTTCGTAGGACAGGTTTTCAACCGGTCTCCCGTAGGGCAGGTTTTCAACCTGTCTCGACAGATTGGAAATCTGTCCTACGAATTATCGCGGCCGGCGCGCCCAAGGCCGCCGAGAACGGCGCCGCGGAACGAGGCGCGGGCATTCATCAACGACGATAAAGTTCGCCTTCGCGAGCTTGCCGAAAGAAGCACGGAGCGCGGCCGACTACTTGCGGATTTCGAGACGACGGATGAGGTCCAGATACCGCTTTGGATCGACTTTTTTCAGATAATCCAACAGCCGGCGCCGACGACTCACCATCATCAACAGGCCGCGCCGGCAGGCGTGGTCCCGCTTGTGCCCGCGCAGGTGCTCGGTCAAAGCGTTGATCCGCGTGGTCAATAGGGCGACTTGGATTTCGGGCGAGCCGGTATCCACCGGCGCCCGCCGATACTCCCCAATCAGTTCTGTCTTCCGCTCTCTGGTAATAGTCATTTGCTCTTTGCAACTGGCTCCACCTCGGCTGGCTCGGGTGCCTCGACCTCTCGAAGCGTTTTCCTCCCACCGCTTGTGTGAATCCTCTAACCTACTTGTTACTAGTTACGAATACTAAGTCCCTAAGTCTATCAAATATCGGAGGATTTGCAACGGGGGATCGAGGATGTTCGGAAAAGAAATTTTATCGTTAAAATCTAACCATTAAGAGTTATATAAACATAACCTTAAAGTATTGTATATTGAATAATTACACATCATGTCGCTCGATTCAAATATACTGTGTTCGGTTGAGATTGACACAATTCGACATATTGGACAGCGAGCCGGGGGGGTTATCCCCTCGGCTAGAATCGTAGAACAATATCGCACTTCTGGCCGAGGGGATAAACCCCCCGGCTCGCTTGAAATCGGACAATCTCAACCGAACGCCGTATAGTATTACCCCTCCATTTAGTGGTTCGCGAAGAACTCGTTGGCGCCACGTTTTAGATTAAACCATCCTAATCTAACTTGCGTACAAACCATTTAGTTACCAAAGCTTCTCGGGGATTTCTTGATTCGAGAGGTTAAATTGTACATTCGCCATGAGCAACCAAGAATCGGATTTTCCCAATCTTACCGACGCTTTGTATCGCTGCAGGACCTTATTCCAGTGCTGAAAAATCCTGAAGTTTCGTAGAAAGGTCATTCAGATCGATGTCCGCCTCAATACCGATTCCTTAAAGGCCAAGATCGATTAGGAAAGACCTGCTTGTTCCCGCGCTCGTGTGTGGGTGCGAGTAGGTCTTTGCTCATGACGGAACGTGTTCAGGGCTGAGTTTGTTTCTTCGACACGCCCAACTCTTCCAGTCTCTTCGTCACGTCGTCGGCATGAGTGGCGGGCTTCACGTTTTTGTCGATGTAAAGAACCTTGCCATTCTTGCCGATGATGAACGTCCAGCGGTTGGCCCATTTTTTTACGGCGTCGGTAACGCCGTACTTGCGGGCGGCCGTGCCGTCGGGATCGCTCAAGATCGGGTAATCGGCCGAAACCGACTGGGCGAACTTTTTGTTCTTCTCCGCGTCATCGACGCTGGCCAGGAAATAGGCCGCGTCGAACTGCCGCAATTTCTTGCCCGCTTCGGCAAACGCCTTGCATTCGCTCGTGCAGCCGGGAGTGAACGCCTTGGGGAACCACGCCAGCACCACCGCCCGCTTGCCGCGGTGATCGGCCAGCTTGTGCGTCTTGCCGTCGCTGCCGACCAGGGAAAAATCGGGCGCTTGGTCGCCGACTTTCAATTCCGCCGCCGTCATCCGGCTGACGGCGAATAAGATCATGCCAATCAATAGAATGGAACCGAAGAAGATGGCGAAGATTTTCATGGAAGTTCCTCTTTCGATTTCAGCGCGCCGGAATGTCCTCCTCCCCGGCATTTATCTCGATTTTCGATCTATGGTATTTTATGAAGTCGGGCAAGCCTTGCCCCGTGCCCCATCCCCGACCAACCTACGGTCGGTGCCCGGAGCGGAGAGAATTTATTGATACCCAGGTTATAAATGTCGTGTTATGCAAGCGTTTCACCCAATAGTTCCGGCCTCTCGATGGTCGGCCTCACGACATTCATTTTCTGACCCGCAATAGATCGCTCCCGGACCGTCGATTCGCTGAATGCGGCCGTCGCGGAGAAAGGCGATTCTTTGGCCGATCGCTTGGGCTTCGGCCAGATCGTGCGTAACGTGGATCATCGTTACGCGGAGCGTTTCCTGCAAGCGGACGATTTCGCGACGGAACTGGTCGGACAGCCCGGCGTCGAGATGCGTAAGCGGCTCGTCGAGGAGCAGGATTTTCGGGCGGCGGACCAAAGCCCGGCCCAGGGCCACCCGTTGCCGCTGCCCGCCGGAAAGCTCCCAAGGCTTGCGGTCGAGCAGATCGGACAGTCCCAGCCATGCGGCGGTTTCGGCGACGCGGCGTTCGATTTCCGCCTTGGGCGCGCCGCGCAATTTCAGCCCGAAGCCGAGGTTCTTCCGCACGTTGAGATGCGGATAAAGCGTCGAATTTTGGAAAACCATCGCCACGTCGCGGTCCTTGGGCGACAGGCGGTCGAGAGGATGTCCGTCGAGAAGTATCGAGCCGGCGGTGAGCGATTCCAGCCCGGCGATCAACCGCAGCACGGTAGTTTTGCCGCAGCCCGACGGGCCGAAAAGCACGATCCGCTCGCCGTCGGCCGCGTCCAACGAGAAATCCTCGACGGCCCGGATGCCGCCGGGGAAGATTTTCGCGAGGTGCTGGAGTTGAAGTGCGGGCATGTCCATTATCCTAACGAAACCGTTCACAGGGGACTGTCCCGATTTTCGCGGCGCAAAAGATTATGGTGCTCTAAAAGTGGTTCATCGCCGCGAAAATGGGACTGTCCCCCTCGCGCCGCGGGAAGGGGACAGGTCCATGTTTTCGGCCTACCGTTTGTCCGCAAAATACGTTTTCACGCCGAAAAATGGACCAGTCCCCGGCAGGGGCGTGAACGCTTACGGAATTTCAGATACCATGAAAGAGCGTGGCATCCAAAACGAGATTTGGGCTTTTCAGGTCGTTTTTCAAGGAGTTTGCCGGGTGCGCTCCGGCTCGCTATCCCTTGCCCCCGGCGTATTCACCGGAGGCTAATCGGCGATCTATCCGCGCTCTTTGCCGAAGAACTGCTCCATGCCGTGCGTTTTGGCGATCACGGTAACGCCTTTATCGGTGACGGTGAAACCGCGGGCGAGGTCCAGCTCGCGGTCGTAGCCGATTTCGATGCCTTGCGGAATGCACACGCCCTTGTCGATGATCGCGCGGCGGATTTTGGCGTGCCGGCCGACGTTCACGCCCTCGAAGAGGATCGAATCCTCCACGAGCGCGTAGCTGTTGATCCGCGAGTTGGAGCCGACGATCGAACCTTCCAATCGCCCGCCGGAAACGACCGATCCGGCGCAGACGAGGCTGTCGAGGGCTTGGCCGCAGCGCCCGCCGGGGGTTTTCTCGGCGAAGACGAATTTGGGCGGCGGCAGATTCGGCTGGAAAGTCCGCACCGGCCACTCGTTGTCGTACATGTTCAAAAGCGGATCGACCGAAACCAGGTCCATGTTGGCTTCGTAGTAGGCGTCCAACGTGCCCACGTCGCGCCAGTAGGCGTCCTTTTTGCGGTTCTCGTCGGTGAAGGGGAAGGCGAAAACGCGGTTTTGCTCGATCGACGCGGGGATAATATTGCGGCCGAAATCGTGCTGGCTCTGGGATCGCGTGGCGTCGAGGCAAAGCTGTTCGAAGAGGAAGCGGGCCGAAAACACGTAGATTCCCATCGAAGCCAGCGCAATGTTCGATTCGCCCGGAATGGGTTTGGGATGTTGCGGCTTCTCCTCGAATCCGACGACGCGGTTCTCGGTGTCGATCTCCATCACGCCGAACTGGTAGGCCGCCTCCGCCACCGGCACGCGCAGCGCGCCGACCGTCATGTCGGCATGGTTTTGGAAGTGATGTTCCACGAGCCGGGCGTAATTCATCTTGTAGATGTGGTCGCCCGCGAGGATCACCACGTATTTCGGCCGCTCTTTTTCGATGGTGTAGATGTTCTGATAAACGGCGTCGGCGGTGCCTTGGTACCAATGCTCGTCGATCCGCTGCTGGGGCGGCACGATGTCGATGAACTCGCCCAACTCCCGGCAGAGATAGCCCTGCCAGCCGAGATTGATGTGCCGGTCGAGGCTCATCGCCTTGTATTGGGTGAGCAGGAGCATCTTGCGGATGCCGCTGTTCAGGCAGTTCGAGAGCGTGAAGTCGATGATCCGATACGCCCCGCCGAAAGGGACCGCCGGTTTCGCGCGGTCGCGCGTCAGCGGCTCCAACCGGGAACCTTTGCCCCCGGCGAGAATCACGGCCAATACGTCCTTCATGCTGGCATCCTCGAAGTCGTTCGTTTAGCCCGCAGCCAACGGCGGCGGATCGCGGTCCATCCCCTCGCAACGCCGTCGCCTTTGGGCCAAACGATTATGATAACATTCCCATGATTCCCTAATCAATCCGGCTGCCGCGAATGAAATAGTTTGGTATTCAACGATCCGAAATAACACCATTGAACGTCATAATTATCATACACGGTGCAATCGTTGCATATTGCGTCCAATGCCTATATTATCTTCGGCATTTATCTACCGTAATTTACACATTATCCCAACTTGGAATCACTTTCTAGTAAGACGGGGGGCTGGTCGGAGGTTCATTCCCAATACGGTGCTGGCAAATTGGATAGGGACAATAATCCGGGATATATCTCTTCGACCATCGGGGCGAACCGGAATACCAAGTTGGCAATGACGGGGGATGGCCGGGGAAAAGTCGGACGAGGCCGTCGTCGGCCCGGACTGACGGCCCGCTCGATCGAGACACTCGCCCGAAAGGGGAGAAATGGCCGGGGATCGCAAGGCCGCACCGCCGGGACGAAGGGCCGAAGTGTACGTCCGGTGATATGGGAGGACGGGGGCGGTGACGCCCCCTCCTCACCGATTGGGATAGGTATAGGTGCTAACCGCGATTTACCTTTTTTTCGGGAACAGCGGTCCGCCGTAAAGCGCGGCTTCGCCGAGGATCTCTTCAATGCGCAGGAGTTGGTTGTACTTGGCCATGCGGTCGCTGCGCGACGCGCTGCCGGTCTTGATCTGGCCGGTGCCCAAGGCCACGGCCAGGTCGGCGATGGTGGCGTCTTCGGTCTCGCCGCTGCGATGGCTGGTAACGCTGGTGTAGCCGTTGCGATGGGCGAGTTGGATGGCCTCGATGGTCTCGGTGAGCGTGCCGATCTGGTTCACCTTGATGAGGATGCTGTTGGCGATGCCTTCATCGATGCCGCGCTGCAGGCGCTCGGTGTTGGTGACGAAGAGGTCGTCGCCGACCAATTGAATCTTCTTGCCCAGCCTTTCGGTAATCATCCGCCAGCCGTCCCAATCGTCTTCGGCGAAACCGTCCTCGATGGAGACGATCGGGTATTTTTCCACCCACTTCGCGTAATAATCGACCAATTCGGCGGCGGTGATTTCCTTGCCATCGACCGAGTAGCGCTTCTTCTCGGCATTGTAGAATTCGGACGCGGCCGGGTCCAAGGCGATGAACGCCTGCTTGCCGGGTTCGTAACCGGCTTTGGCGATGGCTTCGACGATCACGTCGAGCGCTTCGGAATTGCTGTTCAGATCGGGCGCGAAACCGCCTTCATCGCCCACGTTCGTGGAAAGCTTCCTGGACTGCAACACCTTTTTCAGGTTGTGAAAAACCTCGCAACCGCAGCGGATGGCGTCGGAAAAGCAACCGAAGCCCAGCGGCATGACCATGAACTCCTGCACATCGACTTTGTTGTCGGCATGTGCGCCGCCGTTGATGATGTTCATCATGGGGGCGGGCAGGAGCCGCGCGCCGACGCCGCCCAAATAGCGGAACAATTCGAGGCCCGTATGGCTGGCGGCGGCGTGCGCGGCGGCCAGGGAGACGCCGAGAATGGCGTTCGCGCCGAGGTTTTTCTTGTTCGGCGTGCCGTCGAGTTCGATCATCCGCTTGTCGAGCGCCGTCTGATCGAGCACGTCCATGCCGCAGAGTTCGTCGGCCAGCTTGGTGTTGACGTTTTCGACGGCCTGCAAAACCCCCTTGCCGAGGTATTTCGTTTTGTCGCCATCGCGGAGTTCCCAGGCTTCATGTACGCCGGTGCTGGCGCCGCTAGGGACCGCCGCCCGGCCGGTGCAGCCGTTGGCCAACACGACATCGACTTCGACGGTCGGATTGCCGCGGCTATCGAGAATTTGGCGGCCGCGAATGTCAACAATCGTGGAACTCATTGCTTTTCTCCTGAAATATGGGGATTTTTGGTTGATTGCATCATCAAGGAAAGGGGATCGAGCGAATCGCTCATTCTGCGCGATAAAAAGGCACTTGGCTAGCGGGGGCGGAGGGGAATCGAACCGGTGCGTTGCATTCGTTCGCCAAGTTCGCCATAAACGTGCGGGACCGTGCCTTTTCGCCATCCGCTAAAAGGGGTAGGATGGAGCGGTTTCAAACGGCATGTCAAACGCATTTTCAAGATCATACTCACGTGATTCAATCCGATATTTCCTCGCCGCGCATGGAACCAAAACCCTTGCCGGAGAATTTTCGTTCCGTGCAGCCGGGGGGCGGCGTTTGTTACCGCATGGAACTGGCCTGGGGCGTTTGGCGGCGCTGGCGGCTCACGCATTTTCGGCCGGGCTACGTGCGCCAAATGGCCGAATGCCGCCGCGGCAGCGCGGAAGGCGCGCCGCATGATATTCTCGATCCGCGCGATCTAAAATTCTGCCGCAACCAATGCACCTGCGATTGGGACGCGGCCGACGATCCTTTCGCTTGGCGCGAGCGGCTGCCGTTCGCCCGTTGGGGGTTGGCCGAGCTGCAGATCATGGGCTGGCCGCTGTTGGCGGTTACGATTTTGCTTATGGTTCTGCTTTGGCCGACGTATTATTGCGCCTTGGCGGTGGTGCCCGGCGTGTTGTTGGGATTGGTGATCTATTTTTTCCGCGATCCGCCGCGGCGGGTGCCGGAGGAGGCCGGATTGGTCGTCTCGCCGGCCGACGGGAAGATCGCCGAGATCACGCGGCTCGACCGCGACGAATTCATCGGCGGGCCGGCGGTGCGGATCGGGATTTTTCTCTCGATCTTCAACGTGCACCTCAACCGTGCCCCGGTGGAAAGCCGGGTGATCGAGTTGCGGTACCATCCCGGCGAGTTCCTCAACGCGCTGCGGCCGGAGAGCGCGTGGCGGAACGAGAACACCTGGATCGGCCTCGAGGAAGAGTCGCCGCCGCACCGGCGGCTGGTCGTGCGGCAGATTTCCGGGCAGTTCGCCCGGCGGATCGTCTGCAACCTGCGGCCGGGCGAAACCGTCTCGCGCGGGCACAAGTTCGGCATGATCAAACTCGGCTCGCGGACGGAATTGATCCTTCCCGATTCGGAAAAGCTCAAGATCGACGTGCAAGTCGGCCAAAAGGTCGAAGCGGGCGCTACGGTCATGGCGCGTTGGCAATAAATTTTTGAGGGGCGTGGGGCGTGGGGCGTGGGGTGAGGGATGGCGGGATTATTTCCCGATTGCGTGAAAAATGCGATTTTCGGGGGAGGCGAAAAGTGCATGTTTTTAGGCGTTTTTTGGGGATTGGGGAATTTTTCCTTCCGGCTTAACAAGCGGATTTCGAGGTTTTTCGGTGGTTTTGCGGGTGCGGGAGGGCGAATTTCTCGAGGAAAACGAGGTTTTTTTGGGGGAATTGTTGCCGAATGAGGATACAGGGGACAGGATACAGGGGACAGGGGACAGGATACAGGGGAGGACATCGAAAGCCGCGACCATTGGTCGCGGTTTGCGGAATGCGGGAATGTCCGGCCATCCGATCATCGCAACATTGCCTTTCTCCTCAACGGTACGGAACACGATTCTGGACATAGGTATATATACAGAAGCAAGCGGCTTTTTTCAAGAATACAATTCCGAATTGCCTTGCAAAGCGTTGCGGGGCAGGGAGTTGGGGCAAAAAATAATGCGCGCGGTTTGACGGGGTTTTTTAACGGGTAGCACCGGTTCTCGAACCGGTGGGCCGCAGGCCCAGGAGGTTGCCACGAAAGGAACTCGATGCTATAAACTTCGTCATGTCGAAACGGCGTCAAATCATCGATGATCAACTCTACGCCCACTTCATCACCTTTTCCGTGGATCGGCACCGCCGGCTCCTAGATCACGACCAACCGAAACGCATCCTGTTGGGCGTGCTCGACGAGGAATTGCGGCAACGGCAAACGAAGTGCGTGGGCTTCGTCATTTTGCCCGACCATGTGCATGCGATCGTTTGGTTTCCCGCGGTCGGGCAACTCAGCGCGTTCATGCATGGCTGGAAACGGAAAGCGAGCTTCCACATCCGTAACTGGTATCGTGCCGAAGCCGCGCACTACTTCGAAGGATTCGGCGAGGGTGAGCGCTTTTGGACGCCCAAGTATTTTTCGTTCGAGATTTATGGTCGGGCGAAGCTGTTGGAGAAAGTGCAGTACATGCACGAGAATCCCGTGCGGAAAGGATTAGTCGCCAGAGCCGCCGACTGGAAGTGGAGTTCCGCCCGCTGGTACGAAGAACGTCGATCGGTCGGCGTACCCATCGAGTGGATCGAATGATCCGCCACACGCCTCTTGTGGCGGAGCCACACCGGTTCAAGAACCGGTGCTACCCGCTCGGCGTACCCATCGAGTGGGTCGAATGATTCGCCACACGCCTCTTGTGGCGGAGCCACACCGGT
>JADLEL010000070.1 GCA_020846145.1 Pirellulales bacterium | reverse complement strand
GCCAGGGGCGTTAGCCCCTGGGAGACGGTTTTCAACGCCAGCAAAGCCCCGAAGGGGTGGCAGTAGGTCAAAATCTCTCTACTGTCACCCCGTTGGGGCTAATCGGCCTGCAATAATCATTTCCCAGGGGCTGACGCCCCTGGCTAATGGCTATCGTCCCTTCGGGACTTCTTATGCAAAACTCAGGTTAATAGGGCGAAAGGCAGGCGGCCTTTTTCCACAAGATAGACGATCTCGATCAACGTGATCGCGGAAATGAACAGTTGACCCCCGGAATCCAATGAATGATCGATGGCTTGACTCGCAGTCGCCGATAGTCTTTGCGGCTCGGAAAGATACCAAAGAAAAGCATGGGTATCGACGACAATCCCCGCCATCAAATATCCTCCCGTGGAAATCCCTTCCACATTTCCCGCCGCGCCTCGGCAATCTCCTCATCGCCGAGATGAACGTTCAAATCCAAAAAAATGCCCTTGGAACGGCTTGGGGCGGCGGCTTTTTTCGCTTGCGCGAGAAACTCCACGAAATCCAGCACTTCTTGCTGTTTTTCGGGAGGTAAAAGCCGGATTTTTTCGGAAACTAATTCACCGATGGACATTTCGCGCACCTCGTAATTGCGTCGGCAAACCACTACCGGTCCGACAAATACAATTTGACAGGTTCATGTTGGGGCGATAGTTGTACTGTCGCCCCAGGGATGGCAGTACAACTGCCATCCCAACAACCTGTCATTTTACGGCTGTCGAACCACTACCCTATTCTATTTGGATGGATGGTGCGATGTTATGCTGAAGCATTACCTACTTTTTTTCGTCACGTTCATCCCGTCTTCCCCATCGGTCCGGTTTGATTGAGCTTGTTGTAGAGCGTTTTCACGCTGATGCCGAGTTCTTCGGCGGCTTTGGGTTTGCTGCCGTGGTGGCGTTCGAGGACTTCGCGGATCGTTTGCATCTCCCGCTCGCGGAGATTCGCGCCGAACGCGGGCGAAGCCGCGGAGCGCGGCAAGGGCGCCGTCGCCCGGCGGGCGCCGAAACGGTGCGGAAGCTGCTCCACGCCGATCGGCGGCCGCTCGCAGAGAATCATCGCGTGCTCGACCGCGTTGGCCAACTCGCGGACGTTCCCCGGCCAATGATGCGAACTCAGCGCGCGCATCGCTTCGGGCGTGAAAATCTCGTCCGCCTCGCCCGCCCGCGCGCCGCAGCGCAAGGCGAAATGCCGGGCCAGACGCGGTATATCGTCGGCCCGCTCGCGCAGCGGCGGAATCTCGATCTCGAACGTGTTGATGCGATACCACAGGTCCTCGCGGAACTCGTCGGCCGCCACCATCTCGTCCAGATGCCGGTTCGTGGCGCAAACCGCCCGCACGTCGCAAGTGAACGCGGCATTGTCGCCCACCCGGCGGATTTCCCCGCTCTCGAGGAACCGCAGCAGTTTCGCCTGGAGCGATTTGGGCAACTCGCCGATCTCGTCCAGAAAAACCGTGCCGCCGTCGGCCACCTCGAACAGGCCCGTGCGATGTTCGTCGGCCCCCGTGAACGCCCCCTTGCGATGCCCGAACAACTCGCTCTCGATCAAATTCTCCGGCAGCGCGCCGCAGTTGATCGGCACGAAGGTCTTCTCGGCGCGCAGGCTCTGGTTGTGCACCGCCCGCGCGACGAGCTCCTTGCCCGTGCCGGTCTCGCCGAGGATCAGCACCGTCGAGTCGGTCGGCGCGACCTTGGCCACGAGCCGTTTGACCTGCCGCATCTTCGGGCAGTCGCCGATCAGATCGGCCGCGACTTCCACGTCTTGCACCCGCTTCCTGATCGCCTGATACTTGTGATTCAACTCGCGCTTCTCGGCCACGCAGCGCAGCACGGCCTCGAGATCGGCCAGCTTGCAGGGCTTCGTCAGATAATCGAATACGCCCTGGCGGATGGCCGCCACGGCCGAATCGAGCGACGACTTGCCGGTGAGGATGATGGCGTCGGTTTCGGGCGCGAGTCGTTTCGCCCGGGCGATCACCTCGATCCCCTTCAGGCCCGGCATGTCCAGATCGACCAGCAGGCAATCGTAAACGTTCCGTTCGAGCGCGGCCGCGGCGGTCGTGCCGTCGGGGCAGACCGTCACCTCGTGCCCCATCCGCGGCAGCTCCAGCCGCATCACTTCTTGCAGCGACTTCTCGTCGTCGGCAAACAGCAGCTTCAATCGCTTGATCGGTTTGGCGGTAATGGCAAGGCTCCTTATGAAGGGGGAAGGCGGAAGGGGGAAGGCGGAAGGAGCGGTTACTGTTTTCCTTTTAAGCGTTTGATGGCGGCAACGACCATGCTCAACAACTCTTCGGCTTCTTGGTGTATTTTTGTCATTTTGGCGGATGAAAGGATTTTCGATTCCACGAGCAACTCGAACCAAAGGAGAGTCTCATCCAATTCCTGCTCCACGATTCCTAGTTTCGCGATAAGCTCCACATCCGATCGTGCGCGCGACGCCTCTCGGTAATTTGCGGCAACGCTGGTCCCGGACCGCAACACCTGTTTGCCCAAGACTTGCGCCTCCGTCGATTTCGGCAAAGCGCAATACATCTTGATGACTCTCAATGCAAAACTTTTCGTTCGATTGCGCAATTCCTGATTCTTCACGATATGATTCCCTCTAAAAACTAAATCCTACGTCGCATTTTTTTCCGCCTTCCGCCTTCCCCCTTCCGCCTTCCCCCTTCCGCCTTCCCCCTTCCGCCTTCCCCCTTCCCCCTTCCGCCTTCCCCCTTCCCCCTTGCTCTCACGCAGCTATTCTCTTAACGTCCGCCAGCGGCAGCCGCACGACGAACGTGGCCCCGCGGCCCGCGCCCGCGCTGCGGCCTTCGATCGTGCCGCCGTGGTCCGAAACGATGCGGTAGCTGATCGACAATCCCAATCCGGTCCCCTGTCCGCCGCGCCGCCGGGTGAAGAACGGCTCGAAAATGTGCTTCAGCACTTCGGGAGCCATGCCGCAGCCGTCGTCGCGGACGACGATCTCGGCGAAATCGCCCGCCGCCGAAGCCTCGACCCGCACCGTGCCGTTGTCGTCGAGGCTGTCGAGCGCGTTGGTCAGCAGATTCAGCACGACCTGCTTGATTTCCGCCGCGCAGACGTTGGCCGCGGCCGGACGCCCGCGCTCGAAAACGATCTGCTTGCGCTGGTATTTGCCGATGTGCCCGACCATCTCGACGACGCCCTGAACCAGTTCGCCCAAGTCGGTGCGCTGCCGCTTCACCGGCCCGATCCGCGAAAAATCGAGCAGTTTTTCCGTGATGTCCTTGCAGCGGAAGGCCTCGCTTTGGATCATCCGCAAATACCGGGCGATCACTTCCTGCTCTTGGTCCAGGTTGGGGACTGGTCCATTTTTCGGCGAGTGAGCATTTTTCGCGGATGATTCGTCGGCCGAAAAATGGACCTGTCCCCCTTGCCCCACGAGGCGGCCTTCGAGCGATTCGGCGCACATCGCGATCGACGCCAGCGGATTGTTGATCTCGTGCGCGACTCCCGCCGCCAAAAAGCCCACGCTCGCCATCTGCTCGGCCCGCACCACCTGCCGCGTCCGCTCCTGCACCTGGCGGTCCAGATCGTCGCGTACGTCCTGAAAGCGGGCGGTCATGTCGTTCATCGCCGCGGCCAACTCGGCGATTTCGTCGTCGGTCGCCAGCGAAATGCGGTAATCGAAATCGCCGCCCGCCACCCGCCGCGAGCCGGCTACGAGAATCTTCAACGGGCGGAAGATCCAGCGGTAGAACAATTGCACGAACGCCCCGAACAGCGCGGCGGCCAGAATGGTGAAAATCCACACGCAGTTGATCAAGCCCAGCGCTTGCGAGCGGACCTCCTTGTTGAAGTTCGCCATTTTTTCGTGCAGGTGGCTGGGCAGCTTGTCGGTGAGTTCCTGCAACTGGTCGAGCTCGACGTCCAGCGAAAAGCTCATGCCGTAGAGCACCCAATCTTCGTCGCGGTCGGCGCGGCGCAGCTTTTCGATCGCCAACTTGATCTTCCGCGCCGTGTCGCGCTCTTTTTGGATGTCGGCCATCCGCCGGTCGGGCCGCGATTCGTTGTCGAGGTGGTTGCTGTAATTCGCCAGCGTGTTTTCGACTTCGAACAGCTCCCGGCGGAACCGTTCGCGGCACGAAATCACGCGGGCATCGACTCGATTATGCGAGATATCGCGGAATGTCGCCGCCCGCAGCCCGCGCAGCTCGCTCACCGCGATCCGCAGGTTGCCCACGTGCTGATTCAACTCGGCGGCCAGCGGCAACTCGGCCACCCGCCGGCTCATGCTGTTCACCAGATCGCGGTAGGCATACGTCGAGATCAACCCGCTGATGCCCAACGAAACCACCACGAGCACCAGCAGGCCCAAGCCCACGATCAGTTTGAAGCGAATCGTCCAATGCCGCAACACCCGCGACCTCCTTGCCGCATCCGTAGGACAGGTTTCCAACCTGTCGCGTCGTTAGTAGCCTGTTGAAAAAGACCAATGTTGGGGTGGCAGTTGCACTGCCACCCCTCAAAATACGCCGAAATTCAGGGGCGGCGGTGCAACTGCCACCCCAACTTAGAACCTGTCCAACATCAACTCCGCGATTTTCTCGTTCCCAGGCTCCCGCCTGGGAACGCAATGTCCGCGAGGCTCCCGCCTCGCAGAACCCTGGCCAATTTCAATTTGCCAATATCCGGCGCGTGCGGAGTTTACCCGGAGAAGAGGGTAAGAGCAATAGAAAACGCCGTAAATATGGGCAAATCAGATAAGACGGGGGACCGCATAAAATAGACCAACTGCCCTCCAGCTTCAATACCATGCGATCTTCTGAGATTTCTTTGCCGATCCGCGCGACGGAAAACCGGTCGGAATTCAATATTTCAGATCGAACAGCATTTTCTTGCCCGCAAGGGCATGCTTGAGCGCTCCATCGGACGAGATCTCTTGGCCGAGAGTTGTGGCGACATTGTATTGGGCGGGGATATTTTCGCCGGCCTTCGTGATTTCCACGCGATAGAAGCCGGGGGGCATGCCCCGCGGCTGGTCCGATCCCGGTTCCCGCGGCAGGCTGATGATCGCGATTCCGTTCTCGTCGGTCTTGCCCACGCCGATCTGCGTCAAATAATCGCCGACGAACGCGTCCGGCACGAACTTGACCTCGGCATCGGCGAGCGGCGCGCCGTTCCGCGCGACGTTGCAGAGCACCGGCACCACGCCCACTTTGTCGTCCACCCATTTTTGCACCCGCGCGGCGATTTGCTCCGCGGTGACGCCTTTTTGGTGATCGGTCCCCAGCATGTCCAAAGCGGAATTGATGCTGTAGGCCTTATCCAACTCGGCGCCGCCGATTTTGCCGTCTTGGTTCGCGTCGTAGGCGGCCAGGGCCTTCGCGGCCACGCCGGCGGGGCTGATCTCGATCAGCGGAACGACCGTTTTCGCCCCCTCGCAACCGGCCGCCAGCATCAACAACGCCGACGCCAGTGCCGACGTTCCCTTCGCGCGTAATCGTGAAATCGCCATTCGACACCTCATGCGGGAAAGCCTGCTGAACGGCCGCCGATCAATGAACGTGGGTCGTCGAGGGAATCCCTTTCTTGTCGTCCCGAAATCCGAGATACAAAAAGACGTTGGCTTCGACGTCGTAGTCGATGCTGTGCACGGAGCCGTCGCAGAAAACGAAATTGGCCCCCGTGGCATGGGCGCTGCCGAAGGCCCAATACTGATCGAAATTGTGCGCGTCGCGGCGGTATTCCGCGCCGGGGATGCTTTGGTCCGTCGTTTTACTGTAGTCGTCGTCGTAGCCGATAAACAGGTTCTCGATGTCGGTCCAGCTCACGCCGTCCAAGTAATGATCGGCAATGAGATACTTTTCGCCCAACATGATCGTATGGCTCGTGCCGTCGATGACCTTCGACAGTTTCACGGCGCTGTGTTGGTAGATCGGCCCGTGAAAAACGACGCCGAGATCCTCCAGCCAAGCTTGCGGATCGGGCGAAGGGCGGGGATAGGCGCCGCTTTGCCACACCGCTCCTCCGACTCGGTTGTAGGATTGAAGGTCCATGCCTTGATTGCAGCCGTAATCGCCGCGCGTGTAGGTGCGGTCGTTGGCGGGATTGTCAGCGGCATTGGAGGCCACGAATCCGCCCAAGGAGGCCGGCAGCTTGTAATTGCCCGACGCCCGGCGCGTCGGACAGTTCATCACGGAAATGGGCGTTTTGGCCATGGCGCGGAGGGCGAGGCCTTTCGCTCCGGTTTTCCCGCCCGAGAGTCCCTTCGACATGTTCCAGACTTGCCGATAGTCCATGAACGGCAGAATGGTGGAAGTCCAACTGCCGCACTGCCTGCTGCCGAATCCGTAGTCGGGATCGACCATCGCCGTATAAAACATGCCGCCGGTGGGATAGTGCTTCTGGGAGTCCAAATGATTGAGGCACCCCAATCCCATCTGTTTCAGATTATTCGCGCATTGCATGCGCCGCGCGGCTTCTCGCGCGGCCTGAATCGCCGGCAACAAGAGGGCGATCAAAATGCCGATAATGGCAATGACCACCAGTAATTCGACCAACGTAAAACCCCGCTCCCGTGGATGTGCGTTAGGCATGGGAAAATACCTCGCAAAAATGGCATGGGTCAAAAGCCCGCCCTTTCGTAGGACAGGTTTACAACCTGTCATAAGAGATCCGCAGGATATAACACGGCATCCAATGACAAGTTGGAAAACTGCCCTCCTTTTGAGCCAGGCCGAAAAAATGGTTTTAATTCTTCTTGGGGATATTCCGTAAAAAAGTCGCGCAAAATGGTGTTCCGGTGCTAGCCGGGATTATTCAAAAACATCGTAGATGCGGCATCCTGCCGCATTTTAAGCAAAAGCGGCAAGATGCCGCTTCTACAAATCGCTTTGATGAATAATGCGGGCTAGCGCCGAGGTCTCCTCCCGAATCCCTGCCGGGAACCATGTTCGACCATTGCAACCGGTTGCATTCATTTTATCTTGGATTCGAGTTCGTGTCAAGATTTTTTTTATCTATTCTAGTTTATTCTGCAAATAAATCATAATCTCCTGACTGGAATATGCTAAATTCAACCGGTTTTACATTGCGTTCGGTTAAAATTGCTCGAATTCAAGCGAGCCGGAGGGTTTATCCCCTCGGCTAGAACCGTCGAACCACATCGTACTTCCAGCCGAGGGGATAACCCCCCCGGCTCGCTGTTCAATATAGTCGAATTGTGTCAATCTCAACCGAACACAGTAGAATCACCGGAAGAGTGGATGAAGTGAGTGCAGAAATCCTGGAAACCAATAATAATCACGCGAAGCACACTTCTCATATTGCCCATCTTGTTTATTTTGCATAATTAGTAAAAAAGTTCTTAGATGAAACTCTTCATCACCGGTCGATAAAGTTTAAGAACGCGCAGGAATGGTGTTTTGAAGCCCCAGCCTGCGAATCAGAACTGACTTTATCAACTTCGGGTGATTTCCATGTCGAAATACTGGCTCCAAGCAGTGGGGGGAGTGCTGGCGGTTACCGCGTTGGTCGGCCTGCGGCCGATTTTCGCGGAGACGATGCCCGAGTTCAATTCCCCCAAGATCATCCATCTGACGAAGGGCGCCGACCTCGACAAAAATCCAGTGATCTCCGGCGCGGCGCTCGATCCGGCGGGAAAACTCCTGGCGACCGTCGGCGACGATCATTTGTTGCGGGTCTGGAATCTGGCGAGCGCCGAGGTGCTCTTCGAGCTAGGTCCCCATGCCGATTGGATCCGGGCCGTCGCGCTGCGCGGCGACGGCAAGCTGCTCGCCACGGCCGGCGACGATCGGCGAATTCGCTTTTGGGAGTTTTCGGGGAACGCCCAGCCGCTAACCACCCCCGAGCAGCCGCACGCGATTCGCGCCTTGGCATTCAACTTCGACGGCAAGCTGTTGGCGGCGGGCGGATTCGGCGGCAAGATTCAAATCTACGACGGCGGCGACGGAAAACTGCTCCGCGTACTCGACGCCCCCGGCAACGATATTCGCACCCTGGCGTTCTCGCCCGACGGTAAACAACTGGCCGCGGCGGGCCGCTTGGGTTCGGTGCGCCTTTGGAACACCGCCGACTGGGCCATCGCCGGCGACGTGCAGATGTCGTCGCGGCGGATTCATGCCCTGGCCTATTCGGCCGACGGCAGGCAACTGGCGGCCGGCGGCGACGAGCGGGTGATTCGCGTCATCGATACGGCCACGGCGAAAGCGGCCGTGGTCCTGCCCGCCCAGCCCGCGAAAATCCTTTCGCTGGCGTATTGCGGGCCGAACGTGCTGGCCGCCGGCGGGACCGATAACGCGATTCGCCTTTGGAGCCTTGCCTCGCGCAAGATCGAAAACGAGTTGCCGGGCCATACCGGCTCGGTCGGCGTTTTGACGTTCGACGCCAAGGCCGGAGCACTGGTATCCGGCGGTTTCGACACCACCGTTCGCGCGTGGCCGTTGAATAAGTAATCGTTGAAAATCATCGTTTGGCGTTGCCCGAAAATAAGTTGTCGGAATCGTAGTAGGCACACTCCGTGTGCCGTCCGCGAATTACGGCACACGGAGTGTGCCTACTACATTGGAAATCGGTAGCTTATTGTCGGACAGCGCCTTTCGTCATCGACAAGGAGGTTGTCGTGGGTCTCATCCGGAAATTCCACACCAAGCACGAAACGCCCAAGCCCCATCGGCCGTCTTGGACGAAATCGATCCTGAATCGTTTCACCCGGCTCTGCCGCTTCGAGCAGATGGAGTCGCGGCAACTGCTCTCGATCAGCGCGCCGGTCCAACTGGGGGCGACGTATTTCGAGGAGGCCAATCCCTACGACGCGGGGACGGGCAACGTCTTTGAGATTGCCTTCAACGGCGGCGCGCCCGGCACGCAGCTTAAAGAACTTAAGATCGACACCGACAAATACGGCGACGGCTTGAAAATCGGCGACGTGTTCTTCGACGCGGCCGCCGGCGGCTTGGGCGCGTACGGCTCCTCGCCCTTTAAGATCGTGAGCAAAACCGGCATCGATTCGGTAACGGCCGAAGTCGCCGACGGCGGCACGCAACTGCTGCTGCGCTTCACCGGTTTCGACGCCGGCGAAAGGCTGATCTTCACCATCGACGTCGATGAGCAGGGTTTTATAGGCGCCAACGCCGTGGCCGAAGGCAACGAGTTCGAAGGCTCGACCATGACGGCGACCTTCACCGCCCCGCATTACGCCAATGCGGTCGGTTCCGACATCTTCGTGGATTTTTACGACGGCAAACTCGCCGGCACGGGCTTGCCGCTGCCGCCGGACGCTTACAACACGGCCGACGCCTATCTCCCGCCCGGCGCGGTCGCCGGGCCGGTTTATACCGCCGGCGCGATCTTCCCGCTCCAGCAAACGCCCCTGCCGATCACCATCTCCGGCAACGTTTATCTCGATCCCAACGCCAATAACCACCGCGACTCCGGCGAACAGGGGCTGGCGGGCGTTTCGCTCTCGCTCTACGAACTGGTCGATGGCTCTTACGTAAACACCGACAAAACGGCAATCACCGATTCCGCCGGACATTACAAATTCGACGGCATTTTGCCCGGCACCTACCGCATCGTCGAAACGCAGCCGGCGGGTTATCTGAGCGTGGGCGATACGGTCGGCACGGTGAACGGCCAGCCGCGCGGCGAGATCTATTCGGTCGATATCCTCACCGGCATCAATCTCAACGGCGGCGACGACAGCATCAACAACGATTTCGCCGAGACCCTGCCCGCCGCCTTGAGCGGCCACGTTTACTACGACGCGAACAACAACGGCGTCCGCGACGCGGGCGAAACGCCCATCGCCGGCGCGACCGTCAAACTCTTGGATGCCGCAGGCAATCCCACCGGCGCGACGGCCGCCACCGATGCCGCGGGCTATTACCAATTCAATTCGCTCATGCCGGGCGTTTACGGCGTCGCCGAAACGCAGCCGACCGGCTATCTCGACGGACTCGACGCCGCCGGCACCGCTGGCGGAACCGCGCACAATCCCGGCGATCGGATCGACGGCGTGCAGCTCCTCGGCGGACAAAACGGCCAAAACTACGACTTCGGCGAACTGCTCCCCTGCTCGATCGGCGGCCGGGTCTTCGCCGACTTGAACGGAAACGCCGCTTACGACGCCGGCGATACGCTCCTGGTCGGCGTAACGATTCGTTTGCTCGACGGCTCCGGAAATTTGCTGCAAACGACGGCCACCGACGCCAACGGCGACTATGCGTTCACCTCGCTGACGCCCGGCGTTTACGGCGTGGCGGAGGTCCAGCCCGACGGTTATCTCGAAGGCGACAGTCTTATCGGCTCCGTCGGCGGCACGCGCGTTTCCGAAAATCTGATGAAAAACATCGGCATTCCATCGGGCGTCGATGCGATCCGCTACGACTTTTACGAGGTGCCGCCCGCAAGCTTGTCGGGTTTCGTTTATGCCGACGACAGCGATGACGGCGTTTTCGACAATAGCGAAAGCGGCATCGGCGGCGTAACGGTCGCGCTCTTGGACGCCGGCGGAAATCCGACCGGCTTGACGGCGGTTACCGATAGCACGGGCTACTACAACTTCACCAATCTCCGGCCCGGCACGTACGGCGTCCGCGAAAACCAGCCTTCCGCGTACCTCGACGGGCTCGACACGCCGGGCACCGTCGGCGGCACGGCCCACAATCCCGGCGATCTGATCGACGGAATCGCGCTGGCCGGCGGCGCGAAGGCGAAAAATTACAATTTCGGCGAAATCCGCGCGGCGAGCCTTGCGGGCCGCGTGTTCGTCGATCTCAACGGCAACGACGCCTACGATTCCGGCGAGACGCTCCTTTCCGGCGTCACCATGCACCTCACGGACGCACAGGGCAATCCCATCGCCTCGACGTCCACCGACGCGAACGGTTACTACCAATTCTTGAAGCTCAAGCCGGGCACTTACGCCGTGGAGGAAGTGCAGCCGGCGGGCTACCTGCAAGGCGCTAATCGCGTCGGTTCGGCGGGCGGCGCGCTCAACGGTTCCGACCACACGATCAATATCAACCTCGGACCGGACGTGCACGGCGTGAATTACGATTTTTGGGAGTTGCTGCCCGCCAAAATTTCCGGCTACGTCTTCCAGGACGGCCCGGTCATCAAGATCAAGAAGGGCGATTCGCCGCCCGATATCCCCTCGGTCCGCGACGGCCTGCTCACGCCCGACGACGCGCGGCTCGCCGGTGTAACGCTCCGCCTTTGCGACGGCGTCGGCATTCCGCTCACCGACGCCTACGGCAATCCGATCACCGCCGTCACCAACGCCGACGGCTATTACGAGTTCAACAACCTCGCCCCGGGGCTGTACTCGGTCGTGGAAGTTCAGCCCGACGGCTACACGCAAGGCTTGGATACGGCGGGCAGCTTGGGCGGCGTGGTCGTGAATCAATACACGGAGATCAGCGACGACATGCTCGGCATCTTGGCGGTCGATCCCGACGGAAGCTCGATCGTGCAGATCGAAGTCGAGGCCGGCAGCACGGGCACGCAGTACAACTTCAGCGAAGTGAAAATCGAGGAAGTGCCGGAAGATAATCCCGGACCGCTGAATCCCGACAATCCGGTTTCGCCCGACATTCCGCGGTATTTCCCCGCCGGCGATCCGGCGCTCTATCATCCGCCGCACGTGCCCCTGCAAATCGGCTTGCCCTCGCCGTTCGGCGGCGGCGGCGGCGGACCCGGCGGCACTACCTGGCACTTGAGCGTCATCAACGGCGGCCAGCCGCGGCAGATCGACGGCGGGAACGAATACACCGCCTATCCCGGCGCCGAAATCTTCGATCCCGCCTCGTGGAAAGGCGCGGACTTGAACCGCGGGGGCGAATGGCTCATCGCCGACCAAAATGGCGAGGTGGTGGCGAAACATCAATACGGCCTGGACGAAGGAACCCCCGTGGTCGGCGATTGGAACGGCGACGGCATCAGCGATATCGGCGCGTTCCTCGGCGGCCAGTGGTTCCTCGACCTGAACGGCAACGGCGTGTGGGACGAGGGCGATCTCTGGGCGAAACTCGGCGACGGCGAAGACCAGCCGGTGGCCGGCGATTGGGACGGCGACGGCAAGGCCGATATCGGCATCTTCGGCATCGCCTGGCTCGGCGACCAGAAGGCGGTCGCATCCGATCCGGGCTTGCCCGACGCCATGAATCCGCCGAAAAACCGCTATAAGAACATTCCCCCCGATCCGGCCCATGCGGCCGTCGGCTTCCGCGCGATGAAGCGCACCCACGCGGGCAAAATCCGCTCCGACCTGATCGACCACGTCTTCGAGTTCGGCGCCGCCGGCGACCGCGCGGTGGTCGGCGATTGGACGGGCACGGGCATCAAGAAGATCGGCATCTTCCGCGACGGCACGTGGTATCTCGATATCGACGGCGACGGCCGCTGGAGCGCCGCCGACGCGATGGTCCACTTCGGCCGCGAAGGCGACGTGCCCGTCGCCGGCGATTGGACCGGCGACGGCATTACCAAGCTGGGCGTCTATCGCGGCGGCACGTTCCACCTCGACGCCGACAACAACCGCCGGCTCGACGCCACCGACAAGGTCTTCGAACTCGGCGCCCCCGGCAACAAGCCCTTCGCCGGCGATTTCGACGGCGACGGCGTGGATACGGTCGGCGTCTATCGCGAAACGCCCGTCCAAGCAAATGCCGCGGCAGCCACGGTGAAGTAAGTAGGACCGGTTTCCAGCCCGTCGTCCAAAACATCCGGAGGACGCTGAACCGGCGTCCTCTTTTATTTCTTGGCTTCAAAGAAGGTTATGCCATTAGTTTTCAGGATTGAGGGTAATTCCTCAAAGTTTTTCGTTTAGCCCGGAGCCAACGGCGACGGCGGGCGTAAGGGGGCACTGGAAAACTTCACCCGCCGTCGCCGTTGGCTCCGGGCAACGATTGGTTGCGGCTACGCCGCGCTAGGCTGAAACATAACCTACTTGTCCGCGATTGACTCACCCCTTCTTATCGCAAGGGGAACTATTCGAACCGCGCACGATTTCGCGCTTCGAGGCGAGGGGATAAATCCCTCGGTTCGCGAATAATCGGACGCCATCGACGAAATGCGGTCCGATTATTCCGCCGCATCGTACCCCAGCACCGGCGCAAGCCATTTCTCGGCTTCCTTGAGCTTGATGCCCTTGCGGCGGGCGTAGTCTTCGACCTGGTCGCGGGTAACGCGGTTGATGGCGAAATAACGCGCGCCGGGATGGGAAAAATAAAAACCGCAGACCGAACCGGCAGGTTGCATCATGTAGCTCTCGGTGAGCTGAATGCCCGCAACCTGCAAGGGTGGCACTGGCATCTTGCCAGTGCCGGGGGGAGGGCCGAGATTCGCTGCCTGACTTGAGGATTCGCACTGGCAAGATGCCAGTGGCACCCCGTTTGGAGCCAGTGGCACACGAGAATCCAACACTTCGAACAGCGTGCGTTTCATCGTATGGTCGGGCAGCGCGGGATAGCCCGGCGCAGGGCGGATGCCGCGATATTTTTCGTCGATCATGTCGGCGATGCTCAGCTTCTCGCCGCGGCCGAAAGTCCATTCGATGCGCGCGATCTCGTGCAGCCGTTCGGCGAACGCCTCGGCCAGCCGATCGGCGAGGACTTTCGCCATGATCGCCCCGTAATCGTCGTTGTCGGCCTCGAAGCGTTTCACGAGTTCTTCCGTGCCGATCCCGCCCGTCACCGCGAAGCCGCCCAGATAATCCTTCCGCCCGCTCTCCAACGGGGCGATGAAATCGGCAAGACAGTAATAACGGTCGCGGTCCTCGCCGAGCCATTGCTGGCGGAGGAAGTGGAAGCGGGCGATCTCGCAGGTGCGGCTCTCGTCTGCAAACGCTAAAATATCTTCGCCAACGGAAGCCGCCGGCCAAAATCCGTAAACGCCGTTGGCCGCGAGCCGGCGATTCGCGATGATCTCGTCGAGCAGTTTCCGGCCGTCGGCGTAAAGTTTTTTCGCCTCTTCGCCGCGTTCGGGATGATCGAGGATTTCGGGGAATTTTCCCCGCAATTCCCACGCCCAAAAGAACGGCGACCAATCGATGTATTTCGCCAGCTCCTCGAGCGGATATTCCAAAAGCAATCGCGCTCCCAAAAACGACGGCCGGGGAATATCAATCGTCGCCCAATCGGTTGCAAAAGCCTGCGCTTGCGCCTCGCGTAAAGAAACCAGTTTCAGGTCCTGCCGGCTCTTGTACGCCGCCGCCATCTGGGCCTGATATGCACGGTATTCCGCGTCGAAATCCTTGCGCTTCCGCGGATCGATGAGCCGCTCGCAAACCGGCACGCAGCGCGAGGCGTCTTTCACGTGGACCACTTCGTGCTTGTAGGCCGGCGCGATCTTCACCGCCGTATGCTTGGGACTGGTGGTCGCGCCGCCGATCAAAAGCGGCACGGTGAAGCCCTGGCGGTCCAACTCCTTGGCCACGTGGACCATTTCCTCCAGGCTCGGCGTGATGAGTCCGCTCAGCCCGATCATGTCGGCCTTGTGTTCGATAGCCGCTTGCAGGATTTTCTCGCAGGGGACCATTACGCCCAGGTCGATGATCCGGTAATCGTTGCAGCCCAGCACGATGCCCACGATATTCTTGCCGATATCGTGCACGTCGCCTTTCACGGTGGCCATGATGATCGTGCCGCGCGTCCGGTGGACCTGCCCGGTCGCCCTCTTCTCGGCCTCCATGAACGGCAGCAAATACGCCACCGCCTTCTTCATCACCCGGGCGCTTTTGACCACCTGCGGGAGGAACATCTTGCCGTCGCCGAACAGATCGCCGACGACCTGCATCCCGGCCATCAGCGGCCCTTCGATGATCGCCAAGCCGGTGTTGTAGATCTGCCGGGCTTCTTCCACGTCCCGGTCGATGAAATCGACAATGCCGAGAATGAGCGCGTGCTTCAAGCGTTCCTCGACCGGCGTTTCGCGCCAAGCCTGGGCGGTTTTTTCATCTTTCTCGCCCTTGCCTTGCAAGGTCGCGCCGAAAGTCAAGAGCCGCTCGGTGGCGTCCGGCCGGCGGTTGAAAAGCAGATCCTCGACGCGTTCGCGCAATACCGGCTCGATCTCTTCGTAAACCGCCAACTGCCCGGCGTTGACGATCCCCATATCCATCCCGGCGTGGATGGCGTGATAGAGAAACGCGGCGTTGATCGCCTCGCGCACCGCGTCGTTGCCGCGAAAGGCGAACGAGACGTTGCTCACGCCGCCGGAGATTTTCACGTCCGGCAGCAGTTCCTTGATCTTCCGCGCGGCTTCGAGGTAATTCACCGCGTAGTCGGCGTGCTCTTCCATGCCCGTGCCCACGGTCAAAATGTTCGGATCGAAAATGATGTCGCTCGGATTCATGCCGGCCTGCTCGGTGAGCAAGTGATGCGCCCGGCGGGCGATGCGGACCTTGTCCTCCACCGTTACCGCCTGGCCCTGCTCGTCGAACATCATCACCACGCAGGCCGCGCCGTATTTTTTCACCAGTCGGGCGTGCTTCAAAAACTCCTCCTCGCCCTCCTTGAGGCTGATCGAATTGACTACCGGCTTGCCCTGCACGCATTTCAGGCCCGACTCGATCACCGCCCAATTCGAGCTGTCGATCATCACCGGCACGCGAGAGATATCCGGTTCGGCGGCCAGCAGATTCAAGAAGCGAGCCATGACGGCGGGGCCATCCAACAACCCTTCATCCATGTTGATGTCGATGATATTCGCTCCGCCTTCGACCTGCTGCCGGGCGATCGACACCGCCTCGGCCAAGTTGCCTTCGCGCACCAGCCGCGCGAACTTCCGCGAGCCGGAGACGTTCGTCCGCTCGCCGATCATCGTGAAGGTGCTTTCGGGCGAGATGTGGTAAGGCTCGAGGCCGCTGAAACTTGTGGCACGGTGTCGGGTGCCACTGGCATCTTGCCAGTGCTGGGTCTCTCGGGTGCCACTGGCTTGTCCAGCAGTGATACTCCCCGCAGCCCTCACCCCTGGCCCCTCTCCCAAAGGGCGAGGGAAAAATATTTTCACCGCTTCGGCAATCGCCCGGATGTGCGCCGGCGTCGTTCCGCAACAGCCGCCCACGATATTCAGCCAGCCGTTGGCCGCGAACTCGCCGAGGATTTTCGCCATTTGCGCGGGCGTTTCGTCGTAGCCGCCGAATTCGTTGGGCAACCCGGCGTTCGGATGGCAGCTCACCGGCCAGCGGCTTTTTTGCGAAAGCTCCTCGATATACGGCCGCATCAACTCCGGCCCCAGCGCGCAATTGATGCCCACGCTCGCCAACTCGGCGTGGCCGATGGAAATCAAAAAGGCTTCCAGCGTCTGCCCCGAAAGCGTCCGTCCGCTGCGGTCGGTAATCGTTACCGAAACCAACACCGGCAACCGCTCGCCGCGCTCCTCGAAGAGATTTTCCAGCGCGAAGAGGCAGGCTTTGAGATTGAGCGTGTCGAAAACCGTTTCCGGCAGCAAGAGTTCGACGCCCGCATCGACCAATGCTTTCGCTTGTTCGTAATACGCCGCCGCCAGATCGTCGAACGTAACCGCGCGAAAGCCGGGATCGTTCACGTCGGGCGAAAGCGACGCCGTGCGATTCGTCGGGCCGAGCGAACCGGCGACGAACATCCTTCTTTCCGGTTGAGTCTTTTTAATCTCCTCGATCGCCTTCCGCGCGCACTCCGCGGCCGCCGCGTTGATCTCCCGCACGCGATCCGAGAGACCGTAATCGGCCATCGAGATCGCCGTCGAGTTGAAGCTATTGGTCGAGATGATATCCGCCCCCGCTTCGAGATAAGCGCGGTGAATGCCCACGATCGCCGCGGGCTGCGTGAGCGAGAGCAGATCGTTGCAGCCCTTCAAATCCCGCGGATGGCCGGCAAACTGCCTGCCCCGATATTCCTTTTCGCCGAAGCCCAATTGCTGGATCATCGTCCCCATCGCCCCGTCGAGAATGACGATCCGCCGGGCGAGGAGCGATTGGAGTTCGCGGCTGGATTGGGAAGGTGCAATCAATGGCATGGTAGCTCATCCAAAAAGTAACTTAGTGAATCGTGCGCGCTAAAAACCGAAAGTCTTATAATTCCCAAATCCGATCGCGATCCAAGCGGCGACGAATGACTTCCGCGGAAACTTCGAATTCCTTCGATATATAGAATGCAATTGCCTCGCGCGTCGTGTCGGATTCCATGCGCAAAGAAAGCCCCTGCGATTCGGCAAGTCGGATGGCTTTGTCGAAAGACCGGCTAAGTTCCGCTTGGGGCGCAAGAATGAGACCCGCGAAGGAATTTGCTTGGGTCTCCAGAAAACTATACTCTTTGAGTGGAATGCCTTCTTCCATCAAGGCTTTCCATTCGGAGATCGAACGGAATTGGATTTGCGCGAATACTTCTTGGTGTAAAACTCGATGCCCTAATTCGTGGGCAAGGCTGAAACGGTATCGGCCAGGGTAAGAATCGAAAACGGCTTGTTCGATGCGGATCTCTCGAAGATCGTTCGTAATCATGGAATCGATGTCAAAGCCGCGATGCAAGCCGGGCATGGGCACGATATCAATGCCGAAATCGAACTCGACAATTTTTTCGATGGGAAGTGGAATCGTCCGGGTTGGATGATATTTCGAGATGAAATCCTCGGCGGCCATACGAAGCCGTTCGTAAGGCAAATAAGGCGCTTTGATCATCGGTTAACTCCTGCGAATCCTTTCCACCAGTTCATCGAGTTTTTCAGGTGATATGGGTTGTGCGCGAAGCGTCCGAAAAAGCACCGGCAGTTTTGCGACGACCTCTTCATCGGACATTAAATCATCGGGGAACCTTCCCCGTTCGGCGGCTGCAATATCGAAGAGTTCCAGCCATTCCGTTGAACCTGGCCGAAGTTGAAGGGCGTTGGCATACTTTTCAACGCCTTCATGATTTTCCGGGGGAGGATACAGACCGCGTTCCAATCGGCTGTAATTCCCCGGATCAAAACCGTTTCGCTGGCAAAAATCTCGCAGCGTCAGTCCTCGTTCCGCTCGCAGACGTTTGAGAATCGCTCCGAATTCACCTTTAGCCATATTAACTCTCCTAGGGGGTTATGGTCCAAAAGACCACAAGGAGGGGGTGTTTAAGTATATAAATCTATCAAACTGCCGTAATTTCCATTCTGTTGTTAATATTGTACAACATCTACAACAATTGTCAACCTCATTTTGCTGGGTCGTGCATTTATTCAAGTCAATGCATTCTTTTGCTTGTGAGCATAAAGGTTGCCAAAGAATGTTTGAAGCGATAAGTTGTAAGTAATTATTTATGTTCTACCGCCCGCCCAGTTTAAAGCGATCTCCACCGATTGGTCATTTTCGATGTCCTTCAAGAGTAACAGGCCCAATCGACTTCCCCGCCGCGATTTCTTAAAATCGGCCGGCATCGCGACGGTGGGTGCGGCTTGGGGCGTGCCGCAATTCGTGCCCCGCAGGGTCTTGGGCGGCGAAGCAACCGCGGGGGCCGGCGAACGGCTCGTGTTGGGAGTGATTGGCACCGGCGCACGTGGCGGCGAGCATCTGCGGAATCTGCTCGGCCTCATGGAACAAGGGAAAGTGGTTATTGCGGCCATTAGCGATCCCGATCAAAAGCGGCTGGATAAAGCCTTGGAGACGGCCGGCCCCCAGGCGAAGACCTATCGCGATTACCGGTATATCCTCACGCGCAAGGATATCGACGCCGTCGTCATCGCCACGCCGACTCATTGGCACGGAGTGCAGTTCACCCAGGCGGCCGAATGCGGAAAGCATATCTACCTCGAAACGCCGGCGTGCGCGACGATCGCGGAAGGCAAGGCGATGATCGCCGCCGCAAGGAAGGCGAAGATCGCCGCCCAAATCGGCGCGCAGGGCCGCTCTTCGACGGACGCCTATCTAATGCACCGCTATTTGGCCAACGGAGTCATCGGCCGCGTAACGCAAGTCGATTGCTGGTCCCCGCCCTCTCCGGTCGATGAGCGCCTGGCTCCCGACGGCGATCCGCCCGAGGAAATGGATTACGACCTCTGGCTCGGTCCGCTGCGGTGGCGGCCGTACAATCCGCATTTTTCGCACGGAAATTTTCGCTGGATGCTCGAATCGGGCGGAGGACCAATCTGCGACCAAGGTTCGCATCTGCTGAGCTGCGCGATGCACTGGATGGATGCCGACGGCGCCGGGCCGATAACCGTCGAGGCCCAAGGGACCGCGCCCCGCAAGGGCCTGTGGGACGCCGCCGTCGAAATGAAGGTTGCCTATACGTTCGAAAATCCCGATTGGGTGCTCACCTGGAGCCAGCCCGGCGAACCCATCGCCGCCGAGGAGCGTAAACCGGAGGAGTCGAAAATCGCGCAGCCGGGCTGCGGAGCGGTCTATCGCGGCGAAGCGGGCGAAGCGCATTGCTGGGGCGGCAGCGAGGGCCTCTGGGCCGAACGACAAATCCGCGAGTGGACCCCGCCCGCCGGCGAGCCGGAAGTCATCGTCTATCGATCGCCCGGACATTACGAAGATTGGTTCCGCGGCATTCGCTACGGCGAAAAAACCTTGCTGAACCTCGAAGCCGCCGTCGGCGTGGCGAACCTCTGCAACCTGGGGAACCTGTCCTTCCTGCTCGATCGGAAACTTCAATGGGACCAGGCGAAAGGCGAGATCGTCGGCGACGAGGAAGCGCGGCGGCTGATGGGCCGCCCGCAGCGATTCCCCTATGCGCTGTAAATGACGAGAATAAGACACTTTAGCATGATTATCGGGCAATCGCGAAAACACGAAAGGGCGAAAACACGAAAAACAACCATTGGGACCATTATTTCTTCAGGGCGGAGATCGCGTTACCTCAAATACTTTTTCGCGATTTCGTTCTTTCGCGTTTTCGCGATCCTTTGCTCGTTTTGAAATATGGACAGCCCGATAACCATGCTAAAGTGCCGAGAATAATGATGAATGCTTAAATCGTTTAGCCGCGATCCGAAAGAGTTCGCATTTTGCACGTCATTATTGCAAATTGGTCATTGCAAATTGCAAATTGAACAACAAAATTTCCTTGCCGCCTTGCCCTGCCCCCCGTCCCCTGTCCCCTGTCCCCGCCCATGCAAAACGAACCGCTTACCGTCGATGCCTTGATCGCGATGATCAAAGACCGCAGCGATACCGAACGCGCCAAGGGCTGGACCCGCGCCGGTACGGCGGGAGCGGCGGCGGTCAAACCCTTGGCCGCGGTGATGACCTCCGGCGACGCCGATCGGGAAGTCGCCTTGGCGGCCCGCCGGGCGCTGTGGCGGATCGTGCGTTACGCGGGCCGTCCCGGCGGCGAGAAGGAATGTGCGGCGGTGCTGCCCGAATTGCAGGCGTTGCTGGCCGATGCCTGGCCCGAAGCGCTCCGCCGCGAAGCGCTGTGGATGATTTCGGAGATCGGCGGCGCGGAGAGCGTACCCGCCGTGGCCGCCTGCTTGAAATCGTCGGAACTGTTGGAGGACGCCCGCTCGGTGCTCGAACGGATCCCCGGCAAGGAGTCGCTCGCGGCCTTGAATGAATCCCTGGCGAGCGTGCCCGAACGATATCGCGGCAACATCGCCCAATCGCTCCGCGCCCGCGGCGTGGCTTTGAGCGAGGAGCTTTATCCGAATCTCGAACTCGCGCCCAAGCCGATCGCGGAAAAGGGCTAAAGCTTCGATGCCGAATGCCGAAATCCGCCGCTTGCAGATCGGCATTTCGCTTTAATCCGCTTCGATTGCCCGCGAAAGCGAATCGAACTCGAATTTATCAACAGAATAATCCGCTCGCTACTGGAAGGAACGAACATGGCGACTTCATCCTCAATAAATCGCCCGTTTTCGCTCGGTATTTTGGTAATATTCTTCGCCGCCGCGCCCGCTTTCGCGCAGCGGATTGAAGTCGAGGCTTTTGTGGGCAAACCATTCGGCGTAGGGCGGATCACGCTCGACCTTCCGGCCGAAATGCTGCCGCAACCGCTGGGAGTCGAAGGCCTGGTCCTGACGGAACCTGCCGGCCGCGTACTCTATCCGGCCCTCGAATCGGCCGCCTTCGGCCGCGTGATGCGCGAAGTGCTCGACGCCGAAACGCCCTTGACCAGCGGCGGGCCGATCCGCCAGCAGGTGGGCGGAATCTTGCGCGGCTTGGCCGACCGGCCGCCGCGAACCACCATCTTCTTCCTCTTTCGCGGCGATGAGCCGCTGCAAATGACCATGCACGCGCGGTCGCCGATCTCCATTCCGCTCGCGCCCCGCAATGCGCCGCGGCAATTCGAGCGATTGCTCGCTCTATGGTGGAAACAATACGCCAAAGAGCCGAAACTCCTGGAGCAGAAGCCCGACTATCCGCCGCAGGTGGAAAACTATCTGATGTGCATGTTGGCCACGCGGTTGAACCTCCGCCTGCCCGAATCGAAGCAGACGAAATCGGCCTACTCCGAACTGGAAAAGGAACTGGGGCTTGCCGCGGGCACCGAAGCGCTCCGCGTAGCCATGCAGCAGGACCGCATTCTGGGACTCCACAACCTGAACGAACCGGCCGACCGCCCGCTGCCGCCGGCCTTCGAGTCCCCGCCGCTCGCCGTGCCGGAAACGCCCGGCGACGTGCCCATCGAGCCGCTGGCCCAGCGCGTGCCCGCCGAGTGCTTTTACGTCCGCTTCGGCAGCTTCGCCAATTTCCTCTGGCTGCAGGACACTTTGGAAAAATGGGGCGGCGACCTGCAAAACCTCGTCGCGCTCCGCGGATTGGACCACGATATGCGCGGCCGCATCGAGCGGCAGCTCATCCTCAAGCAAGACGTCCTCTCGCGGCTGCTGGGCGATACCGTCGTCGCCGACGTGGCGATCGTCGGCAACGACATGTTCTTCCGCGAAGGCGCGTCCTACGGCATCCTCTTCCAGGCCCGCAACGCCCTGCTGCTGGGCACGACGCTCGCCGCGCAGCGCACCGCGCGGCTGAAGGCCGGCGGCGCGGCCGAGGAAAAAGTGAAAATCGCCGGCCGCGAGTTTTCCTTCATCTCCACCCGCGACGGCTCGGTCCGCTCGTACTACGTTCCCGACGGCGATTACGTGCTCGTCACCTCGTCGAAAAAACTCGCCGAGCGGTTTTTGGCGACGGGCAAGGGGAAAGACGAGGAAAAAATTAGCTTGGGCGCTTCCCCCGAATTCCGCTACGCCCGCACGATCATGCCGCTCTCGCGCGGCGATGCGGTCTTCGTCTATCTTTCCGACGCCTTCTTCCGCAATATCACTTCGCCGCACTACCGCGTGGAAATGGCCCGGCGGCTGCAAAGCGTGGCCGATATCGAACTCGTGCAGTTGGCCAAGCTCGCCGCCGCGAGCGAGGGGAAACCGGGTGATTCGATCGACGCGCTCGTGCAAGGCAATTTCCTGCCGCCGAGTTTCGGCCCCCTGCCCGACGGCAGCCGGATGGTCCTCGCCGGCGGCGAAGTCCACGACGGCCTGCGCGGCTGGCGGGGCACGTACCTGCCGATTCCCGACATGCCCGTCGATCGAGTCTCGGCCTTCGAGGAGGCCGAATACCGCCGTTTCGCCGACTATTACCGCGCGCAGTGGGGGCGGATGGACCCGGTCCTCGTCGGCCTGGCGCGCAAGCCGCTGCCGGAAAACCGGGAGCAGGTTACCGCCGACGTGATGATGGCCCCCATCGCGCCGCGGCATCTCGAGCTTTTCAAAAAGTACGCCGGCCCGCCCAGCAACGAGCGCGTCGCGCCGATCCCCGGCGATTTGGCGGCCTTCGACGCGGTGCTTGCCAACCAGCGGCTGTTCGGCGGCCTGCGCGATTTCGGCCCGCCGCCCAATCTGCAATTCGGCCGCCTCTTGCCGATGGGCCGGCTGCGCGATTGGCTCGTCGGCTACCTCGGCTGCACCGGCGATTTGGGATTCCTCCGCGTGCTGAATATCGGCTTCCCGCCGCCCGACGCCAACGGCTATTCCACCGTGCGGCTCACCGGCGGCTGGCGGCGGATGTTCGGGCCGTTCACGGTGTTCTCCTTCCAGCCGGAAATCCTGGCCGAAGTGACGCCGCAAATCCGCTTCGAGCAGGCCGAGCGTCCCGCCCAACTCCGGCTCCGCATCGACGATCCCACCCGCTCGCGGATCATGCCGCTGGCGAACGGCTGGGCCTACAACCGCACCCGCGAGACCACGCTCAACAACCTCCGCCTGCTGCAAGCCCTCGACCAGCAACTCCACGTCCCGCCCCCCAGTTGCAAGGAAGCCGCCGAGTTTCTGCTCGACGCCAAACTCAAATGCCCGCTGGGAGGCGAATACGTTTACAAATCCCTCTCCCCTCTCCCCTCTCCCCTCTCCCCTCAGTCAGAGGGCGAAGGGCCGGGCGTGAATCCCGACAATTTCGGCCGCTGGACTTCCACCGCCCTGGAAAACCAATCCGCCGGCGGCAGCTTCCTGCATCCCGCCGCCCCGCCCGACTTCCAAGCCCCGCCGCTCAACTGGTTCCGCGGCCTCGATCTCGAAGCCGTGATCAACGAAAAGAACCTCTCCGCCCACGCCGCCATCATCATGCAACTGCCGGAGAAAAAGTGACTAAATTCGCCATTTGTAACAGTCCCGTTTAACCGCAAAAAATCCCATGCGAAAAAAAACCTTCTTCGCGGACGTCGTTTTCCTCTTGGCATTCGCCCCGATATTCTCGTCAACTTCCGCTTTGCTTGCGCAGAACGGCGCCGGCGCTTCGCGGTCGAAGACGGGAAAGGCCGCCGTCGAGAACGAGCAAGCGATCGAGGCGGTTTTTACCGCCCGCATCGTCAATCGCGGCGATACATCCCTCTTGGAACCCCATCTCGCGGTGCATCTGCCGATGAACCTTTCTCAACAAACCATCGCGAAACTCGAAGTCGAAGGCCGCCCCGAGCGAAAGCTCGATCGTTGGAACGCGCCGATCGCCGTCTTCGAGTGCAAGGAACTGGCTCCCGGAGAAATGCTCACGGGAAGGTGGATCGCCGAGGCGACCGTCCGCCAATTGCACTGGGACATCCCCCGCCAAGACGATCCCCGCGGCAAACCGCTTTCCGCCGAGGAAGTGGAACTTTACCTCCGCGACGCGCCGAACTACGACTTGAAGAACGAAATCCTCGCGGCCGCCTATCGCGAAGCCGTCGCCGGCCGAACCACCACGCGCGAACGGCTCGAAGGCATTTTCGACCTGGTGATGAATCGGCTGGTTTACGACCGGGACGGAAAATGGGAGCCGGTCCCCCAAGTCCTGGCGTCGGGCAAGGGAAGCTGCAGCGAGTACACATACAGTTTCATCGCCCTCTGCCGGTTGGGCGGCATCCCCGCGCGCTACGTCGGCGGAATCACCGGCCGCGCGAGTCAACCCTACTTCCTCGATACCGTCTATCACCGCTGCCCGCAAGCCTACGTGCCCGGCCTGGGCTGGGTCGATTTCGATCCCACGCGGACCGACCGCGCCAAGGACAAGCGCCGCTTGTTCGGCCGCTCCTCGCCCGTGATGCTCCTGACCTGCGTCGGCGACGGCGGCGAGGGATCGTTGACCGATTGGGATTATCTGGAGATTCACCGCTGGAAGGACGCGGAGAAAAAAGCCAAGGCCTCCGGCCTCCGCATGGGCTGGTGGTTCCCCACGCCGCCCGCCGTGGTGAAGGAAAAAGTGGCCGCGTTCCGGCAACATCTCGCCGAAGGCGAGAACCGCGGCGGACTCGTGGAGGAAGCCCTCGCGATCGATCACCCCTACGTGCTCCCCTGGCTCGACGATCTGCTCTACGATCCCGCCACGCGCGTCGATGCCGCCAAGGCCTGCATCAAAATCGGCGGCGACGGCGTCCTCCGCGGCGTATGCAACAGCCTCGGCCGACTGGCCGACGACGAGGGCGACAAGAAAATCGGCGAATTGCTCGACGCCCACGCCGGCCAAAAATTCGGCCCCGACCGCGCCAAGTGGAACGACTACCTGAAAAAGAACATCCCGCCGTCGTCGTTGTAAGTTTCTTCGGTTTGTTGGGGTGGCAGTTGTACTGCCACCCCCACGAGTTCAGGTTTTCGGATCCTATCAAAAAACCGTAACCGTTCACGGGGGACTGTCCCGATTTTCGCGGCGCAAAAAATGATGGCGTCGTAAAAGTGCTTAATCGCCGCGAAAATGGGACTGTCCCCCTCGCGCCGCGGGAAGGGGACAGGTCCATGTTTTCGGCCTACCGTTTGTCCGCAATATACTTACCCCGCCGAAAAATGGACCAGTCCCCGACCGGGGCGTGAACGCTTACAAAAAAACCCTGACCGTCACGGTTTTTGGGGGGACATAATTGGCTAATAGGCGGCTTTTACTTGATTGAAGTAATCAATTGGGTTTCATCCATAGAAGCAAGAAACATGGAAAGCGGTTTATTTCAAGAAAAAAT
>JADLEL010000069.1 GCA_020846145.1 Pirellulales bacterium | reverse complement strand
CGTTCACGCCCCGGTCGGGGACTGGTCCATTTTTCGGCGGGAAAACGTATTTTGCGGACAAACGGTAGGCCGAAAACATGGACCTGTCCCCTTCCCGCGGTGCGAGGGGGACAGTCCCATTTTCGCGGAGATTAAGCATTTTTACGACACCATCATCTTTCGCGCCGCAAAAATCGGGACAGTCCCCTGTGAACGGTTACGCGTCTTTTTTTCGCGTTGATGCGCGGGCCACCCCCGGCCCCGACCACTTCGTGGTGCCCGCCGACCAACGACCACGCTTCGCGCGGCGCCCGGAGAGGTGCCCGGAGTGGTGGGAAGACAATGACTATTCCGCGCCTTCCTCTGCCGCTTCTCCTTCTACTTCTTCCAGTGCTTTGTCGGTGCTGGCGGGATCGACCTGACGGCAGCAGGCGGTGAGGCGCGCGGCGATATCGCGCAGGTCGGCGCGCCACTCTTCGATCGAGATATCGGGCGGGCAAAGCTGCTCGAATTCCTTGACGAGCAGGATCAGACGCAGCAGGTGGCGGAAGATCAGCCCCTCCTGTTTTTGCAGATTTTTCGACGTAACGTACTTGTTGAAATCGCCGCCGAATTCCAGCAGTTCGCCGGCGGCCCAAACCGGAAAAGTCTTCAAGTCGCGGACGTTCGGGAAATCGTAATCGAAAAGTTTGCGGAGCTTGTCGGCGAAATGCAACACCCGGACGGGCGCTTCGTCGAACGTGCGCCGCGGTTGGTACTCCTCCGGCTCTTCGGGCGCGGTAAGCTCCTCGGCCGTCGCCAGCCCGAGTTGCAAGAGGAGCGGATCGAGCCGCAACGTGGCCAAGGGGCCGGGCGGCAAATCTCTTTGCAAGGGGACGCGGACCGCCGGACCGATCGAACGCGGCAATTCCAAAACGCTCTCCATCGCTTGCAGCCGTTCCGCGCGGTTGGCAATGCCCAGTTGATTCAGCAAAAACACCGCGTACAGCGGATGGATGCCCCGGAAGAGATGCAGCTTTTGCATCTCCTCGGTGGGCCGAGCGTAGTCGGGTTGATAGGGTGGCGGGAGGTTTTTCTTCTCGGTTGATTCGAGGGATGCCGATTCGTTTTTCGAGAGGACCGGCTTGCCGAATAAACTTGCTTGCAAGCGTGGTCGAGCCGGTTCCGCCCTCACCCCCGGCCCCTCTCCGGGCACCGACCGGGCACCGCGCGAAGCGTGGTCGTTGGTCGGGAGAGGGGAGGATTTTGTTGGGGTGGCAGTTGCACTGCCACCCCGGATTACTTGCGATTCAAGGGGCGGCAGTACAACTGCCACCCCAACATCCGCGTTGTCGCTTCCTTCCAAATCTTCTTTCGGCGGTTGCGGTTCGAGGGTTACGTAGCCGGCCTTCCAGAGGGTGAGCAGCATCTCGACAAGCGCGCGCTGCCCGGCTTCGATGCGGTGCGAATCCATCAGCCGCTTGGCGACGAGCTTTCGCACGCGCTCGACTTCGGGCGAGGCCTCGAGCATGAAGGCCAAGAGCCGCCAGGGGAGCGGCCCGCGGCTATAGAGCTTGCCCGGCGGGGCGAGGCGGAGTTTCTCGAATTGCTGCTCGTTCCAGTAGGTTTCGGTCGTCCGCCGCTTGGGCATTTTGCGCTTGAGGTCTTTTTTCGCCCGCAGCAGGCCGGGGTCTTTGGTGTCCTCGGGGATTTGGTCGTATTTTTCCTTCCAGCGGGCGATCTTCACGTCGTCCTCGTGGGCCAACACGAAGACGTAGCCCTCCTTGTCGAACTGCGGTCGGCCGGCGCGACCGAAAATCTGGTGCGCGCTGCTGGCGTCGATCACGACGCGCTTTTCCATCGGGCCTTTCATGATGCTCGGCAGCACGACGGAGCGGGCGGGCAGGTTGATGCCCGCCGAAAGCGTTTCGGTGCAAGTGCAGATCGAAAGCAGCTTGTGCTGGAAGAGTTCCTCGACGATGCGGCGGTATTTCGGCAGCACGCCCGCATGATGCACGCCCACGCCGCGCATGAGGAGTTGCTTGAGCTTGGGGCCGGCCCCTTGCGACCAATCGTAACGGTCGAGTTCTTCGACGAGCCTTTTCTGCTGGCCTTCGCTCAGCACTTTTTTGCCCTTAATCTGCTCGGCGATGCTCCAGCATTCTTCGCGGTTGAAGCAGAACACCAGGGCCGGCGTGCGCTTGGCTTCGTCGTCGCCGCGGGCCATTTCCTCGATCAGCTCGGTGAGCAGTTGATCGCCGATCCAGTGGTACGTCAGCGGCACTTTCCGTTCTTCGCCCTTGACCAGTTCGACCTTGCGGTTGTGGCTGTTTTTGAGCCAATTGACGAATTCGATGGCGTTGCCCACCGTGGCCGAGAGCAAGAGCGTGCGGACGTGGGCGGGCAGCAGCCCGAGCGAAAGTTCCCAGACCACGCCGCGTTCGATATCGGCGAAGCTGTGGAATTCGTCCATCACCACGGCGCTCACCTCGGCGAAATCGAAGGCTTCGGGGTGCAAGAGCCGGTTGGCGAGGATTTCGGCCACCACGACGAGGATCCGCGCATTCGGATTTTCGCGGCGGTTGCCGGTAACCAAGCCCACATCTTCGGCCTTGAATCCCCAGCGCACGGCCACGTGCTGCATTTCGCGGAACTTTTGCTCGGTAAGCGCGATCAGCGGCGTGGTGTAATACGCCATTTTGCCGGTGTGCAGGGCCTCGAAGAGCGCGGCCTCGGCGATCAGCGTCTTGCCCGTCCCGGTCGGCGCGCACACCAATACGCCTTGTTCGGCGGAGAACCACGCCAGCAAGGCTTCTTCCTGGAGCGGATACGGCTCGTAAGGAAGCTGCGCGAGGTAAAGATCGGCAAGTTCGTCGCGAGTGGGCATGAAGAAAAGTATGAAGGATGAATGCTGAAGGATGAATGATGAGCCGCTTGCGGCTTCGCAATGCTTTGTTCTCCGTCAACATCGCATCGCAAAATAAAGTCCTGTATAAACTTTCGGATCGACGAGCGTTCCCGCGGCGCGATGCGCTTGCAGCCAGGCTTCGGCTTCCTCGAGCGGGACGAGGTGCACGGCGATATCTTCGGTCCCGTCGCCGCCGCCGTCGCCGACGCGGTAAGCCTCCGATGCAAGATACATCGTAAAGCATTCGGTGGTCAAGCCGGGCGAGCTGGGACCTTCCAACAGCAGCCGCCAGTCGTCCGAAGCGTAGCCGGTCTCCTCGATCAACTCCCGTTTCGCGGCCGCGAGCCGCTCCTCGCCGTCCTCGCCGGGGATGTCGCCGACCAGGCCCGCCGGCAGTTCGATGACCTTCGCGTCGAACGGATGGCGGTACTGTTCGATGAACACCACTTGCCGTTCGCGCGTGACGGGCATGATGACCGCGGCGCAGTCGCAGTTCGTGCGCTCCGCCCATTCCCAGCGGCCGCACTTGACCAAGCGGACGTATTTGCCTTCGGCGAGGATTTGCCGCTCGTTATCATCGTTCATGGATTTATCCTCGTTCCCACGCTCCGCGTGGGAACGAGGAAAGCGGTTTGTCGAAACAGGTTGGAAATCCGTCCTACACGACAGGTTGGAAACCTGTCCTACCCCGGCGGCCAGGTGAACTTTCGGCCGGCGAGTAGATGGAAGTGGATGTGCATCACTTCCTGGCCGGCGTCGCGGCCGCAGTTGGTGATTACGCGGTAGCCGCCGCTGAGGCTCAATTGGGCGGCGATCTTCCGCATCGCCGTGAAGAGGTGGCCGATGAGCGCCTCGTCTTCCGGCTCGACGTCATCGACCGAAACGATTTCCTTCTTGGGAATGACGATCAAATGCGTCGGCGCGCGGGGATGGATGTCCTCGAACGCCATGCAGAGATCGTCCTCATACACGATTTTCGCGGGAACTTCCCGGTCGATGATCTTTTTGAAAATGGTTTTGTCGGGCATGAGGGAGAGGGGAGAGGGGAGAGGGTTGCGCCGTGGGCTTACTCGCATCCGATTTGCTCCAAAGCAATCCCTTCATCGGCGAGCATGACGGGGATTCCGTCGCGGACGGGATAAAGTATCTTGCCGTCTTGCCGAACGAGTCCCTCGGTGATCGGCTGCTTGACGAGCCGGCCCAGTTGATCGAGGAGTTTTCCCGCTTCGATGACCCCGTTGATTTTCGCGATCAGCGGCGCATCGGCGAGCGCGAGCGGCTGACGGGTGACCGGACAAACCAGAATCGCCACGGTTTCTCGATCCAACATGAAATATTCCGCCAAGGGAAAGTAGGAGTTACCGTAGCGCCTGTCCTTCGAGCACGGTAACGCGGTTCGCCGTAACGTGCTGAGCCTTTTGTTCGGGCATATAGCCGCGCCGGCCCACCACGCCGATTTGCTGCCCCACGTACTTGTGCAAATTCACGCCGGTCGAAGGCGTAACGTAGCTGCGGACGTTGCCCGCGTCGTCCAGCAGGGCGAAGCGCGGCACGCCGGGCGTGGTCGGCGCGACCTGCTCCAAGCGGCCGACGCCGTCGAAGCGGTCGTCGCCGCCATCGACGTATTCCTTCGCGCGCCGCATCGTGCTCCGCAGGCCGGCAATGTATTGGTTCGAGCGCTCGGTCTCCGCGCGGAGTTGGTCAACCTTGTCGGCGCGATCCTTAATATCCTCGAAGCGGGCGATGCGGCTTAAAAGCAGCCGCGCCTTGCCGCTTTCGACGGCCGTGTTCGCGCCCTCCAATAAGGACTCGGCGCCGATCCGCAACGAATCGAACGACCAGACGTTCGAATCTTCGGCCACCATCCGCGAAAGCTCCAATTCGAGCCGATCCAACTCGGTTTGGAAGATTTCGTGCGGCAGCTTTTCGGCAAGCGAATGTTTTTCCTTTCCGCCGGGAGTCTCAGCGTCCGCTTCGCTTTCACGTACTTTACCATCGTCCGCGCGGCGGAGCAATCCTTCGCGGACGTATTCCGATTCGAGATTTTTGAGCGAGACCCAGCGGAATTCGCCCGCCGGCGGGGCGATTTTATGCCACGTTTGCGTGGGACTATCCCCGCTGCCGATTTTTTTCGTCTCCAACACCTCGATCACTTCGCCCTTGCGCAAGCGAACCTGGATGCCGTCGCGGACGTCGCTCAATTTGCTCCCCACGCGGGCCGAAACGTTGTTTTCGGTTACCACGGCGAGGTTGCCTTCCTCGATCTTGGCGAAGCGGCTGGAAATCCAGGAAAAGCTGCCTTCCGGCGGCTTAATCGCGCACCAACCGCCGGGATCGTGGCGATAGACCTCGACTTCCTGCCCCTTCGATAATTTATCGGTCGAATAATAATTGTGTCCCGGCCCGCTGCGGACATAAACCTCGTCGGCGACGATGAAAGCCTTGTAGGGGAAGGATTCTTCCGCCGAGATCGGCGATTGCAAAAGACCGATGGAGGATATTGAAAGCGCGAAAAAGAAGGTGAGTTTATGGCGCATCGTGAACGCCTCCTAGCCGAAAAAACGTTGAAAAGGGAGGAGAATATCGCACGAAAACATGCAAAGGAAGCGATTTGTAGCGAAAAGGGCCTCGCGAAACAAGGGCATTTTTTATACATTCAGTAGATCAGTAGATCCTCACCTTGTCACCTTGAGACTTCATGCGGCAATAGCGAGAGTGGATTCGGAAGGATTCAACCCTTCGTAAAAGTCCGCAGAGGGGATACAATCGGTTGATTGGCTGACTGTTTGTGGTCCGTCAATCGCTCAATGACAGGTTTGGGTGCCATGCCCACGCTTGTCGGGGGCATGAGAATCACCCGAAAACACTGCATCATGCCCACACAAGAGTGGGCATGGCACCCGTAAATATAATTTGCAGGACCAGTAGTTCATTCGTAATGGGTCCATTCGGGTTTGCCAAGTCGCTAGCGGCTTAAACATTCAGCATTCAACCTTCACACTTTTTCCCAGCCACCCCACCCATCCCATTCATCCATGCTTTCCCACAATGTGCTGTTTCTATTGAAAGATCGCTCGGAACAGGCGAAGACTGAATTGATCGCAGGGTGCAGGAAATATCTTTCGGGGCATCCGGGCACGGTCTTTTTCTGCGTCGGCGCCTTGGCCGACGACATCGCCTGGGAAGTCAGCGATCGAAACTTCGACGTGATGCTGCAAATCGTGTTCGAGTCGAAAGCGGCGCACGACGCCTACCAAGATTCCCCCCGGCACGAGGAGTTTTTCGAAAAACTCGCCGGCAATTGGAAGAATTTGCGTTCGATCGATGCGTATGCGGAAGAAAGTCTTGGGACTTAGGTCTTGGAAACCAAGTCCTAAGATCCAAAATACAAGCCCACTCAAAAAAAATTTTGTAAGCGTTCACGCCCCTGTCGGGGACTGGTCCATTTTTCGGCGTGAAAACGTATTTTGCGGACAAACGGTGAGCCGAAAACATGGACCTGTCCCCTTCCCGCGGCGCGAGGGGGACAGTCCCATTTTCGCAGCGATTAAGCACTTTTAGAGCACCATAATCTTTTGCGCCGCGAAAATCGGGACAGTCCCCTGTGAACGGTTACAAAATTTTCGACAATTCATCCACGACCGAGAGCCTGCTTATGGAGGGTAATTCACGTTCCGAGCGAATGCGGCACGGGAGCATTCCGCGGCTGCTGCTGCATTTTTCGCTGCCCGCCATCGTGGGCATGATGACCCAGGCGCTCTATAACTTGATCGATAGCGTCTTCGTCGGCCGGGCGCTGGGCGACGACGGCATCGCCGCGATGTTCGTCGCCTTCCCGCCGATGCTGATTCTCATGTCCTTCGGCATGTTGATCGGCTTCGGCGCGGCGGCGCTCATTTCCATCCGCCTCGGCGAGCGGAAAATCGCCGAGGCCGAAAACGTGCTCCGCAACGCCGCGATCATGCTGGCGATCGCCTCGTTGGCGCTGACGTTCGTCGGCTTTTTGGCGCTCGATGAATTACTGCATCTCCTGAAAGTGCAGGGCATGGTCTTCGAGTACGCCCGACAATACATGCAGATCATCCTCGCCGGCGCGTTTTTTCAGATCGTGGGCTTCGGCTTGAATGCCTCGATCCGCGCCGAAGGGAATCCCCGCGTGGCGATGATGACGCTCTTGATCGGCGTACTGCTGAATATCCTGCTGGCTCCTTTTTTCATCTTTCGCGCCGGTTGGATTTTGCCCGTCGTCGGCTGGAGCATGCCCGGTTTCGGCGGGGGAATGCAAGGCGCGGCCTTGGCCACCATCCTCGCGCAAGTGGTATCGGCCGTTTGGGTGATCTGGTATTTTATCGCCGGGGGCAGCCATCTGAAATTGCGGCTCCACGCTTGGCGGCCGGAGTGGCCCGTATGCCGAAAAATCCTGTCGATCGGTTCGCCGCAGTTCGTCCTCCAGCTTGCCGCTTGCGTCCTGCAATTCTTGATGATTTATCAACTTCAACGCTTCGGCGGCAATTTGGCGGTTGCCGCGATGGGCATCATCTACCGCTTCGTGCTGATGATCCTGATGCCGCTTTTCGGCCTCAACCAAGGCGCGCAGCCGATCATCGGCTACAACTACGGCGCGCGGCAATTCGACCGCGTGAAGAAGGCGCTGCTCGTCGCCATCCTCTGGGCGTGCGCCGTTACCGCGGTCGGTTTCGCCGTCGTCATGATCTTCCCCGCGCAAGTCATCCGGCTCTTCGATCCCGACAACGACAAACTGGTCGAACTCGGCACTCACGCCATGCGCGTTTCGATGCTGATGCTGCCCATCGTGGGTTTTCAAGTCATCGGCGCGAGTTACTTCCAAGCGGTGGGCAAGCCGAAAATGTCGATGCTCTTGAGCCTGTCGCGGCAAGTGCTGCTGTTGATCCCGGCAGTGCTGATCCTGCCCGAATTTTTCGGACTTGACGGCGTCTGGGCCGCGCTCCCCACCGCCGACGCCTGCTCCTCGATCCTCACCGGCACTTGCCTCTACTTCGAACTCCGCCATTTGCAAAAGCGGCACGAGGAGGGATGAGCGAAAAAACGATCGATGTTGTTTTCTTCCTAACTTATGTTAGAATACAGATGGTGATGCTGCATTAGGAATCGGCGTGGAATTTTGGAGTCAAATATGGCCCCCATACACAAACGCATACTGGTCGATGAGGCCCAACGGCCAATCGCCGTGCAGGTCGATTATGACGATTGGTTGGAAATCGAGCGACAACTTCATATCACCCCGGAAACTCTGGCGGAAACCGATCTTTCGCAATTTTCCGGCGTGATTGCTTTATCGGAAGACCCTCTCGAATATCAGCGTAAAATGCGGGAGGAGTGGCAATGAAGGGGCTGCTCGACTCGAATGCAATTTTATATCTTCTGGGCGGCCGTTTAGCGGTCCCGTTGGAATCGGGGCAATATTTCATCTCCGTGATCTCAGAATTGGAATTGCTTTCTTATCCCTCGATGGAAGAAGCCGAAGAACGCCAAATACGCGCCTTTCTATCCAAGGTCATCGTTCTCGGGTTAACAAAAAATGTGCGGGAAAACGCCATCCGTCTGCGGAAGGAATATCGCTTGAAATTGCCGGACGCCATTGTCGCCGCCTCAGCCTTATCGCTGAATGTCACCTTGCTGACAAATGATAAAACGCTGCTGAAAATCCCCGGCGTCTCCGCGAAATCGCTGCATTTGAAATAATTCGCCCGCGATTGCCGATTTTGCATCGATCGATGACAGGTTAGAAACCTGTCCTCCTTGAAAGCCATAGGATACGAACCATGACGCGCATACGAGTGGCGGCCGCGGTGCTGAACCAGACGCCGATGGACTGGGCCGGCAATAAAAACAACATCCTCGCCGCCATCGCCGCCGCTCGAGATGAAGGCGCGACCATCCTCTGCCTGCCGGAGCTTTGCATCACCGGCTACAATTGCGAGGACGCCTTTTTCGGCCCCGGATTGCAGAAAACGGCGATGGAAGTCTTGCGGGAAATCCTCCCCGCCACGGCCGAGATGGTGGTCAGCCTGGGCTTGCCCGTTTTCTATAGACACGCCCTGTTCAACTGCGCGTGCGTGGCGGTCGATGGGCGGATTGCGGGCTTCGTGGCCAAAAGGTTTCTCTCCGGCGACGGCTTGCATTACGAGCCGCGCTGGTTCAAGCCTTGGCCGCAGCAGGTCCGCGACGCGATCGAGGTCGAGGGCGAGGGCGAGGAGTATCCGATCGGCGATCTGGTGTTCAACGTCGGCGGGGTGAAGATCGGCATTGAAATCTGCGAAGACGCCTGGGTCGCCGCGCGGCCCGGCGGCGGCATGTCGCCGCACGCGGTCGATGTGATTCTCAACCCGAGCGCGAGCCATTTCGCTTTCGGCAAGGCGGAAGTCCGCAAGCGGCTGGTGCTGGAAGGCTCCCGCGCGTTCAACGTGAGTTACGTCTATGCGAATCTGCTCGGCAACGAAGCCGGCCGGGCGATCTACGACGGCGGCGCGCTCATCGCCTCCGATGGAAAACTGCTGGCCGCCAGTCCGCGGCTGTCCTTCGCTCCCTGGCGATTGACCGGCGCGGTGATCGACGTCGATGCCACGCGCGGAAGTTCCGCGCGGCTGGCCAGTTTTCAGCCCGAATTGGGCCAGTCCAATCCGATGGAAACCGCCTGCGAATTCGCCTGGCCCGACCTCGAGCCGGAGTTTGCGAAAACCTCGCCGGAGCCTTGGGAAGGGAATCCCCGCCTGAAGGAAGAAGAGTTCACCCGGGCGGTCGCGCTGGGATTGTTCGATTATTTGCGGAAGAGCCGCGCGCAGGGATTCGTCGTGAGCTTGAGCGGGGGGGCCGATTCGTCGGCCGTCTCCTGCCTGGTGTCCTTGATGAGCGAGATGGCCCATCGCGAGTTGGGCGCGGAGGCGTATCTGAGAACGCTTGCGCACATCCCCGCCCTGGCCGCGGCCAAAACCGACCAAGAGCGGACGAAACTCTTGCTGCACTGCGTCTATCAGGCCACGCGCAACAGCAGCCGGACGACGCGGGATGCAGCCGTTTCGCTCGCCGCCGAATTGGGAGCGGAAATGGCCTGCCTGGAGATCGACGATTTGGTCGAAGCCTACGTCTCGCGGATCGAAAGCGTGTTGGGCCGCAAGCTGACTTGGGCGACCGACGACGCCGCACTACAGAACATCCAAGCCCGCGTGCGCGGACCGAGCGTGTGGCTCTTGGCGAACGTGAAGAACGCCCTGCTGTTGGCGACCAGCAACCGCAGCGAGGCGGCCGTGGGCTACGCCACGATGGACGGCGACACGTGCGGCGGACTCAGCCCCATCGCGGGCATTGACAAGGCGTTTTTGCTCCGCTGGCTGCGCTGGCTCGAAATCGAGGGGCCGCGCGGCGCGCATCCGATCCCGGCGCTCAAGGCCGTTACCCAAGCGCCGCCCACCGCCGAACTACGGCCGCCGGAGTCGAAGCAGACCGATGAGGACGATCTGATGCCGTATCCGGTTCTGGACGCCATCGAACGCGCGGCGATCCGCGACAAGCAGCCGCCCCGCGAAGTCTTCCGCCTCGTCCGTTCGCAATTTCCCGATTATTCAACCGCGCAATTATGCGTTTGGATCGAGCGGTTTTTCCGCCTCTGGTGCCGCAACCAATGGAAACGCGAGCGCTACGCCCCTTCGTTCCATCTGGACGACGAAAACCTCGATCCCAAAACCTGGTGCCGCTTCCCGATCCTCTCCGGCGGCTTCGAGCGCGAACTGGCCGAATTGCGGGAATACGCGGCGACGATCTAAGAACCTCAATTCGTTGGGGTGGCAGTTGTACTGCCACCCCTTGAATCGCCGGATAGCTGGGGTGGCGGTGCAACTGCCACCCGAGCCGACATGGTTTTGGGATAGGCACTAAATGCTTTTCCGCAAGCCGTCGCAGGAGCAGATTTTGTGGTCGCCGTTCCAGGGCATTTTGGCAATGAGCAGGGCCATGGGACACGAATCGGTGATGCCGGCGAAGATCAGGCCCGCGCCGACGAACGCCGAGAGCCAGAACAATACCGGATGCGCGAGGAATCCCAAGGCCACGCCAAGCAGCACCAGCAGGCCGGCCGTGATGCGGACTTGCCGTTCGAGCGAAAAGACTTTTTTGCCTCTCACGACGGGCAGCCCGGCTTCGATGCAGGCCAGCGTGCCGCCTTCGACGTTCACCACGTTCGGATATCCGGCGGTGATGAACTTTTCGCACGCCTGTTTGGCCCGCCCGCCCGACCGGCAGAGGACGTAGAGTGGCGCGTCATTCGCGGAATGCCGGTTCATCATCACCTGGGGCGGATCGAGCGCGTCGAGCGGAATGTTGCACGCGCAATCGACGTGAACTTCCCGGTATTCCAGCGGGGTGCGCACGTCGATCAGCTCGATCGGCTTGTTGGCTTCCTTCAATCGCAATAACTCGATCGGGGAAATGGTTTTTACGGACATATCAGTCTCCTTGTGGATTGACGGAAATTTCGCATTTGATTCCATCGGCAAAACGCTCGCGAATGCAGCCGAGGATGTCTTTCAGGCAGGGCTGCGCCACGCGGTAATAGACTTCGCGGCCTTCGCGGTCTTGCTCCAAAAGGCCGCAGTGCTGGAGCAAACGCAAATGCCCCGACGCCTGGGGGCTGGGAATCTCGCAGGCCGCGGCCAGTTCGCCCACCGTATAGCGGCCGTGCAGCAGCATTTGCACCATCCGCAAGCGATGCGGGTGGGCCAAAGTCTTCAGGCATTCGGCCGCCTCGGCGAGAACTTCAAGGTCGAGGAGTTCGAGTTTTCCATGACGTGAAGTTTGTGTTTTCATAGTTGCCACTTCCCGTATGCGATCGATGATTTCGTTTAGCCCGGAGCCAACGGCGACGGTGGCGCCGAGGATCGAAATTGGTTGAAATCCGTTGCCCAAACGCCGTCGCCGATGGCTCCGGGCTAAACGAAACTGTTTACTTCAACTACGATCCTCCTGCTCCATCGACGATTTGTGCAATCCGTGGCCGGGCTTGTTGGCGTACAACAGCCAATAGGTGATCGGAATCACGAACAGCGTGAACAGCGTCGAGGCGAACAGCCCGAAGATCAGCGACCAGGCCAGGCCGGAGAAAATCGGGTCGATGATGATCGGCACCGCGCCGAGCATCGCCGCGCCGGCGGTCAGCAGGATCGGCCGCAGGCGGACGACGCGGCTTTCCATGATCGCGTCAAACAACGACCGCCCGCGGGAAAGCGAAAGGTGGATGAAATCGACGAGGATGATCGAGTCGCGGGTAACGATGCCCGCCAGGGCGATCATGCCGATCATGCCCGTCGCCGTGAAATACACCGGATCGAGGAATCCGCCCACCTGCTGCGCGCTTGCGGCGTTGAGCAGCCAAAAGCCGGGCATCACGCCCAGGATCGTCAGCGGAATGGCCAGCATGACGACCACCGGCACGACGAACGAGCCGGTTTGCGCCACCAAGAGCACGTAAATGGCGATCATCGCCGCGCCGAAGGCCAGCCCGAGGTCGCGGAAGACGTCGAGCGTGATTTTCCACTCCCCTTCGCCCGCGAAATCGACCGTGTAGCCTTCTGGCAATCCCCAGGATATGCCGCCTCCGCTTTTGAGAAACGTGCGTTTATCGACCGGGCGAGGATCGCCGGCAGCCAGCCAGCCGTCGCCGACGCGCTCGATCTTTTCGCCGGCGGGCGGCGTCTTGAGCCGATCGGAGAGCACATCGACCACCACGTCGGCGGGCGGGCGGCCGACCGTCTCGGCGAACACGTACGCCACGCGATGCAGATTCTTGTGGTAGATCATCTGATCGACTCGGGCGGTCTCCCAGCGGCCCAATTCGGCCAGGGAAACCAAGTTTCCGCCCAGACCTTTGACTTTAACCTTCGCCAAATCGCCCAGTCCGGTTCGTCGATCGACCGGCAAGCGCAGTTCGATCCGGAGCGGATTGCGCTCCGTTTCGCTTTTCACGGTTCCCACCGCCGATCCCTGAACGGCCGCCGCGAGCGTGTCGGCGATCTCCTTCGTGCTCACGCCGCACAGGGCCGCCTTCTCCTTATCGACGACGAAAATCTGCTTCGTTTGCGGCGCCTCGCGGACGTAATCGATGTCGCGCATGCCCGGCTCGGCGGCCAGCCGCGCGCGAACGGCATCGGCGGCCGAGAGCAAATCTTCGTAGCGATGATCCGCCTGACCATAGACCTCCGCGACCACGCTGGCGATCACCGGCGGACCGGGGGGCGTTTCCACGAGTTTCATCCGCGCTCGATGGCGGTCGGCGATGGCCTGCAAATCGTCGCGCATCCGCAGGCCGATGGCGTGGCTCTGCAAGTCGCGGTTCTTCTTGCCCGCCAGGTTGATCCGCAGCTCGGCCACGTCGTCTCCCTGCCGGAGATAATAATGCCGCACCAGCCCGTTGAAATCCATCGGCGAGGCCAGGCCGACGTAGCTCGTGTAATCGGCGACCTCCGGCACGTCGGCCAGGTAGGCCTCGAATTCGCGGACCGCGGCGTCGGTGCGTTCCAGCGTCGTGCCCTTGTCGAAATCGAGCACCAACAGCAGTTCGTTCTTGTTGTCGAAAGGGAGCATCTTCAGCGGGACGCTCCGCCACGCGGCCAATCCCACCGCCCCCAAGGTCAAAAACGCCATGCCCAAGAGAAAAGACCACGCCACCGCACGGGAATGCAGCAGCGGGGCCATGATCGGATAAAACATTTTATACAACCACGATTGCTTCACGGCGTCGAGATCGTGCGGATCGTGTTCGGAGTGGGCGACTCCGGCGGAGTTGTCTTTTCCCCCGTATTTCTTCCTCAGCACGTGATACGCCATCCACGGCGTAATGGTGAATGCCACGACCATCGACATCATCATCGTTACCGGCACGTTGAGCGCCATCGGCCGCATGTACGGCCCCATCATCCCGGTGATGAAGAACATCGGCAGGAAGCTCACGATCACCGCCAAGGTCGCCGTAATCAGCGGCGGGCGGATTTCCGAAACGGCCTCCAAAACGATCCGCCGGGTCGCTTTTTTACGGAGCGAAAAATGCCGCGCGATGTTCTCCACATCGACGATCGGATCATCGACCAAAAGACCCAGGGAGAGAATGAGCGCGAACAGCGTAACGCGGTTGATGGTGAAACCGAGCATCAGGTTCACGGCCAGAGTCAATCCGAAAACGACCGGCACGGCCACCGCGACGATCAGCGCTTCCCGCCAGCCCAGCCCCAGCGTCAGAAGCGCCACCACGATCACCACCGCCACGGCCAGGCCCTCGACAAGCTCGTTGACCTTCTCGTTGGCCGTCAGGCCGTAGTTTCGCGTAACGACGAGGTCCATGCCATCGGGCACGATCGTCCCGCGCAGTTCTTCCGCTTCCCGCAACACGGCGTTGGCCACCCAGACCGCGTTCGATCCCTTCTTTTTCGCAATGGCGATGGTGACGGCCGGATTGGAAGCAGGATTGATTTTGGATACGAAGGTGCCACTGCCGGCTTGTCCAGCAGTGTTGGATTCGGTTGACTGTTCCGCACTGCTGGACAAGCCGGCAGTGGCGCCCAAAACCGTGCCGGGAAAAAACTCATGCTCCGTGAATCCTTTTGCCGCACCCCAGCCGTGGCGCACGTAATTGGCGACTTCTTCCGGCCCGTCCTCGACGGCCGCCACGTCCTTCAAAAAAACAGGGTGATTGTCGAACACGCCGACGACCAGGTCGCCGATTTGCCGCGCCGAGGAGAACGGTTCGCCCGTCTCGACGCGTATCAGCCGGTCGTTGCCGCGCAAATCGCCCGCCGTCTGCCGCAGATTGGCGCCGCGGATGGCGCGCGCGATTTCCAGCGGCGACACGCTATGGGCGGCCATGCGGTCGGCATCGAGGAGCGCCCGCACGACGCGCGGTCGGCCGCCGACCACGTAGGCCCGCGACACGTCGCTCACGCTCGCCAGCCGCAGCGAAAGTTCCTCGGCCACGCGGCGCAGCGCCATGTCGTCCGCGGAATCGCTCGCCAGCGTGAGCATAACGATGGGCACATCGTCGATCTCGACCGGCTTGACGACCCAGCCCGCCACACCCGGCGGAACGAGGTCGAGGTTCTCGTCGAGCTTCTTCTTGAGTTTGACGAGGCTCCGCTCGCGGTCTTCGCCCACGTAAAAGCGAACCGTGATGACGGCTCGATCTTCCCTGCTCATCGAATAGACGTATTCCACGCCGTCGATCTGATAGAGCATCTTTTCCAAGGGCGTGGTTACCAACTGCTCGACTTCCGCCGCCGAGCGGCCGGGGAAATTGACATAGACGTCGGCCAGCGGCACCACGATCTGCGGATCCTCCTCGCGCGGCGTCAGACCCAGTGCCGCCAAACCGACGACCGCCGCCAAGAGGATCAAGATGATCGACAGATTCGACTCCAGAAATATCTTCACGATGCGATTCGTGAAGTTATGCTCCAGGTGCGAAGCCGGCAACGTCGTTTCAGTCATGATTCGCCTCCTGCATCGTTTGGGGACTGTCGCATTTTTTACGGCGCAAGAAAGGTCGTTCTACGTATGCGCTCGATCGCCGTAAAAAATGGGACTGTCCCCCTTGCGCCGCCGATTGGGGAATCGTAAAATTAGCCATGATTCGCCTCCTGCGTCGATTGCGAGTTTTTGGGCACGACGACTTCCTCTCCCTCCCGCAATCCGGAAAGGACTTCCACGTTCTCGCCGAGCGCGGGCTCGTCTTTCCCGGTTCTTCCGCAGCGGATCGATCGCTTCATGGGCTTGCCGTTTTCGACGACTTCAACGAGTTCCAATTGCCCCACGTTCCGCACGGCCGCCTTTGGGATCACGAAAATCTGCTCTTTACCAAGAGGTATGAAAATGCGGCCGAACAATCCGGCATGAATTCCCGGCGGGCAGGGACCGGTTACTTTTACTTGAAACGAGCGGCTCGCCGACTGCGATTCGGGCACGATTTCGCTGACCGTGCCGCCACAGCGATGCTCCATGCCCTCGACTTGCACGTCGATCGGCTGATCGACGTGCAAAAAGCCCGCCAGGGAATCGCGCACGCTGGCCACGAGCTGCATCCGATCGGGATTATAGAGCGTGGCGAGTATTTTTCCGGGAACGACCATATCGCCCACATCGACTTTTTTGTCGATCACCACGCCGTCGAGCGACGAACGCACCGTCGCCCAATCGAGCATGGCCTGAGCCTCCTTCAGGGCTTCTCCCGCCCGATCGACCTCCGCCTTGGCGCTCCGGGCTTGGGCCATGACTTTGTCGTAATCCTGCCGGCTGATGGCCTTCGCGGGAAGCAACTCGGCGACGCGCTTGGCGTCCAGTTCGGCATTGGCGGCGGCGGCGTTGGCGGCTTCCACGGTCGCCTTGGCCTGCTCGAGTTTGGCTTTCAGATCGGTGTCATCGAGGCGGAAGAGAATATCGCCGGTTTTGACTTTCTGTCCGGCCTTTATATTCACCTCGACCACCCGGGCGAGCAGCTTCGAGCCGATGCTCGTCTCATGCACGGCGCGAACCGAGCCGACCGCCGATTCGGTCATCGACAGAGACAGAAGCCGCACGCGCTCCACGCGCCCCTCGATTTTGGCTTCCGACCGGGATTTTTCGATTTTGGCGGGTACTTTCTTCTCGAATTTGCCCGCCAGCCACAGCAAGAGCACGATCACCCCCGCCGTGAAACCGACCGCCAGGAGGATTTGCCATCCCCAACGCAGCGATTGACGTACGAGATTGGTTGCGGTTTTCATATCAGGCCCTTTTCGGGAAATGACATTCGTTGCACCATGTTATAGATAAATATATCGATATATATAGATATGTCAATATACAAAATTAAAAAATCTAAAATCTCAAATTATTCAGCAATAGATGTGGTATTATGCCATTTATGAGGTAGTCGATATATAGTAATTAGTATTACATTAAATCCTAATTCCTCATCGTCTCCCTGCCTCAGCTTGACAATCCGCCGAATAATCCCAAAATGAGGCCAAATTAGATTCGTTTCGTCCCCGCCGACCTCCCGCCGGAACCGAACCATGCGCTTTTTCTGGCAAGTTTTCGCAAGTCTCTCGGGCTTGCGGTTCATGGCGCCCGGTTGGAGGATTCCCTGTTATCTGATGCTGGGCGTGTTTGCCGGTTTAGGGCTTTTCGTGGTCCATATTTCCCGCGCGACCTCCTACCTCAGCGATTCGCCCGAAACCTGCACGAACTGCCACGTGATGGCGACCCAGTACGTTACCTGGCAGCACGGCAGCCACGGGCGGGTCGCCACCTGCAACGATTGCCACGTGCCGCACACTTCGCTCCCGGCGGCCTACGCCTTCAAGGCCAAAGACGGCCTCTGGCATTCCACGGTGTTCACCATGCGTTGGGAGCCGCAAGTCATCCGGCTTTCCGAAAAGGCCGTTCCGGTCGTCGAAGACAACTGCCGCCGCTGCCATCGGCAAGTCATCGAAGACGTATCGCCGAACGTTCATCAGCAGGGCGACCGGCGCTGTTGGGATTGCCACCGCGAGGTGCCGCACGGCACGGTCCGCAGCCTTTCGGCCACGCCCGGCGTGTTTCAACCCCGTTTGCCCGAAATCCGCGAGCCGAGCCAGGAACCGACCCTGGGGGGACGGCCGCTCGGGGAAAAATGATTTCATACTCTCTCATTCCGATCCTCTGGGGATCGAGTATAATTGGAAAGGAATCGTAAAAGGAGCAAAACATTATGGTATATCATGGACACGTGAAAGGAGGGGTTGTTGTGTTGGACCTCGATGTCCACTTGCCCGATGGCATTGAGGTTCAAGTCGAGCCGATAGCGCCGCCCCCTCGGAAGTCATTAGCCGAACAACTTGGCGACTTGATTGGGGCCGTGCCCGACTTGCCGAGCGACATGGCCCGGCAACACGATCATTACTTGCACGGAGCGCCCAAGCGATGAATCGCCTTTTTGCCGATAGTTTCTATTACTTTGCCATATTGAATCCCCGGGACGAACTGCATTCAAAGGCGCTGGAATTCGCCACGCGGCACGAGGATCCTATCGTCACGACCGCTTGGGTATTGACGGAAATTACCGATGGACTCGCCGGTACGAAATATCGCGCTGCATTCTCGCGACTGATCGCGCGAATTCAAGCCGATCCCGAAAACGAGATCGTTCCCCCCAGCGATACTTTGATGGCGCGCGGGATCGAACTCTACGATGCCCGATCCGATAAGCAATGGTCTTTGACCGACTGCATTTCATTTCGCGTCATGGAGGATCGGCGAATCACCCAAGCTCTAACCGGGGATCATCACTTCGAACAAGCCGGTTTCGAGGCACTCCTCAAATAACCTTTTCATCAAGTCACTTACCGAAGGAATCCGCTCGATCATGTCCAACGCATCCAATCCCGTTCCGCAATCCGCCTCCACCAAGCAGTCCGCGACGTGGCTGGGCTGGGCGGTGTTTCTGGTCGCGCTCGCCGCCACGTTTTTGCTGGGCATGTTGGGGGCAACGATCTTCGAGCGCCGCGTCGAAGCCGAGAAACAGGTGATCCGCAAGCCGATCGGCGAGTGGGAAACCGACAACGCCGTCTGGGGCGAGAATTACCCCCGCGAATACGGCTCGTTCAAGGAAATGCTGAATCCGCCTCCGCCGCGCACGAAGTACGGCAACGGCGCGCCGCACCGCGATTATCTCGCGCAAACGCCGGCGAACGTGATCCTCTTCGCGGGCTACGGTTTCGCCAAGGACTACTGGCAAGCCCGGGCGCACGTTTTCGCGGTCGAGGACGTTTCGAAAACGCAGCGGCTCAAGCCCGACTCGCCGGCCACCTGCTGGACGTGCAAAAGCCCCGACGTGCCGCGGATGATGCACGAGTTGGGCGGCGAGGATATCGACAAGCTGGCCAAAGGGGCGGAACTGTTCTACGCCGCGCCGTTCGCCGAGATGAAGAAGGAAGTCACGCATCCGATCGGCTGCCTGGATTGCCACGATCCGAAAACGATGAAGCTCCGCGTGAGCCGGCCCGCGCTCCGCGAGGCGTTCGCGCGGCAGGGGAAGAATATCGACAACGTTTCGCACCAGGAAATGCGGACGCTGGTTTGCGCCCAGTGCCACGTGGAATACTACTTCCAGCCGAAGACGAATTATCTCGCGTTCCCTTGGGACGAGGGCATGACGCCCGAAAAGATGGAGGAATACTACGACGGCATCGAGTTCGCCGATTGGACCCATGCCGTGAGCAAGACGAAGATGGTGAAAATGCAGCATCCCGACTACGAAGTCTATGCGTCGGGCGTCCACGCGTACCGCAACGTCTCCTGCGCCGATTGCCACATGCCCTACCGCACCGAAGGGGGCGTGAAGTACTCGAACCACCGCCTGCAAAGCCCGTTGTTCGACATCTCCAATTCCTGCGCCGTCTGCCACCGCTGGAGCGAGGACGAGATCCGCAACCGGGTGTACGCCATTCAGGACAAGGTGCACGAAGGCCGCCAATCCGCCGAAGCGATGCTGGCGAAGGCCCATTTCGACATCGCCGCCGCGATGGAGGCCGGCGCGGCGGAGGAAGAGCTGGCGAACGTCCGCAAGCTGGTCCGTTCGGCCCAACTGCGTTGGGACTACGTGGCCGCCAACAACGGCATGGGCTTCCACTCGCCGCTGGAATGCGAGCGGATTTTGGCCGCCGCCCTCGATCTCTCCGGCCAAGCCCGCGTCGAATGCGCCCGCATCCTCGCCAAACGCGGCCACACCGAGCCGGTGAAATATCCCGACTACGGCACGAAGGAAAAGGCGCAGGAGTTGAACAAGCAATTCATCGATGGGAAGCCGCCGAAGCTGCTGTAAAGAGTATCGCATCCCATTGCATTATTGCATTGTAATGCTATAATAAACAGGAAAGGCTCTCGTTTGGCGACCGATGAGTTTTTTACGGATTATTTGGGATGATGAGGATCTGCCCGACGGAAATGTTCAACATATCGCCGAGCATGAGTTGACTATCGAAGACGTCGAATAAGTCTTGGAAAATCCCACCGCAGAAACAATCAGCAAAAGTTCGGAACGTTCTTGCTGTTTTGGATATGCTCCCGGGGGCGATTTCATTATCGTGATTTACGAGGAAATTGAAGAGGGTCTGATTTATCCCATCACGGCCTATGAGGTAACGGAGCCCTGTTGAAGGGAACTATAATGGAAAAAAATAAAATTTCCGGCCGCATACGTCGTTCCAGGCCGATCGGTCCCGATGAACTTAAGCGACTCCAAGAAATTCGCGCCAAAGTCCGCGAGGAATTTCCACCGCGCCAGCCTCCCCGTTTACAGCCCGCGAAAGAGGGCATATCCGCGAGAATCCGCGCCGCCCGCGAAGCCCAAGGGCTTACTTGGTACGCCGTTGCCAAACGAGCGGGGATTCCCAATTCCAGCACCATCCGCGATATCGAATGCGGCCGCGACACCAAACTCTCCAGCATACAGGCGGTTGCCCAATCTTTGGGACTGCGGTTGGAGTTGGTCGAGGTTTGAGGAGGCTCGGTAACTACTCCTTTGGATTGAGTTGATCCCATGAACCTCGGCGTTATCTACCTCAAATCGGCCTTCGTTCTCATTGCCGCCGGTTTTATTCTCGGAAGTCTCTTCACCATCGCATTTCTTGTAGCCGAACGAAAGCGATTGCATTTATCGACGGTACCTGAGAAGTCGAGGCTCCACGTTAATGTGAATAGATCGGATCGATGATTCTCCTGGAACGGATTTTCTCGATTTCGGGCCGAAGGCCCAGCCGTTCGCCCAGCCCTGGGCAACGCCCAGGGGAACGTAGCCCTCGCAACGCATTGAGAGGCCCAACTTTCCCGGCCGTTCTCCGGCACCAGGAGAACGGTTGGCCCGTTGGGCCGTAACCTTCATTCGTCGCGATGCCGCAACCCCAGGCGATGCCTGGGGCTGGGCGAACTGCCGGCCCTTTGGGCCGCCGCGGCCGCGTTCCAGCGGCCTTAATCGGTTAGGTACGCTTTAGCCGGATGAACCAAAAATATTATGCTCCATAATAGATTTTGCGCTCCATCGCCGCCGACCGGAAAAAAGGTATAATGCGGTTTCAATCACCCGAATCGAATCGCGGGGCATCGTCGGCACGCCATTGGTCGGTCTGCCGCGATTCGTTTCGTGAAAGGGAAAAACGCCGTCCTCCCACGTCCGGAAATCGCCATGCCTGAGATTTTTGCCTCGCAACCCACGCTCGAAGACGCCGCGCCGGCTTTACGGGTGCGGCCTTGCGCGACGTGCGGCGCGCCGGTGGAAACCGGGGACCGTTTCTGCCCGGCCTGCGGCGTCGAGCAGCCTGCGGCGGCCGAGTCGGCCAAAGCGGGAACCGGTGCCGAGCAAAAACACTTTCAATGCAAGAATTGCGGGGCCGAAGTGGCGATCGATCCCGACCGACGGAGCTACGCCTGCCCCTTCTGCGACTCGAATTACGTCGTCGAGTTCTCGCCGGAGCAGTCGGGCCGGCAGCCGCCGGAATTCGTCGTCGGCTTTGCCGTCCCGCCGGAGCAGGCGTTGCAACGATTCCGCGAGTGGCTGGGCCGCAATTCGTGGTTCCGCCCGAACGACCTGCGGCTGGCCCAGGTCGAGGGCAAGCTGCGCGGCGTGTATATTCCCTTCTGGTCGTTTTCGATGCTGGCCGAAAGCCGCTGGGCGGCCGAGATCGGCGAGCATTGGACGCGGACCGAAACCTACACCACCCGGGAAAACGGCAAAACCGTCACCAAAACCCGCCACGTTACCGAGACCGAGTGGTGGGACCTTAGCGGCGGGCATCACGAATACTACAGCGGATACCTCGTCTCCGGCAGCCGCGGATTGCCGCAGAAGGACGCCGACCGGATCACTCCCTTCCATCTGGCCGCGCTGAAGCGCTACGCCCCGTATTTCCTCGCCGGCTGGCTGTGCGAGGAGTATTCGGTTGCCCGGCAGGCTGCCGAGCAGGTCAGCCGGGCCGCCTTCGAGCAAATGGAGCAGCGGAACATCGCCGCCTTCCTGCCCGGCGACACCTACCGCAACTTGCAAACGCAAACCGAATTCAGCCGCATCGGCTCGGACCTGATCCTGCTGCCGATCTATCTGCTCAGCTACCGCTACCGCAACAAGCTGTACCGGTATCTGCTGAACGGGCAGACCGGCAAGGCGGCCGGCGACAAGCCCCTCTCGGCCTGGCGCGTGGGCCTGGCGATCGGCATCGCCGTGCTGCTCATCGCGGCGCTCGCGTTTTTGGTTCCCTGGCTGTCGCGCTGAATTTCGAGAACAACCTACGCCACCACCATGAACGAACTCGACACGCGCTGTGTTTCCTGCGGGAGTTTGCTCGACGAGGAAGATTTATTCTGCGCGAATTGCGGCACGGAATCGCCCGCGCGGGAAGCCGCGGCCTCTCCGCCGGCCGCCGATGCGTCGCGGATTGCCCGCTGCAATTTCGAGTGCCGGGGCTGTGGGGCGTCGATGAGCTACGACGCGGGGGCGAAGGCGCTGCGCTGTCCCTTTTGCGGATCGGTCGAATTGGCCGCGCAGGAGGACCGCAAAATCCTCGCGCCGAAGTACGTCGTCCCCTTCGCCGTCGAGCGCGGCGCGGCCGAAACTTCGATGCGGCAGTGGCTGGGTCGGGGCTTTTGGCGGCCCAAGGGCCTGGCCGAAAGCGCGCAAGTCGTGGGCATGACGCCGGTGTATGTGCCCTATTGGATCTTCCAGGCGAAGATCCACGCCCATTGGACCGCCGATTCGAGCCGCACGCCGCCCGGCGCATCGGGCGATTGGTATCCGCTGGCCGGCGAGCGCGAGAGCAGTTACGCCGGGCTGTTGATCGGCGCGAGCGGCGCGCTAACTCCGAGCGAGACGCACCGGCTTTGCCCCTTCGATCTCGCGCGGGGCGTGCCGCCCGGCGAAGTCGATTTAGAGAACGTAACGGTCGAGGAGTTTTCGCTGTCGAAGAAATATGCCCGGCCGCTGGCCCGCGCGGCGCTGGAGCGGTTGGAAACGGACGCCTGCGCCGCGACCTGCGTACCGGGCAGCGCGCGGAACGTCCGCGTGAACCTGCAAATCACCGAGATGACCGGCGAACCCGCGCTGCTGCCGGTGTGGATCATGGCCTACCGCTTCCGCGACCGCGTCTTCCGCTTCCTGGTCAACGGCCAGACCGGCAAGGCGACGGGCGAGGCGCCGATCTCCTACGGAAAAATCGCCGCCGCGATTCTCATCGCCGCGCTCATCGTAGCGATCGTGCTGCTGCTTGCGGGCGTGCTGAAGGCGGACTTGCCCGCCGCGCGGTCGGCTTCGCTCCAGATTTCGCGGATCGCGTCCTCATCGCCGAATCCGGTGGGGCAGCCCGGACCGGGATCGCTCGCCCAGTACCAGTTTTTCCCTTCGACGGGCACGGCCAGCGTGCGGCTGCCGGGCATTTGCAGGTATCCCGCGGGATCGTTTTCGCGGACCCATTTCGAAGCGTATCGCAGCCACGCGCCGCGTTCGGGCCGCGGCATCCGCGCGAACCAGGAGATTTCGTCGTAGCCCCAAATCCATGCGCCGCGGATCTGCTTTCCCTCGCGGCGGCTGCGGCCGAAATTGTCGAGTTCGACCAAATACGGCAAGTGCTCGCAGGTCCAGCCGCTGGGCGTCGTGCCGCCCTTGCTGCGGCCGTAGAGGCTGTCCTTGTAGCCTTTGCGCAATTCGCCTTCCAGCGGCCGGTCGGGCGCCTCGGCGATCCGCAGCGGGAAGGAATGAAAATCGAACAGCAGTCGGCCGCCCACGAGGATTCCGCCGCTGGGCACGTGCGCGTCGCAGAGCACGATGCCCCGCCGCGCGTGCGATTTGGCGTAAGCCCGCACCCGCACGAGCAACGAATCCCACGCTTCGCGCTTGCGATCGCGCCGGCCCATCAATTCGACCTGGCCGAAATGGATCGCCTCCACGCCCTGGTCGATGTACCGCGCGGCGAGGAAGTAGAACCACATTTGCGTTTCGGTTTGGGCAATATCGGGGACCGACGCCCCCTTGCGCCAATTGTTGCGGTATTTGCCGTCGGGATAGAGCATCGCCTCGTAGGAGAACTTCCGCGGCGCGTCGGCGGCGCCGAATTCCTTGAACACCCATGCCGGCACCGGATGCATCCCCGCGTCTTCCGAGACGATCTCGAAGACGGCGGCCTGGAGCATGAGTTCCGGCAGCGCGGCGTGCAGCTTGCGCTCGCGGAGCTTCGCCTGCTCGAGCGCCGGTTCGAGGTATCGTTCGCCGCCCCACGAATAGACGGCGCGGCCCGCGAATCGCGCGCCGATGCGCTTCAAAAAGCGGATTTCATCGTTCAAATCGCCGTGTTCGTGCAGCAGGCCCTCCATCGTCACGGCCCGCGACAAATAGCGTTCGAGTTGCGGACGCGCGATGCGCCCGTCGAATCGTTCGAGCTTCGGCTCCGCGGCTGAGCAGTTGCCCGCCGCGAAGAGGACGGCGACGAAGCTGCCGATTGTATTTAGCGGGAGTGGAACGAATCGTTTCATGGGATACCTCGGCGTTGAAAGTCGTGGAAATACACCGTTTCGGCATCGCTTGCCGTAAGGCGTTGGCCGACAATAAGTTGCCGGAATCGTAGCAGGCACACTCCGTGTGCCGTCCGCGAATTACGGCACACGGAGTGTGCCTACTACCTAGGAATTCGGTAGTTTATTGTCGGACAGCACCTAAAATTCGCTCAGCGCCGCTTGAGGGTAACCTTGCACAGGCCGAACTTTCCACTTACGACGACGATGCGGAAATCGGCCCCGGCGTTTTGCGAGTTGCGGAAGCGGGCGGCGTCGAGCGCGAAACGGGCCGTCTTCGGGCGATTGTCGCCGACGAGCGGAATTGTCTCCGTGCGGCTGTACGCGCCGCCGAACGGCGCGTGCGGATCGCTGCCGTCGAACTCCACGCCCAACCGGCCGGGCGCGAGGTCGAGATACTCGATCTCGAGCGTCGCCTTCATCGCCCCGTCGGGTTTGAAGTCGTCGTCCACGCGGAAATAGAAGTAACGCACCTCGTTCCCTCGGTGGGGCTTGCCGAGCCAGACCTTTCGCCCCTCGATTTCGGCAAGTTCGGTCTTGCCGTCCTCCGCGTCGGCGAGGATCAGGCCGCGATACGTCTTGCCGTCGTCGGCCGCGGCCGAGAGGGAGGGGGCGCCATGGAACGAATCCTTCGGCCACGGCGGCTTCCAGCCTTTTTTGAACAGATCGGCGTATTTCCGCGTCAGTTCGATGTATTGGCGGCCGTATTCCTTCGACTCGGCGATGTCGGTCCCTTCGTGAAACTCGTTCCAAGTCTCGATCATGACGAAGTTCGACGGGCGGCGGAGAAATTTCAGCCAGCTCTCCTCGTAGAACTTCCCCTGCTCCCGCCGGCGGACGAGCGGTTCGCGGCCCGGCACGGCCGAGTGATCGTACCCCGGCCCGATCTCGCCGATGCCCGGATTCCTCGGTGCCAGCGCCCCGCCCCAGGCGCAGGTGGAGTCGCCTTTGACGCGCCAGGAATCCTGCGGCGCGATCCAAGGCACGCGGCCGCCGAACTCCTTGGGGAATTCGGCCTTGGTGTAATCGATGAAGCCCTGGTCCCACTTCTCGGCGAACGCCGCGGCGTAGAGCAGCACGATCGGCTTGCCGTCGATCGCCGCCCAGTGTTTCGGCGGAATGCAGGAATAAAAGTCGCGCACCGTGCCGTAAAAGAACTGCTTGCCGAAATCGGTGGTCAGGTCCACGCGGTAGCGCCAGGGATTCCATTGCAGCGTGCTGGTGTCGTAGAACAGGCCGATGCGCGGCGGATTTTTCCCCTCGCGGAGCAATTCCTCGCGGGCCTCGACCAGCGGCTTCAGGCCGGCAAAACTCCAGGGAACGCCCGCCGCGGTTTCGCGCTCCGCGGGCGATCCCCAAAACACCATCAGCGCCAGGTCGATGCCCGCCGCCTCCATATCGGCCAATTGCCGTTTGTGCCAACGCACCGATTTGTAGCTGAAATCGTCGAGTGTCGGCGGGTGCGTCGTCAGCGCATCGGTGCCGTCGCCGTCTCGGAGGTGAGCGCCCGTGTAAATGTCGTACCAGTAAAAGTAGTACGTTCCCACGAGACGATCCTGGGCGGAAAAAGATTTGCTCTCGGCGAAATCTTTTTCGGTTAACTTCACGTAGGGACCGAAGGCCGGCGGAAATTCCCGTTCGGCGGCCTGCGCAAGCGAAGCCGCGACCGCGCAGGCAAGGAATGCAAAGAAAAAATACCGGTGTAGTAGATTGGTTGTCATCATGGGCATCTCCTTGTAAATGGTCAGGCCGCCGACTTCCCGCTACTGCATCAATCGAGGATTGAGGGCTGCCAGGGTTATTCCGGCTTGACCTTCACGAATTATATCAGAAGCGAGTAAATCCGGTCGATCCATTCTTCGGCTTCCGTTGCCGTCCAAACCAGGATTAGTTCGTCCACGACCTGGATAATAGGCAACTTTTGCGGAACGATCAAGACACCGGCGCTGGATTGCGCGGCGATAAACTCGGCGAAATGATGGGGCATCGTCTTGCGGTCGTGCGTAACGAGCAGCCGACCGGATCAAGCGGCAAGCGAAAGAACTTCCACATCGCTCAATCCCATCAAGCCGGCCGCCAAGGCCGTCTGAAAATCGATGCTAGGCTCGCGGCGCAGCAAAGCCCGAACGAGAATTTCGTTGAAGTCGGCGTCCGCTTGAAAGCGCAGCTTCATGAATCGACCATCTGCATAGAGCGGCGCGCCGCAGTCAGTTTTTCGGAAAAAGCGGGTGCGGCGCTATGTAGGGCCTGCCGCAACGCATCGAATTCGACATTCGCCTTCTTCAGATAGGCGTCGATCTCCGGCCGGTTGGCAAGGTAGTAAGCGATGGCGCCGTAAACCTGCTCGAGCGCAAGCGTCGGAAAGCACTCGGCGGCGATAGCTTCGGGAGATAATCCCTGCAGAAACGCCAGAACGATGGAATCCAACGAAACGCGGGTTCCGCCGATCCAATAGCCGCCATCGTGCCGTTCGACGTAAGTTTTTTCCATCGTTAAAAAACCCCAAGGCTTATGCAGTTACTGCCTGCATTAAATAATACCTTAGCGAATGGTAGATTGTCAAGTTGGCGAGTTGAAGAAACCAGCCTACCGGCGCTTCGCCATCTGCTGCCGCAGATCGCGCTGGGTTTGGGCTTTTTTCATCGCTTCGCGCTTGTCGTGCAGTTGCTTGCCTTTGCAAAGGCCCAAGAGCACTTTCGCGCGGCCTTCCTTAAAATAGATTTTCAGCGGCACCAGCGTGAGCCCCTTTTGCGCGGCGAGGCCCGCGAAACGCTTGATCTCGCGGCGGTGCAGCAGCAGCTTGCGCGGGCGTTTGGGAACGTGATTGTAGCGGTTCGCCTCGGTGTATTCGGGAATGTCGCAGCCGATCAGCCAGACTTCGTCCCCTCTCACCCGGGCGTACGACTCTTCGAGCGAAATCTTCCCGTTGCGGAGGCTTTTCACTTCGCTGCCGACCAGCACCATGCCGCATTCGAGGGTGTCGAGCACGGTGAAGTTGTGCGAAGCCTTGCGATTCTGGGTGACGACCCGATCGTTCCCGGCGGCGGATTTTTTCGAGGATTTGTTGGGCACAATCTTGGTCTTAGGTCTTGGGCCTTGGAAACAAGGAAAACGGCGAAGCCGCAAGCGGCTTGGATCCATCCTTCATACTTCATACTTCATCCTTCATCCTTCATCCTTCATCCTTCATCCTTCATTTTCCCCCTTCCCCCTTCCGCCTTCCCCCCTCATAATTCTACTTTTACCCGTTTTGGCCGACAAACTCAAGTTCCGCCGTGCAGAATCCGCCGCTTAACGACGAAAATCCCGCACCGTCGATGCTGGCGTATTTCTTGGACCGGCTCCCCTTCGCGCGTTGTTTGGAGCTGATGCGGCGGCTCTTGGTCGAGGTGGGCGACCGGGACGACGGGCAGATCGTGCTGTTGCTCGGCGAACATCCGAACCTGATTACCATTGGCCGGGGGGGATCGCCGGGCAATGTCCGGCAGGATAATTCCGCCTTGAAAAGCCGGGAAATCGAGGCGATTTACGTCAATCGCGGCGGCGGCTGCCTGCTGCATTGCCCCGGCCAGTTGGCGATTTATCCCCTCGTCCCGCTCGCGTGGCACGGATTCACGGTGGGGGAGTTCCTCGATCGTTTTCAGGCGGGGATCATCGAGGCTTTGGCCGACTTGAACGTCCCTGCCCGCACGCTGCCGGGGATACACGGTATTTGGGGCCGCACCGGCCAACTCGCCGCCGTGGGCGTGGCCGTGCGGAGTTGGGTAACGTATTATGGGGCCTATTTGAACGTCGATCCGCCGCTGGGATTGTTTCGGCTGGTGGATTCCAATCCGCATCAGCCCTCGCCGCCGGCCCCGACCACTCCGTGGTGTCCGCCGACCAAACTTCGTTCGGTGCCCGGAGAGGGGGGAAGCATGAGCAGCTTGATGGCCGAACGCCGGGGATCGATTAAAATGACGATGGTCCGCGCCGCGTTGGTCGGCCGGTTGGCCGAGGCGTTCGGCTGCGATCGGTATCATCTGTTTACCGGCCATCCTTTGCTGAGGGGCGAGGGGAAGAAGGACGAAGGTCGAATGCCGAAGGTCGAAAGAAAACCAAATGACGAATGACGAATGACGAAAGCGGTGCATCATGTCCGATCCCACGCCCTCTACCCCTCGACCCACGCCCCTCGCCCCGCTTCCCCGCTGGCTGAAGCGGAACGTGCCGCTGGGGAGCGCGAACCATTTTACCGCGAAGTTGATCGGCGAGTTGGGGCTGCAAACGGTTTGCGATCATGCGAAATGCCCGAACCGCATGGAGTGCTACTCGCAGTTGACGGCCACGTTCATGATTTTGGGCGACGTTTGCACGCGAAACTGCCGCTTTTGTTGCGTGGATAAAGGAAAACCGAAGCCGGTCGATGCCGACGAACCGCGGCGCGTGGCCGAAGCGGCCCAGCGGCTGGGCCTGAAGCACGTGGTGGTTACGTGCGTTACGCGGGACGACTTGCCCGACGGCGGCGCGGAGCATTTTTTCCGCACGGTTACGGCGATTCGCGCGGCTACCGGGGCGACGGTCGAAGTGCTCCCGTCCGATTTCGCCGGCAACGCGGCGGCGGTCGATCGCGTGCTGGACGCCGCGCCGGAGGTTTACAATCACAACGCCGAAACCGTGCCGCGCCTGTTCCGCGCGGTTCGCGGGCCGAAGGCGAACTACCGCCGGACGCTCGAAATGTTCCGCCGCATCCGCCGAGGCAGCCCCGGCGTGCAACTCAAAACCGGGCTGATGCTCGGACTGGGCGAAACGGTCGAGGAACTGCTCGATACGCTCGCCGAGCTGGCCGATGCCGGCTGCCGGATGCTTACGCTGGGCCAATACTTGCAGCCCCTGCCCTGCTGCGCGCCGGTGGCGCGTTACGTTCCGCCGGAAGAGTTCGACGAGTTGGGCGAAATGGCCCGGCGGATCGGCTTCGCCCAAGTCGCCAGCGGCCCGTTCGTGCGCTCGAGTTATCGCGCGGCGCGCATGGCGGGAGAGAATTACGAAGTATGAATGATGAATGCTGAAGGATGAATAAATCCCGGTTGGAACGCCCCCGCGTGGACGCGGGGGCTAAACTCTCCACTCTCCACTCTCCACTCGCCACTCGCCACTCGCCACTCTCCACTCGCCACTCTCCACTCTCCACACTCCACTTTACTCGATGGTTCCCAAAATCCTTATTCTTCCCGATCTCGGCATCGACGATCAGCCGGTTACGCTGAGCGTTTGGCTGGCGCGGCGGGGGGCCAGGGTGAAAGAAGGGGAACCGCTGGTGGAAGTGCATTGCGGCGGTGCGACCGTCGATCTGCCCTCGCCGGCCGACGGCCTACTCGCGGAAAAACTCGCGCGCGAGGATGAAACGCTTACCGTCGGCCAACGGCTGGCGGCGATCGAAGAAGCGGTATAAGAATCGGGCCTTCCAGGGTGCCGTTTATCCCCCTTGTTTGCGGTCGGTAATTGTGCTATTCTGCTCCTCTAGTCTTGGGGTGTTATAAAACCGATTGTACCTCGCCTTTTTTGGGATAGAGCCGGAACGCCTTCGGCCACCATGATCCCCGGATCACGCCAGCCGACCAATCGATGCTCTGTGCGGGCATTGGGCGACAAATCTTTCCTCGGAGGGAACTTTTGCCCCATGACGGACCCGTTGCAGTAGATTGTCGATTCTCATCCTCGGAGGTAAATCATGTCCAGTCCATCCGCCGCGAACGCTTGCGCACTTTGCGGCCAACCGATTCCCGGCGTTGGCCGGGAATGCCCGGCCTGCCGCGCCTCGGTCGATTGGCAGAATCTGGTTGGCGCCGCGAAGTTCGCGCAAGACCGCTTCGTGCTTTGGGAAAAGGGGGGATTGATCGGCGGTGAGCAGTTGGCGTCGATCGCGTCGGCCTACAACGAATACCGCCGCAGTCTCGACGCATCATTTCGGGAAGGAAAGCCGTCGCCGGCGGAAGCCGAAGAAATCCGGCAGATGCGGCCGGGCTGCTGTTGGAGTTGCAACGCGGCGATTGCCGGTTCGCCTTCGCACTGTTTCGCGTGCGGCGCGCCCGTCGAGGAAGGCCTCGTGCGGGAATTGCGTTATTGGAACTATGCGTGCCGGGTGATCAAATCGATGTTCGACGCCCATCTGCTGCCGCTGACGCAAGCCCATGCCTGCATCAACGACGCCAAAGGGCGGATCGCCGCGTTGCGCGCCAGTCTGGAAAAACAACGCCAGCCGATCCTGGCGAGCGTGGTCGCCGAAGACGGCGGCGAGCATCTCTCGGATTCGCAAACCGCGGCATCGGGCCGCTCCGGCGCGACAGAACCGACGCCGTTTCCGCGTTCTCCGGCCGCCGCATCGGGCGCGGCGGCTTCGGCGGCGCGCGTGAAAAAACCGCGGCGGCCGCTCATGGAGATTTTGCTCGATCCCCGCAGCATCCAGTGGCTGTTGGGTTTGGGCGGCGCGCTGTTGGTCATCGGGCTGGTTATCTGGCTGGCGACCTTGGGCATCTTCCAGAATCCCGTCGTCGTCGCCGTCGCTTTGGGAATCGGCAACGCGGCCTTCCTCGGCGGCGGTTGGGCGATCACCGGCCGCACCCGATACCAAACCGCCGGCCGCGCGCTGACGCTGTTGGCGTGCCTGGTGATGCCGCTAAATCTTTGGTTTTACCATGCCCAGGGCTTGATGACCCTCGAAGGGCACCTTTGGGTCGCCGCCTTGGTCTGCACGGTGCTTTACGCCGCTTCGGCAATGGTGCTCCGCGATCCCACATTCGTCTATGTCCTGATCGGCGGGATAACGATGACCGGCCTGCTGATGCTCAATACGATGGGCAGGTTCTGGGAGATCGCCGCGCCCGCGACTTTTTTAGCCGTTTTGGGGATGATCTGCGTGCATCTGGAGAGAGCCTTTTCCGAAAACGAAGGCCCCTTCACGCGACGCCGCTTCGGCCTGGCCTTCTTCTGGTCGGGACATGCCGTGCTGGCCGCCGGGCTGCTTTTGCTCTTGGGCGCGCAGATCGCCGGCAATTGGCTTTACAAGCCCTTTTTCGAAAGCCTCTATCAAAGTTGGAATCTCGGCCCGCCGGCCATCGTCGCGGAACGTTGGGGTCAACTGTTGGCCCTCGCGCTGGTCCTGGCGGGAACTTACGCTTACGTTTATTCCGATGTGGTGGTGCGCCGGATCGGCGTGTATATCTATCTGGCGGTCTTCACGCTCCTCTGGGCCGAAGTGCTGGTGATCGATCTCTTCGCGCTGAAAATAACGACCGAAGTGGCAATCGTCGCCTTGGCGCTGACGGCGCTCGTTTCGCACGCGATTGCCCCCGCGGCGATCCGCCGGCAAAGAGGACTTGCGGACGGCGGCGCCGATACTCCGGCATCGGCGATTCGTCCGCTGGCCCGTGCCGCGAAGCCGCTGGGGCTGCTTTTGAGCAGCTTGCCGGTGCTGTTGGGGATTTTCCTCTTCCTCCGCGCCACGTACAAGCCTTTGAACGCCGCATGGCCGTTGCATGGGACGGCGGGTGAAATGTACGCCATCGGCTGGCTCTACGTGGCGGCCATGTTCCTGACGGCCGCCGTATGCCGCATCGGCGCGCACCTCTACCGGCACGCCGTCGCCTGGTTGGCGACGACGTACTTCTTCGGCACGGCGGCGGCGACGCTCCTCGGCACGGCGGGCCTGCTTTCGGTCTGGGGAATGAAAACTTGGGACGAACTGGCGATGGTCTTGATGGTCATCCCCATACTCTACGCGATTTCCGCCCGGCTGTATCGCGGACACTCGCAGGAAAATCCCTTGATGTGGGCCGGGCAAAGCGCCACGGCGGTGATTCTCCTCGCCGCGTTGGCGGCCTCGGTGCATCTCACGCCCCAGCACGTCTTCGAGCCGGAGATCGGCAGCCGCCTGAACCTCTCGTTGTCGGCGATCTTCGCCGAAGCGGCGGTGTTCTACGCCTTGGCGGCGGCGTTCCGCAAACGAGGATTCAACGTCTATCTCTGCGCCGCCGCGGCCAGCGGCGCGGTGTGGCAACTGCTGTATTACTGGAGCGTCGGGCCGGAGTATTACACGCTGATCTTCGCGCTCTGCGGTTTCATCCTGCTGGTCGGCTATCGGCTGGCGATATGGGAGCGGACGGGCATGGCCGAACCGGCGTTCCAGTGCGCGAACGCGCTCCTGTCGATGTCGTTCATCGCCGCCGCCTTGATCACCCTGAGCCGCCTGGCGACCCGCATCAGCGAAGTTCACTGGTCGCTGGTGCTTTTGCTGCTGGGGCTGACGGCGCTGAGTCTCCTGGCGGCATGGCTGGTGCGACATGCCGGCTGGCGGCGGTGGTATTTGGTCGCGGCCATCGTCGAGGCCGCCCTGATGTTCCTCACCATGCACATGCTCAGCCATCTGAACACTTGGGAAAAGATGGAAATCTTCGGCGTGGCGATCGGCCTCGCGCTCTTGGTCGTCGGACATATCGGCTGGCATCGCGAGCAGGATCAGCGGGACGATTTGGTGTCCTTCAGCCTCTTCCTGGGCAGTATGCTGGTGGCGGTTCCCCTGGCGATCGCGGTGGTGCTGCATCGCATTCGGCCGGAGTTCTCGCCGCTCGACGAGTTGGGCATGCTCGTCGCCGGCATTTTGCTGTTGGCGACCGGATTCATGTTCCATCTCCGTTCCACCGCCATTACCGGAGCCGCGCTCTTGCTGATTTATCTGTTGACCATGGTGCTGTACATCAACATGCTGGAGAACGTGCAGACCGCGGCGATATGGATGACCATCGGCGGCGGCGCGATCTTCGGCACGGGCGTGCTGTTGAGCATCTACCGCGATCGTCTGCTGACCCTGCCCGACCAGGTGAAGCGCCGCGAGGGCATCTTCCGCGTACTGACCTGGCGGTAAGGCGTTGCCCGACAATAAGTTGCCGGAATCGTAGTAGGCACACTCCGTGTGCCGTCCGCGAATTACGGCACACGGAGTGTGCCTACTACATAGGAATTCGGTAGTTTATTGTCGGACAGCGCCTAAATAAACCGTTCGTATCGCTCAATACGCCGCGGCGACGGCGTCGAGAACTTCCTCGCCGTTTTTGCCGAGAATCTTGTCGATGTCCAGCAGGATCAGCAATTCCTTGTCGAGCTTCACGATCCCCGTGAGGTATTCGCGGCCCAGGCCCGCCACGGTCGGCGGCGGCGGGGCGATCTGGTCGCGCTTCACGCGCAGCACCTCGCTCACCGCATCGACCACGATGCCGATCGTCTTGCCCGCCGATTGCAGCACCATGATCCGGCTTTCGTCGGTCATTTCGCCCTGCTCGAGGCCGAACAGGCTCCGCAGATCGATCACCGGAATGACCGTGCTGCGCAGGTTGATCAAGCCCTTCACGTAATGCGGCGTCTGCGGAATCCGCGTGATTTCCGCGATCAAAATGATCTCGCGGACCTTCGTGATCTCGATCCCGTACAACTCCTTGTCCAATTGGAAGCTCACCAATTGCATCGTTCCGTGAGTTTCGGAAAGCGCGTTTTCCATCACGGGCGCTTCTTTGGTCATTGTCGCCATGAAATATCTCCTCGAAGGGTTATGTTTATGAATCGTAGGGTGGGACCGACGTAGCGCCGTCCCACCGGATGTTTAATCTTGCTAATCCCTCGCCCCTCACTCCTCGTCCCTCGCCCCCAATCCCTACCGCCCCGTGCCGACGTTGAACGCGCCCACCAGCTCCCGCAGCGCGGTGGCTTGCGCGCCCAATTCCTCGCTGCTCGAGGCCATCTCCTCGCTGCCGGCCGCCGATTGCTCGGTAACCTGCGCGATGTTCTGAATGGCCTTCGAGACTTCCTGGGCGTTGGCCGCCTGCTGCACGGTGGCCGTGGCGATCTCCGCGATCTTCGCCGCCGTGGCTTCCGCCGCCGCGATGATCTGCTTCAACGAATCGCCCGTCTGGTCGCTGAGTTGCGCGCCTTCCTCGACGCGTTTGGTCGATTCCTTGATCAGCGTGGAAATCTCGCGGGCCGCCTGGTTCGAGCGCTCGGCCAATTTGCGGACCTCGTCGGCCACGACGGCGAATCCCATGCCGTGCTCGCCCGCCCGGGCGGCCTCGATCGCGGCATTGAGAGCCAGCAGGTTCGTCTGGCTGGCGATCTCCGAGATCACCTGGATGATCTCGCTGATCTGCTGCGAGCTGGTGCGGATGAGTTCCATCGACTCGACCGATTTCTGCACCGCCTTGCCCCCCTCCTCGGCCAGTTGGTTGGCCTCGGTGGAAACCTTGTTCGCCTGCGATGCGTTGTCCCGCACCGCATCGACCGAGCGCGCCAGCTCCTCGATGGAGGCGGACATCTCCTCGACGCTCGAGCTCTGCGTCTGCGCGCCGGAGGCCAGGGTTTGCGAACTCTCGGCGATGACCCGCGCCCCCTCGGCGAATTGGTTCGCGCTCTCGTTGATCTGCTCGATCGCGTCGCGCAAGCTCTTGACGACCGCATTCACGTTATTTCGCAGCTCGCCGTAGGCGCCGGGATACTCGGTTTCGACGATTTTCGTGAAATTTTTGTGGGCCATGCAATCGAGAGTTTCGCCGATTTCCTCGATCGGCTTCGCAAAACTCTCGAGGGTCCGGTTCAATCCGGCGACGATATCCCGGTACTCGCCTCGGTATTTCCCCTCTTCGGCCCGCTGATCGAGTTGGCCGACGGCGGCCGCCCCGCTGAGCGATTTGACGTCCTCGGCGAGGGATCGCACAGAGTCGATCATTTTGGACATTGCGCTGCCGATGGTGGAGAATGCCTCGTGGGCGGCGGCCGTGTCCGCATCGCCGTCGGTAATATCGATCTTCACCGCAAGATCGCCCTGGGCGCAGCGCTCCAGGTTTTTGGTGAGCTTGGCCGTTTCGGCGTTTTGATAATCGGCCACTTTGCGGGCCACTCTCTCGGCCGTTTTGATGACCGTCAGATCGGTAACCATTTCGAAGGCGCCGATCACCTTTCCTTCTCGATCGAGCATCGGGCTGCCGGTGTAGGAAATATCCAGGTTGAGTCCGCGCGGATGGGCTTGCGTCTCGGCGGTCGTCGCCCGATTATCCCGCATGGCTCGCCCGCAAGCGCAATCGGCGGTCTTGCAATGGGGAGTCTTGAAATGGTCGTAGCATTTCGTGCCGTGGATCTTGTCCTTGGGAAGCCCGATGACCTCCGCGGTTTTATCGTTCGCGTACAGGATATTGAATTCCTTATCGATGGTGTAAAGCGGCGCGGTAACGCGGTCGATCATGGTCGCGAGCGAATCCATCGTGGCGTTGACGCCCTCGAGGATCGGACGAAATTCCCGGCTCGCCAATTCGGTGTTGCCCCGCGCGTCCAGCTTGCCTTCCACCGCGTTTTGCGAGAGGCGGGCGGTTTCGCCCACCAATACTTGCAGAATCTTGGAAATGTTCCTGGCGATCAACGCGCCCAACAGCGCCATGGCGGCGAGGCCCGCGCCGATGGCGGCGCACGTCCAGGCTGTGGCCGCGGAGCAATCGGCCCGCGCTTGCGCGAGCGCGCCGGCGGCCCGGTCTTCGTTGAGTTTTACGATCTTATCGAGCAAGTCGTTGGCCTTTGCCTGGCTTGCCAGGCAAACGTCCGTCGCCTGCGTTTGCGCTTGGCGGGCCAGATTCATGGACTTTGCGGTAAGCTCGGTCATTTTCTGAAAATGGGCGACGATCGCCTCGGAGGCGGGAATCATCTCCTCGATGACGATCTTCTCGGCCTCCGCGGTTTTCCCGTCGGCCGCGAGTTGCTTGATGCGCTTCACCGCCTCGTGGAACTTCCGATGCGGCTCATCGGTGGCGGCCAAGGCCGCCTGGAAATCGGCGTTCGCGACCTTCTGTTGCGTCAGCCAAACGCCGAAGCCGCACTTCGTGTGGTCGTCCGCTCCCTCGAAGGTTTTTTTGTTGCGCACCAGCGCGAGTGCGTCGGTTACCACCTTGAAATGGTTCCCCCGAAACAACTGCAGTTGTTCCTGAACTTGCATGGGATTCTCGATCCCCAGCGCATCGTACTCCTTGATGAGGCGGTAAAACTCGTTGTTATCCTTGCGCCAATCCCCCCATGCCGGCACGAAATGCTTCCAAAGCTCGGCTTCTTCGGGCGTTTGGGGCAGCGATTCGAAGATTTTCCACGCCGCTTCGCAAAACGCGCTCGCCTTGGCGACTTTGTCGTACTGTTGCTTGCGAACTTCGGCGGCGGCATAGAGCCGCAAAAGCGTTCCTTGCGCCGCGGTGATTTCCTTGCTGCCGACCTTGATGTCCTTGAGCGCCGAGACGCCCGGAAGCCTAACCTCGCCGATATCGGCGATGTGGCCGGCGAGTTTGGAAATGCCGCGGTAGCCCGTAACGCCCACCGCCGCCATGGCGAGAATGGCGATGCCGAATCCCGCCAGGACCTTCGTGGCGGTCTTCATGTTTCTGAACATGGGAAAACTCCTCGTGGGTTAAAGGAACAATAAAAGCTCATTACCAACAATAAACCACACAAAAAAATAGGTCTCAATTTAGGTATGTCAAAAATAAGTATGTGGTTTATTCCGCTAGCGACACTTTAATCCACGCTTTTCCCGTTAGATTGCTGAGTTTCGGATAATTCTAAACCACTTATTATGGGGGCCGGGGGATGGCCGCAAAGAGTGAAGCCAATGAATGGAGGAGTGGAAAAGGGAATCTTCACCTACTTCCACGCGGCATGAAGATTTTGTAAGCGTTCACGCCCCGGTCGGGGACTGGTCCATTTTTCGGCGTGAAAACGTATTTTGTGGACAAACGGTAGGCCGAAAACATGGACCTATCCCCTTCCCGCGGCGCGAGGGGGACAGTCCCATTTTCGCGGCGATTAAGCACTTTTGCGGCACCATCATCTTTTGCGCCGCGAAAATCGGGACAGTCCCCTGTGAACGGTTACAAGATTTTTATGCCATCGGCCGTTCCTCGACCGGGTAGTGCTTGAGATGCCGATTGTTTTCCCGCAAAAAACGCAAGCGAGCGCGTCCTCTGAATTGCAAGCCTTCCACAACGGGAGCGTATCACCCGGATGGCGGCGAAAGATGTGCTTCCAAGACAGCGACCAGTTTTTCGAGTCCGCTGCGATCGGCTTCGTCAAAGCGCCCTAAAATCGGGCTGTCGAGGTCCAAAACGCCGAGGAGAGATTCGTTTTGGACCAAGGGAACGACGATTTCGGAGTTCGAGGCGGCGTCGCAGGCGATGTGCCCGGGGAACTCGTGCACGTTTTCCACGACCAGCGTCTTTCGCGTTTGGGCCGCCGTGCCGCACACGCCCCGGCCCAGCGGAATCCGCACACAGGCCGGTCGGCCTTGAAAGGGGCCGAGGACCAACTCGTTCCCCCGGAGAAAATAGAAGCCCGCCCAATTCAGATCGGGGAGCGCATGGTAGAGCAGCGCGGCCATGTTGGCAGTGTTGGCGATAACGTCGGTTTCGCCTTCGAGGAGCCCGCGAAGCTGCGATTCCAAAAGCCGGTATAGCCGCGGTTTGTCGGCCGGCAGGTTTTGGGGAATATCGTGCATGGCCGAAAAAATAGGGTGCGCGCTTGCACGGAGGGAATATATCGGAAAAACGCCGGTGGTGCAAGCACGCGCCCTACTTTACGGTCCCCCAACGGGAACTAATGCGGCGATTAGTGGTTCGACAACCGTAAAATGACAGGTTGTTGGGATGGCAGTTGTACTGCCATCCCTGGGGCGACAGTACAACTATCGCCCCAACATGAACCCGTCAAAATGTATTCGTCGGACCCTTAGTTTCTCGCGCTGCGTCTATAAAACGGCAGCATCCCCACCATGCCCATTAGGGCCAGCGCCAGCGCCGCGGGTTCCGGCACGGGATTCGCGCTCGTGGCCGCGATCCAGCCGCTGAGCGAACCGGGGGCGATCGCTTGCACGTGCGCGGCGGAATAGTATCCGCTGGCCGCCGGGTGGCTGCGATAGGCAAACGCGTCCGCGGTAAGCGTGGGAATACCCGACACGGTGATTTGATACGAATCGCCGACGCCGAACCGCGTCGGCGCGCCGTCGTAGGCGGCGAAACCGAAGAGAAGATCGAAATACCCGTCGCCGTCGGCTTTATAGGCGTTGACTCCCGTGCCGATGACGGGATCGTCGAACGCGCCGATTTTCACCGGCGCGCTAAAGACCAACTGCGCGGGATCCAACGCGGGATCGAGGTTCAAGTACCAGCCGCTGACGAACTCCGTACCCGTCAGATTCGCCGCGCTCAGGGTAATGGTAACCGCGCCGGAAGAACCGTGGTCGTCGAATTGGGCCGTCAGCCAAGGCGGAATCGCGCTCGCGGGACCGGTTCCGCTGAAGGTATGGTTCAAATCCATGGTGATGATTCCCGCCCGAACGGGCATTGCAAAACACGCACAAGCCACACACATCAAGGTGGTAAAACAAAAGCGTCTCATCGCACTTCTCCCGATAAAAAATTACTCGTGAAAAAACTTCCTCGTCCGTTAGGCGCTGTCCGACAATAAACTACGAATTCCTATGTAGTAGGCACACTCCGTGTGCCGTAATTCGCGGACGGCACACGGAGTGTGCCTACTACGATTCCGGCAACTTATTGTCGGGCAACGCCTTACGCTTGATATCCATCGAACGATCGCACGTCGAAAAAACGCGATCGATATTGCAGCCGCAGCGGCGCGCAAAAAAAGATGCGGAGAATACCGGCCGACGAGCGGCGCGATCGATACGGTCTCGCTGCGTCGCCGCGCCCGGTCGTTTCCGCCAATCGCCAAGTTGAAAAAGATATCGACTCCCTCGAGAGCATTCCCGCTTTCGTCGTCGATGAAACTTGGCCGCGCTGCCTCTTTCAGTTGAGGTTAAAGAACATCGCCGTCATGCAATGGTCGAATCGGCCCCCTATCTCACTTCTAATTGGATTTTATCCGATGTCAAGTTTTTTCTGGAAAACAACCAGAAAAATGGAAATTTAACACTTTAGGGGGGGGTGCTGTGGCCCTGTAGTTTTATTGAGGATTCATGCGTAGGGTGGATCAAGCCTTGCGCCGACCCACCAAAATCGGGAGAATACTATGGTGGTCGGCACTGTGCTTGATCCACCCTTCTTTCCGCAACAGATACAAGTTGCCGTTTTCTATCCCCTATTTCCTATCCCCTATCCCTTGTTCCCCGCCCCCTGTTCCCCAAAAGTATTGCCAAATTCGCCTTCGATCCCCAAAATGGCTTTAATGAATGCAATTTATCTCGACCACAACGCCACCACGCCCACCCGGCCGGAAGTCGTGGAAGTTTTCGCCCGGGCCTGCGCCGAAGGTTATGCAAATCCCGCGAGCCAACATCAGACCGGCCAGCGTGCGCGAAAAGTGTTGGAAGAGACTCGGGAGCGCACCGCCGCCCTGCTGGGAGCCGATCTGACTTGCCCCCGGCCCGACCGGCTGATCTTTACCAGCGGCGGCACGGAAGCGAACAACCTCGCCGTATTGGGGATAACCGCCGGGAGGCCCGCATGGGCCGATGAAAACAATGAAGCCGAGCGATTAGATCCATCCGAAATCAAAATGCTCGTAATTTCTTCCATCGAGCATCAAAGCGTGATCGAGCCGGCGGAATTTCTCCTAGAGCAAGGTTGGCGGCTCGATACTTTGCCGGTGGATTCAAATGGCGTCATTCAATCATTCGAGCCGTTTCTGCTCGTGATGCCCTTAACGCGACTAGTCAGCGTGATTTTCGCCAACCACGAAACCGGCGTGTTGCAGCCGATCGATAAAATTGCCCGGCTGTGCAACTCGATGGAGGTGCCGATGCACACCGACGCGACTCAGGCGGTCGGCAAACATCCGATCGATTTCCGTGCCCTGGGCGTTTCCGCCCTGAGCATCGCGGCCCATAAGTTTCGCGGCCCGCTGGGTATCGGGGCGTTGATCCTTCGCCACGACGCCGCGTTGAAACCGCTGATGTACGGCGGACACCAGCAGTTCGGCCTGCGGCCCGGCACCGAATCGGTCCCGCTGGCCCTGGGAATGCTCACGGCACTGGAGCTGGCCGAAAAAGAGCGCGACGAATACGTTCGTCGAGTAAGCGAACTTCGCACCCGCTTCGAAACCGGCCTACGCGCCGGCTTTCCCGAAATCCTCGTCCACGGCGAATCCGCCGCACGGCTTCCCAACACGGCGAACATCGCCTTCCCCGGCATCGACGGCCAGATTCTGCTTTTGGCTCTCGACCTGGCGGGCGTGGCCTGCTCCGCCGGCGCGGCCTGTTCGAGCGGCTCGACCGAGCTTTCTCCCACCCTCCGCGCGATGGGCCTCCCCTCCGAGATCGTCGCCGCGTCTCTCCGCTTCAGCCTCGGCGCGACCACCACCGCAGCCGAGATCGACGAAGCCGTAAGCCGAATCCTCGGGGTTTGCCGCGAAATTCGCGGTTGATTGCGTCATTCCATTGCTTCATAGGCGACATTATAAATTTCCGGAGCGTAATACGTTTTGGGAAAAACTCCTTCCAATTCCTGCAATACGCCCGCTTCCACAAGCCGTTCAACGTCCGATTTCGCCGTTGGATAGGTAACGCCAAGCTTTTCGGGCAAATCGGCGATGCGAACGAAAGGGGAATGAAATATTCTCTCTAAAATGCTATTAAGCCTTATTGACCCACCTGAATCGGCGACTTTTTCCAAAAAAATTTTTTGAATCTTCTGGAGCCTCTCACAACGGCGAATGGTGTCTTTAGCTTGTTGCACCACGCCCAGCAGACAAAACTCAATCCAGCCGTCCCAGGCTGCTTGAGAACTTACGCGAAATAGATTCTGCACGTAATCTTCTCGGTTACTTTCAAAAAATTCACTCAAATAAAGCCATGGTTTCGACAAACCACAGAATTCTTTAAGCATAATAGCTAGTAAAAGTCGCCCTACTCGACCGTTGCCATCTTTAAACGGATGAATCGTTTCGAATTGATAATGAACGAGAAAACATTCAATCAGCGGATCGAACCTCTTTTCGGCATGGATGTATTTTTCGAAGGAATCGAGACACTCCGCCAATTTTTCCGGAGGAGGAGGAACAAACCGATGACTCGATCCAATCGCCACTTGCACATTTCGGAAATTTCCGGGCGAACGGTCTTCGCTTTGAACGCCTCGCAGAAGCGTCTCGTGGAATTCGCGAAGGAGCCGAAGCGATATTGGTAAAGTACTATTCGTGCCTTGGAGAATTGCTTTCCGATAATTGAATACTTCCCGTTGACGATTAAGGGGATCGGCTTCGGATTTCGATTCAAGGGGTTCCAACTCGAATAATAGAAATTCTTTTTCCGTAACATACGTGCCTTCCAAGCGGGAAGACTTGATGGCTTCTCGATCCTCAAGCGGCCTCAATAGTATTCCCGGATTGGGGAGTGTTCTTCCGATGCCTTCCAAAATGCCTAATTGTTGTTTGGCATCGACAAGCAAAGGCCAAAGCCGATCGGAAAAAATCCACGAAGGCGGCAAGGGATCGGGAATGAAGGCGTACTCGTTCCCCGATCTTTCATCCCTGGGAATCCTTAATATTTTCCCCGGCGCCTTTGAAGTAAACTGTTCGATATCCATTTTTACACCTGAATAGGGGAAATTATTGTACAATAAAATTATTGGCCAAAAAATTTAATCAAAACCGTATAATTAAAATACTTGATGGAAAATGATCTGTCAATCAACGTAACATCTTATTCTGCAAACAATTACGATTTTAAAGGGTTTTCCGTTGGGGAACGAAAACACACCTTTCCACCCTCGTAAATCCCGAAAAATCCGCTACAATGACCGTTTCGGAGTAGAATCGCAACAATCAACCCTCATCGGCCATTTTTGGGAACGTCAACGTCATGGTGGACGCAACGCTCGATATCCCTCCGCCGGGGAGTGCTTTTTCTTGCCCAATCGGGAAAGGGGAAGCCGCGCTACCGGCGAAGATCGAGCAATTTGTCGCCGGACCGGAAAATCTACTGGTCGAGGTCGTCATCCGCGCCGTCCTCGAAGGGCGGCCCGACGACTACAATCCGATCTTCCTCTTCGGTCCGAGCGGCACGGGCAAGTCGCATCTGGCCCAAGGTTTGGCCGCCGCTTGGAAAGCCGGCCATCGCCGCGCCCGCGTGCAAAGCACCACGGCGGTCGATTTCGCCCGCGAACTGGCCGAGGCGATCGAGTCGCAAGGCGTCGAGGAGTTCCGCGTGAAATATCGCCAGGCTTCCTTGGCGGTGTTCGAGGACCTCGGCGAACTCGGCCGAAAACGCGCGGAAAAACTATCCGCGCAGGAGGAATTGATTCATACGATCGACGCCCTCGTCGAACGCGAAAGCTGGATCGTCGTTACCTGCTCGAAATCGCCTGTCGAACTTCACGACATTCTGCCGGCCTTGCAGAGCCGCCTCATGGCCGGCTTGACCGTGCCCCTCGCCCCGCCGGAGGCCGAGACCCGGCTGGCGATCATCGAGCGCGTCGCGCGGGAACGGCAACTCCGCTTGCCGAAATCCGCCGTGCAATTCTTAGCCGAAGGTTTTTACGGCACGGTGCCGGAATTGCTGGGCGCGCTCACCCAATTGGAAGTCCCCGCGCGCCGTGACGGAAAAGCGATCGATCGCCGCGCGGTTCGCCGGTTCCTCGACGAGCGAAAACGCGCATCCGCCCCGGAAATCCCCCAGATTGCCGCGGCGGCGGCAAAACACTTCGGCCTGAAATTGTCCGAACTTCGCGGCCCTTCGCGGCGCCGCGCGGTGGCCAACGCCCGGGCGGTCGCCATCCACCTCGCCCGCAAAATCACCCGCGCCAGCCTCGATCAAATCGGCCGCTACTTCGGCGGCCGCGACCACACCACCACGATGCACAGTTGCCGCAAAATCGACGACTTGCTCCGCGACGATCCCGCCTTCCGCCTGGAAATCGAACGTTTGGAAAAAATGATACACAAAGGATAATCGTTTAGCCCGGAGCCAACGGCGACGGCGTTTGCCAGAATCAAATTTACGTTTCCGAGGAGATCGACCACAAATCTCCGTCGCCGTTGGCTCCAGGCTAAACGATTGCGGTAACGACAGCAAGGCACTTAGGAGAATAATTCGCGTTTGTGGAAAACCTTTCCGTTCCCTGTCGATACCCCGTCGCCAATTTTTTATCCGCCAACACCCGCCGATCGCGAAAAAAATTCTCCCGATCCGCCAACCACCGCCTTACACTCCTTCGACAACTCGCCAACAGGCTTTCCACGCCGTTTTTACCTCCGCGAATCAGCCACAAATCCCTATTCTACGGCACCTTGCAAAAATCTCATTCCCAGATACCATAAACCGCATCCGACACCCTAATACTACTGCTCTAAATTAAATCAAGAAAACAGAAGGATGCCGCGGCCGGCGTTGATGGTTAAACGGCCGGTCGCGGACATCGAGAACGAAAGGTCGATCCATGAAAGCCGTATGCGAACGTGAAAAAATGCTGCACGCCTTCCAAACCGCCGCCAGCGTGGCCCCCTCCCGCAGCCCCAAGCCCATCCTGCAGAACATCAAGCTCGATGTCTCCGCGGACTCCGCCATGTTGATGGGCACGGACCTCGAAATCGGCATCCGCATGGAAGTCCAAGGCTTCGCCATCGAGCAGCCGGGGAGCATCGTCTTGCCCATCGCCCGCTTCGGCTCCATTCTCCGCGAAAGCAGCGATGAAAAGCTCGCTATCGAGACCGTGGGCGACAAGACCCGCGTCCGCGGCGAAAGGAGCGAATTCCAACTTCCCTCGGAAAATCCCGACGAATTTCCCAGCGTCGCGGTCTTCGAGGAAAGCAAGTACCATGAAGTGCCCGCCCGCTTCTTCCGCGAGTTGATCCGCCGCACGGTGTTCGCCACCGACAACGAAAGCAGCCGCTACGCCCTGGGCGGCGTGTTGATCGAGTTCGGCGAGGATAAAATCGTCGCCGTGGCCACCGATGGCCGCCGGCTGGCGAAGCAGGAAGGCCCCGCGGCTTCGGTCGGCGGGCATCACCTGTCCGAAAAGATGACCATCATCCCCAGCCGCGCGATGACGCTCATCGAACGGGCGATCGCCGGCAGCGAAGAGAACATCCAACTTTCGGCCCGCGATAACGACCTGCTCCTGAAAATCGGCAAGAGCACGATCTATACCCGGTTGGTCGAAGGGCGTTTCCCCAAGTGGCGCGACGTCTTCCCCCGCCGCGAAGGCGCCACGCAGGTCGAATTGACCGTCGGCCCGTTCTACGCCGCCGTCCGCCAGGCGGCCATCGTCACCAGCGAAGAGCACCGCGGCGTCGATTTCATTTTCGGCGCGGGCAAGCTCGTGCTCTCCGGCCACGGCGCCGAGATGGGCGAGTCGCGGGTCGATCTGCCCATCGCCTACGACGGCGAGGAAGTTGCCGTGATGCTCGATCCCCGTTACCTCAACGATTTCCTCCGCGTCCTCGAACCCGAATCCACCATTACGTTGGCCCTTCGCGACTCCGACAGCGCCGTCGTCTGCACTACCGGCGACGGCTACGCCAACGTCATTATGCCGCTGGCACGGGATCGGCGGTAAGTAGTAAGCGCGAAAAAAGCGGGGAACCCGCAGGTTCCCCGCAAATAATGGCCTGGGCCGCACCCAGACCTAGTTATTAAGATAAAAGGCGAGTCTTTTTCACCTTCCAAACTTCTTATAATAATCCTATCGGCTTGGTGTGTCAAGTGCCTAAATAAGTTTAGCTCATCATCATCCACTAGGATGAGGGGTGTTTATGATGATCGAAAAATGTTGTGTTTTTGTTGATGGGGAAAATTTACGTTTTTCTATAGTTGACTTATTTAGAGGTGAATTTGAGAAATCGGATTATCTGCCAAAAAAAGCCGATTGGACGGCGCTATTCGATTGGTTGGTTCAGGAGTTAAGTAATAAGCTGGGGAAATCTGTCGAACGACTTCGAGCATATTGGTATGGGATCGACCAAATCGATTTCAATCCATTCGTTCCTTTGCCGAAAAACGATCCGATCAAATTAAAAAAGATTTTGGAGCGCAATGAAAAATACCGGAAAGAGTTAGCCTGTCTGAAAGAAAATAAAGATAAGAGATTGAAGGAGATGGCTCTTGAATGTGAGCAAGAAGCAACTCGCATGAAAAACAGATTCGAAGGATGGCGTCGTATCCAAGATGGCATCGCTTTTTCTCACAAAGCTATCGAATTTCGCCGAGCCGGAGCCATCCAATATAATCTGTTCACAAAACAATTGGGCAATGAAAAGGCTGTCGATGTAAAATTGGCGACTGATATGATCGTTTTGAGAGATATTTATGACATCGCCCTTATTGTTTCAGGCGATCAAGATTACGTTCCTGCAGTTCAAGTGGTGAAAGATTTTGGAAAAAGAGTCGTAAATGTAGCATTCAAGGCGCGAAATGGAAAGTTGTTGCCCGGTGGTGCAAGAAGATTGAATCAATTAACTGACATGGCTATCGATATATCATATGAGGATATCAAACGGTTGTTGAATATTCAATAAGCTATTGCACCAAGAAGCGCTGCCGTCTTCGCGCCACCGACAACTCCGCCAGCGTCCTCATGCGGCTGACAGCGAATTGAGGGAGAGAGACAAATGATACTCAATACCCACGGCTACAGGGGTCTTTATGACGGTCTTGAAATGCGAGATATTCATCAGCGCAAGGGCTTGAAAGAGAGTCAGAATATCCTCGATCACATGGGCAGCACTGAGCTTGCGGCTAATCTCTTTCGCGCAACGCAAACCGAAGATAAACTTCGCCGCGAAAACATCAAAGGGAAAGCCAGAGCAAATCAAACGCATAAAGAAGTCGGCGCGAAAGTTCGCCAAACGATCAAAGAACTCGGCGGAACGATGCCGGAATACCTCCCCACCGTTGAAAGCATAAAAAAGCTTGAAACAAAGAAACGACGGCAAATTAAAGAAGAGCAGTGATGAAATCCGGGCCGCAACCCATCGGCGACATCCTTTCGAGCCTCATGGCCCGCAAGGGCTTCGCGCGCGTGCGCAGCAGCGAGGCATTGGAAGCCGCCTGGAGTGACGCCGCCGGACCGCTGATGGCGAAATACACCCGCGTCGGCGAAATCCGCCGCAACACGCTCGAAGTGCTGGTGTCCAACTCGACGCTGCTGCAGGAGTTGGGCTTCCAGAAGCAAGACCTGCTGAACTCGCTGGTCCAGCTCCTGCCCGACGAAAAGATTGAAAACCTCCGCTTCCGCCTGGGAAATGTGGAGTAGGGTGCGTGCTTGCACGCACGCGTCGCGTTTTATCCCAAATAACGTGCGTGCAAGTACGCACCCTACCATAGCATTTATAACCGCCATGTCCAACGACCCCAAGAATCCGCAACCCGAACAGGAATCCCCGCCCGAAAGCGCGGCTCCCCTCGACGCCACCATTCGCACGGTCGAAGGCGAATACGGCGTCGATCAGATGCGCTACATGAGCGACCTCGAGCACGTCCGCGAGCGGTCGGGCATGTACATCGGCAATCGGGACGTCCGCGGCCTGCACCACCTCGTCACCGAAGTCGTCGATAACTCGATCGACGAGGTCATGGCCGGCTACGCGAAGCTGATCAAGGTTACGGTCAACTCCGACGGCTCGATCACCGTCGCCGACGACGGCCGCGGCATTCCCGTCGCGCACGACCCGGCCATCGGCCGCTCGTCGCTGGAGGGCGTGATGACGATGCTCAAGTACGGCGGCAAGTTCGACAACCAGGCCTACAAAACCTCCGGCGGCCTGCACGGCATCGGCGTTAAGGCGGTCAATTTCCTCTCCGAGTGGTGCGAAGTCGAATCGCGCCGCGACGGCCACGCCTATCTGCAGGAGTACGAGCGCGGCAAGCCCACCGGGCCGGTCGCCCGCATCGGCGTGGCCCACGGCACGGGCACGAAGACCACCTTCAAGCCCGACCCGCAGGTCTTCGGCGAATTGAAATTCGATTTCAACATCCTCTCGCACCGCCTGCAGGAACTGGCCTTTCTGAACAAGGGCATCAAGATCGTCTTCTCGGACGCCCGCAACGGCAAGAGCGAGACTTACCAGTACGACGAAGGACTCGTGGCGTTCGTCAAGCACTTGAACCGCGCCACCGAGCCGGTGCATCCGGACGTGATCTGCATCTTCGATTACAACGCGGAGACGACGGTGCAAATCGAGGTCGCCTTCCAGTATTGCGCCGAATACACCGAGAACATCCACTGCTACGTCAACAACATCAACACGGTCGATGGCGGCACGCACCTGACCGGCTTCCGCACCGCGCTCACCCGCACGTTGAACGCCTACGGCAAGAAGGAGAACCTCTTCAAGGACCTCGTGCCCGGCGGGGACGACCTCCGCGAGGGCTTGACGGCCATTATCTCCGTGCGCATTCCCAATCCGCAGTTCGAGTCGCAGACGAAAGTCAAGCTCAACAATCCCGAGTTGGAAGGGATGGTCAACACGTCGGTGGGCGAGTTTCTGGCGAAGTATCTCGAGGAGCATCCGAAGATCGCCAAGCAGATCGTGGCCAAGGCGGTGTTGGCCGCCGAGGCCCGCGAGGCCGCCCGGCATGCCAAAGCGCTCCTGCGCGACCGGAAGGGCATGCTTTCCGGCGGCGGTCTGCCCGGCAAGCTCCGCGATTGCACGAGCAAGGACGTCGAACGCTGCGAGTTGTACCTGGTCGAGGGCGATTCGGCCGGCGGCAGCGCGGAAGGCGGGCGCATGCGCGAGTTCCAGGCGATCTTGCCGCTCCGCGGAAAGATCATCAACGCCTACAAGTCGCGCGAGGACAAAGTGCTCGCTAACGAGGAAGTCCGCAGCATCATCTCGGCGATGGGCTGCGGCATCGGCGAGGATATCGACCTCGGCAAACGCCGCTACGGCAAAGTCGTCATCATGACCGATGCCGACGTTGACGGCTCGCACATCCGCACGCTGCTCTTGACCTTCTTCTATCGCCAAATGTACGAGCTGGTCAAGGGAAAATACGTCTATGTCGCGCAGCCGCCGCTGTTCCGCGTGCGGCACAAGAAGGAAGTTTATTACGTGCAGACCGAAGAGGAGATGAAGGCCCAACTGCTCGAAGCCGGGTTGAAAGACGCCGCTTTCGACCCCGGCGACGGGCGCACGATCGAGGGCAAGCCCATGGAGCGCCTCGCCCGCACGCTGGCCGCGCTCGAGGAGCCGCTGTTGGCGCTCGAACGGCGCGGCGTGAGCCTCCGCGCGCACGCGCTGCGGCAGGACCCGGTTACCGGCCGGCTGCCGATCTACCACGTCTATTTCGGCCGCGACGAGCACTGGTTCGCCAGCCGCGACAAGCTCGACGAGTTCCTCGCCGCGCAGGAGCAGGAGTCGGGCGGCGAGTTGAGCCTCACCGACGAGATCGGCGGCGACGACGAAAAAACGCCCGCCGCCGAGGCCGAATCGGTCGCCGAAACCGCGAAAAAAACCAAACGCCTGCACATCGTCGAACTGCACGAAGTCCGCTCGATCAACAGCCAGCTCGCCGTGCTCCGCCAAATGGGCTTCGAGATCGACAGCCTGCTGGCGCAGGAGCGGACGGGCATCGAGGAGCCGCGCTATCGCCTCCGCCGCGGCGAAACCGCCACCGGACTGGAAGACTTGCGCGGCCTGTTGCCCGCCATCCGTTCGGCGGGCGAAAAGGGGATGCAGGTTACCCGCTTCAAGGGCTTGGGCGAAATGAACGCCGAAGAGCTTCGCCAAACGACCCTCGATCCGGCCAACCGCACGTTGCTTCAAGTTTCGATGGACGACGCCGGGGCGGCCGACGATCTCTTTAGGATTTTGATGGGCGACAAAGTCGAACCGCGGCGGGAGTTCATCGAGAAGCACGCGCTGGAGGCGCGGAATTTGGATGTGTAATGGGTGGGCTGAGCCCACCAAAATCCTCGTTCCCACGCAAGGAGCGTGGGAACGCAATTGTTCAGTCCCGAAGGGACGACAGCATGTAGCCAGGGGCGTAAGCCCCTGGAATAGGAGAAAATTAGGATTATCAGCCCTGAACGGGCGGCAGTTTTCTTCCCCGGAACTCCTGACCGCCGCCATTTTCCTCGTTCCCACGCTCCGGCGTCGCTGTGATTCAGGTTAGGCTCCGCCCTCCATGATTCTAAACGAAAAGGGATTTCAATGAACGACGAAAACATCCCCCAAGTTCGCGATGCCGGCTTCGAGGCATTGAAACGTCTGAACGATTTCGGCAGAGAGTTCTGGAGCGCCCGCGACCTCCAACCGCTCCTGGGCTATTCCCAATGGCGAAGGTTCGAGAATGCGATCAAGAAAGCCATAACCTCTTGCGAGCAATCGGGTAACGATCCCAAGAACCATTTTGCCAGCGCCGGCAAAATGGTCGAAATCGGCTCGGAAGCCTCGCGAGAACTCCCCGATTTCCACCTTTCCCGATTCGCCTGCTATCTGATTGCCCAGAATGGCGATCCCCGCAAGCCGGAAATTGCCCACGCCCAGAAATACTTCGCCGTTCAGACCCGGCGACAAGAGCTATCCGATCAGGCCGCCGCCGATTTCGAACGGTTGGAATTGCGAAAACAGGTTTCCGAGGAGTTCAAAGCGCTCTCCGGCGCCGCCCGGTCGGCGGGCGTGCAAAGCCGCATGTTCGGCATTTTCCACGACGCCGGCTACAAGGGACTTTACGGCGGCCTGGGGGCGGAAGCGATCAAAATCCGCAAACGCATCCCCGAAAAAGAGCAACTCATGGACCGCATGGACGCCACCGAGCTTGCCGCCAACCAATTCCGTATGACCCAGACCCGCGACAAGTTGGCCCGTCAAAAGGTACATACCGGGGAGCAAGCCATCGATACCCACCATCGAGTCGGCCGCGAGGTCCGCGCAGCGATCGTGCGCATCGGCGGCACGCTCCCCGAAAACCTGCCGCCCGCCGAGCCGATCGCGCAAGTAAAAAAACGCCTCCAAGCGTCCGCGGCGAAATTGAAGTTGGCAGGCCCCGATGCGCAAGGGCTTGTCGGGGAGGAGAAGTGAAAATCGCACCTTCCGCCGCCTAAGCGAGAAAGTCGAACCTCGCCGCGAGTTCATCGAAAAACACGCACTTGAGGCAAGGAATTTGGATGTGTAGAGGCCCAACGGGCCGTCGTTATCCCAGCCCAGGGCACCGCCCTGGGTAACGGTCGATTCCGAATCCGTCAGCCCTGAAAGGGCGGCACTACGTTCCCCAATAAACCCGAGGATGCCACAATTTGCGACCACCTCAGCAGCCCGCGGATAGGCGGAATGAATTGACGTGTAGAAAAAATTCAAACTTAATTTTTTAGGAGCAGGAATGCCGACGCTGAACTGGATCATAAAAAAAGCCTGCCTGGGAACGAGCGGGGCGCTCCCAGACAGGCTCTTGGGGATACTTGAAAAACGGTTCAAGCACTGCGGATACCTGTCCAAGGTCTTACAAGCTCAAAGTTATCGCAAGGGGTGGCTTTTTTCAAGGAAAATCTGGGGATTTTTGTCGTAAGGCATTGTCCGGCAAAGAGATACGACGCCGAAAAATTAAATTGAATCGGATGCGGGCCGGGCGACTAAAGGCACTGGCGAGACGCCAGTGGCACCCGGCGCGACGAAAAAGTTTTGCAATGGATGGCGCCGGAACCGAAGCTCCGTCGTCTCATGGGATTCCACAAAAAAACGCCGACCTGAACTAATCGCCGACTTTTGCTAACCGATACGGCTTCTCGTTTTTGCATTGCAAAGTCGAAAATTTCTTGAAAAAAATTTGCTCCGCCCCTTGTGAACCGAGGGCGATTTTTTAGAATAAGTTCTTTCAATTTTGCTCTTTGACAATTTCATTTTCTACCCACGTAAAAAGCCACTGTTGCGGCTTGCTTGCGGGCGGGGATCGGATACACTTGTAATTCACAATCTCCTCGACCGCCGGCGTTGCGGCTTGCTTGCGGGCGGGGATCGGATACACTCCATTGCTATCAATTTCGATAGTTGGTATTGTTGCGGCTTGCTTGCGGGCGGGGATCGGATACACTAAAAATAAATGATCAGGATTAACACAAGCTGTTGCGGCTTGCTTGCGGGCGGGGATCGGATACACTCCGTGGGGTCATTAACCAATTTAACATTATGTTGCGGCGTGCTTGCGGGCGGGGATCGGATACACTTTTTTGAGGAGACATAAGAAAACTCCCTTAGTTGCGGCTTGCTTGCGGG
>JADLEL010000068.1 GCA_020846145.1 Pirellulales bacterium | reverse complement strand
TCATCATTCATCATTCATCATTCATCATTCATCATTCATCATTCATCATTCATCATTCATCATTCATCATTCATCATTCATCATTCATCATTCATCATTCATCATTCATCATTCATCATTCATCCTTCCCTTCACATTCCCAGTCCTTTAACTTTGCGGGGATGATCGGGATCGTTTTCGTCGGGGCGCGGGGAGGCCTCCGGGGCGTAGGCCAGGTGGGCAAGGACGAGCGTGGCGCGGCGCGATTGGGCGGAAGTGGGGGAAATCGTCAGGCCCGGCAGATCGTCCTCGGTCCAGGCCACCATTTTCACTTCGCCGGGCCGGAGCTCGTCGCTGTTTTCGGCGAAGTCGAGCAGTTTGCGGATGTTGAGGTCGCCGAATTTCGCGTTCGCGGAGGTAAGGGGAGCGTCTTCGCGGAACTCGGCCCACAAGCGGCCGCCGACCGTCGCGCCCGACCGGCGGACCCAATCGATCGATCGGGCCTTGCCGGGTTCGAGCGTTCTGATCCATGCGGTTTGGAGGTTGCCGGAGGATTCCTTTTTGATCAGCCCGACGCCCTGCAATTTGATTTTAGTTTGATTGTCGAGTTGCGGGCCGCCGGGGGCGCTCGGCGCGAGCGAGATTTTCCCGCCGAGGTCGAAAACTTCCTCGCTGTGCATGAGGGCGGTGGTATTGGAACTGACGGGCACGCCCTGGAGCACGGCTTCCTCGCCCTGCACGTACCGCAAGCTGCGCCGCTCTTGGCCCATGACCATGGTGAAATCGCCCGGCTCCTTGACGGAGGGAAAGGGGAGCGCCGCCGCGCCGGGGTCGGCGAATGTGAAATCGTAGGGGGTGGCGAGCGACGTGTAAAGCGCGTTGTAGCGGGTGAGATGCGCGCGGGGATAATCGGGCTGAATTTCGAGCACGCCGATTTCGTTCCGCGAGCGGACGAAGCCGATATCCAACTGCGCCATTTTGATGACCGCGGCGGTGCAGGCGATGGCGATGACGGGCGCGGCGGCCCAAGCCCATTCCACGCGGCCCAGGGTGCGGAAGAGGCACCAGTTGAACGGCACGAGGAACGCCAAATACAACACGAGCACCACGACGACGAAGGAGCGCTTGGGCACTTCGATCCGCGCCGCTTCTCCCAGCGCGTCGCGGGCGAGGCGCGCGGCGGGGCTAAAATCGTTCCAGGCGGCCACGCCCGGCCCCGCGGGCGTCGAGAAGTTCGCCAGATCGGCCAGGTCGGGCGGGGAGTCGGCGGGGAGCATCGGATAGCCGCCGGAATAATCGGGCGGGGGCCGCGATTGGGGATAATCCGGCGCGTAATCGTGAAATTGGATGCCTTCGTCGCGGGCGAAATAGCGGAGGCGGCTGATTTCGGCGGCGTCCCAATCCCGCGCCTTGCCTTCGCTCCACACGGCTTGGATTTGATCGGCCTCGTCGGTCTCGATGAATTTCCGCGGCGCGTGGCGGAGCAGATAGGCGCTATAGAATTCATCGACGCCGGGCCAGGTGGTGAAATCGCGGCCGGTGAGGCGGAAGGCGGAAACCAGGATCCGCCCCCGGCCCACGCGGCGTTCGACCAGCAATTCGCCGGAGTTCGGCACGTAGCCGGCTTGAGGGTGTTTTTCGAGTTTCACGCCCGTCCAGGGCTTTACCGGCGTAAGTTTGCGCGCGGAATTGCCCGAAAAGGCGTTGATCTCGGCCAGATCGGCGGCCGCGATCTCCCTTACGCCGGTGGCTGCGGCGGGCAGATACGGTTCCAAAAAGCTCCCTTTGAGCGTGTCGAGCGTGTCGGGGCCGCTCACGATGATCTGTCCGCCGTAGTGCAGCCAATCCAGAAGCGCGTGCTGCTGTTCGACGTCGAAGGCGGTCGGCGAGGCGTCGTCCCAGAGAACGACGGCGATGCTCGTCCAGAGCATGGCGTGCGCGGGGAGTGCGGGCCGCTTCTCGCCGCTGACGAACGAGACCCTGTAATACGGCGCGAAGCTGCTGTCGAGGTCCTGCTTGAGATACGGCCTGATGGAGAAGAAGCTGCCGCGAACGGGATCGATATAAAGATATTGTTCGGGGATCCGCGCCAGGACCACGAAATGATACTGATACGACGGCATGCGGGAGAGGATGAGCGACGCGGGGATCGCCGTGCGGCCGCCGCCCCGCGCGTTGAGTTTGCAGTCGGCATTAGCCTTTTGAGCGTTTTGCGGGACGAACAAGACGGAATCGAAGCTTTTCGACTGTCCCTTGGGCAGGGCGACTTGCCGGGTCGTGGCCAGTTCGTAGGGCATGGCCAGGAGCGGCAGGAGATGCGATTGGCCGTCGTCCACCCGGATGTCCATGTCGCCCAAGAAATCGAAGTTGTTGGCTTTGGCGTCCAACAAGGCGGCGCTCGTCCAATGGCCGGGCTTGCAGCCGTTCGCGAGCGACTGCCGGGTGGAGGGTTGGGTGCTTAGGCCGCGGGTTTCGAAATCGGGCTTGGGTTTTTCGGCCTCTTTTTTCTTCCGCTCGGCCTCTTCTTTTTCGAGTTCCTTTTGCAGCGTGGCGGGGTCTTTGGTGCAGCCCGAACAGCCGGGCAGCGCGAGCAGCACGGGAAAGAGCGCGAAGAGCGCGAGAATTCCGGCCCCGGCCCGGCGGAAAAAGTCGCCCGCTCTCAGAATTTTTCCTGCCTCGTTGGCGTTCACGACAGCATCCTCCCACCTCCCAGTTTACCGTATTGCCGCAAACGAGGAAAGAGGGACGTGTCGGTTGCAGCTACCCGGTTACGAGAAGCTGCAATTTGGTCTCCGCCCGCAGGGACTCCGTCGCCTTGCGGAAGGCGATCATGTGCGGGGTCATCAGATGCGCCTCCAACGCCTCGATGCTCTCCCACTTTTCGAGCACCGTTACCGCGTTCTCCCGCGGCGGCGGCTGGCCGGGGAGGCTCACGGCGAAATCGATCATCGGGGCGTATTCGATGCAGCCTTGCTCGGCCAGCACTTGGGGCGTCAGCTTCTCGAAGACTTCCAAAAGGGCGGCGCGGCGGCCGGGTTTGGTTTCGATCGTGGCGACGACGGCAATCATGATAACTACTTGGTCTTTTGGTTTGAGTTTAAGTTCATCGGGTCTTTGGTCTTGGGGCTTGGGTCTTGGATCTTCAAATCCTTAACTCGATTAAAGACCTAAGACCTAAGGACCCAAGGCCATCCGCTCCACGCAATACTTCTCCAATACTTCGCGATTCGGTTCGACGCCGATGCCCGGCGAAGCGTCCTGGTGAATTCGCCGCTTGCCGTCTTCGCCGCGGGAGGGGAGGAGCGGATCGGCGACATCGGCGGCCAAGATTTCGGCGGTGGGGAAATACTCGGCCGGATAGGAGCAATTTTCCTTCGCGGCCAGTGCGTAGCCGTGCCGGGCGGCGATCGCCGTCTGCGGACCCGCGCCCACGTAGCACGGCGTGCAGCTCTCGTGGCAGAGATCGTGAATGGCGAGCGCCGTCGTCAATCCGCCGACGCGGCTTATCGAGAGGTTCACGAATTGGCAACTGTGCAGTTCGAGCGCCATGGCGGCATGGCTTGCCGTGCGGATGCCGCGGCCCAGGCAGATCGGCGTGCGCAGCGCTTCCTGCAGCATGGCGTGGCCCACCAGGTCGTCGGCGGGCAGGGGCTGTTCGACCATCGCGAGGAAGAAATCGTCGAGGCGGTAGAGGATCTCGGAGTGGTGGATCGTAAGGGCTTCCTCCAGATCGACGTGGAAGGTTTGCCGCGGAAATTCCTTGCGGACGGCTTCCAACATGCGAATGTCCCAGCCCGGCCGGAACATGAGTTTCACCCTCGCGAAACCGGCTTCGAAGGCGCTGCCGATGGCGGCGAAAAAATCGTCGAGCGAATCCATGCGGTCGAAAGTCGGGCCGACTTCCACCGCCGCATTCTTGCCGCCGAGCGTTTCGTGGAGCGGTTTTTCCTTTTGCCGGGCGTGCAAATCCCACCAGGCCATGTCGAGCGCGGCCTTGGCGGAGCGGTTGCCGCGAAAAACATCGAGCAGATTTTGCAGATCTCCGCCGGAGCCGATCCGTCGTCCGACGACCGCCGGGGCGAGCCAATCTTTCAAAACCGCGAACGCGCCCGCCGACCATTCCGCGGAGTCCCGCGGTGATTTTCCCGGCGTGGATTCGCCCCAGCCGGACAATTCGCCGCTTTGCAGGCGCACGAGGACCGTTTCCAGGCGATCGTCGCCGGCGTGCGGCGCGGGGAGCGGCTTCTTGAGCGGCAGGGCCAGGCGGTAAAGTTCGACGGCGTCGATTTGCATGGGATGCTTGGATATTCCCCTACGTCAGCAGGCGGTCCAATTCCTCGCGGATGCGGCTTTCGATCGCGCCTTTGAAGAAGGTGGCGGCGAAGGGGATTTCGGCGTTGAGCTTGACCGACTGGTCTTCGACCTTCACCGTCCCGCTCACGCCCATGCCCATCGCGCTGAAGCTGAAATTCAGGGTGTGGTCGGTCCATTGTTCTTCGAGATTGCGGACGTTCGATCCGTATCGCGATCGCGCGGTTTCGAATTTATCCTTCAATCGCTTCAGCGCCTCATCGCGCCCGAGAGCGTGCGTCGCATCCATGGTGATGAACGGCATAACGATACTCCTTTTTATTGGTGGTTGCCCATTCAACGAACCGTCGTTGGTGCGGTGGTTGTGCTGCCGCACCCAAGGAGGGATGGCAGTACAACTGCCATCCCCACATGCGGACTTGCCCGATATGGGGACTTGCCCAACATGGGGCCTCACCCCATCCTGGCCTTTAACTCATGCAAAAGTTTCATTCCCCGGCCGATCTCGGCCTTTTGGCGCTTCGGCTCTTGGGGGATTTCGCGTTCGATGGTCAGCGGGCCGAAATAGCCGATTTCGGCGAGCGCGCGGAGGAAATTTTCCATGCCCACGTCGCCTTCGCCCAGAGGCGTCTCGGCGCCCCATTCCTTACCGGGATTTTTCGCCCAGCGGGCGTCCTTGCAATGCACGCTGCGGACGTATTTCCCGACTTTTTTCAAGGCCGCGATCGGCTCGCCGCAGCCGTAGAGGATCATGTTGGCGGGATCGAAATTGACGAACAGATTATCGCAATCGACGTCGCCGATGAACTTAAGCAGCAGGTCGGCCGGCTCCTGGCCGGTCTCTAAATGCACGTTTTGGTCGAGCTTTTCGCAGTGGTCGCAAAGTTCCCGCGTAACCGCGATAATATCGCCATACATCGAATCGCCGGCGTCGTGCGGGACGAAGCCCAGGTGCAAGCCGACGGCATCCACGCCCAGGAGCCGGGCGAAATCGGCGATCTCCTTCATCTCCCGCGTACGCGCCGCGCGGGTCGCCGGCGGCACCAGACCCACGGTTTCGATCACGGCGGGGATATCGGCGTAGCTTTCGCCCTCGAATCCGCCGAAGACGACGGTAATGCGGATGCCCAACTCGTCGAGCTTCGTCAAAAAATCCTTCGCCCGTTGCGGGGTGCGCGATTCCCGCCGCGGCGCGTGAAGCTGCACGGTACGAATGCCCAACTCGCGGGCGACCTCCAGCTTGACGCCCAAGCCCGCATCCACGCCGGCGAACACGCCAATGGGCCATTTTTCCACGGGGGATTCCTTTTGTTCAATTTGCAATTTGAAATTTGAGATTACCGATTTGCAATCGATTACTTTTCATACCGCGAAACGTCGGGCTTCTCGCCTTCGGGCGTTTCGTCGCTGTCGATCTGGAACCATTCCTCCTTGAACTCGATCCGTTCGCCTTTTCGGGCGGCCATGTTCGTAGTGAGCGCGATCACGGCGTCGCCGAGCGCGACTTCGGGATGGCAGCGCGGGATATTCTCCGGCGACGGATTGCGAATGCACCAGGCGAAATGTTCGAGTTCCTCGACGTAGCCCCGTTCGGCCGGCAGCGCGCCCAACATGCCGATGCCGATCGATTCCTCGTCGGGTTCGTCCTTGTCGGGCTTGATCTCCTGCAAGACGGGGGGCTTTTCGGGGCCGTTCTTCTCTTGTTTCGGCTGCGCGACCTTGAGTTTCTTGTCGGTATCGGCGCCCTTGAAGAGCATAGCGTCGCTTTCGGACTCGACGAGCAGCGTGCCCAGCGTGCCGAAAACCGTCTCTCCGTAGCCGCCGAAGCCGTTGCCGTTGATCGAGGCGTATTGCACGCCGATTTTCTTCTTCGCCTTTTCGGAATCTTTTGGGTCGTAGCCCGGCGCGGGATACTCGAACACGCAGAAGACGTGGTCTTCGACGTCGCGGTCGGGGTAGTTGTGCTCCTTGTCGTAGAGTACGCGGCTGCTCGAAGCCGAGACCGTGAGCGGATGCGGATGCTTTTTCGGATTGCCGTGCGCGGCGGAGATGTACAGTCCCGCGGCGTCGAGTTGGTGGCTGCCCAACTCGGCCATCAGGCCGCCGCCGGTGCGGTCCCAGAGCCGCCAGCGGATGAGTTCCTCGATCGCCGGGCGGTCGTAGAGTACCTTGCCTTCGGCGTCCTTGAACTGCAGGGCCTCGTAGCCGAACTTCTGTGCATCGACGAGATCCTTCATTTGCTCTTCGAGCTGCGGAATCTTCGCTTCGATGGCCTTGCACTTGGCTTGCAGCTCTTTTTTCTCCTTGTCGGAAGGCGACTCGGCCTCCTTTTTCTTCAGGTCCTCGATCTCTTTACGAAAACCGTCGAGTTTCTTCTGAAAATAATCGGCCTGCGCGTCGAGGGGCTTGGCTTCCTTGGGCATGGGGGGCTGCCAGGTGTCCTTGCCGGGCAGGTTGCCGCGGTGCCATTGGGCGCGGATGTAGTGCAGATCGCCCAGCAGGCGCTTGCGGATAAGTTCCAGCGCGTTGTCGTAGAGGATGTTGTAGTGCCGCTGATGCCCGACGGCGAGGAGTTTTTCGGTCTTTTTCGCCACGCGGGCCATTTCCTTGCACTCGCGGACGCTGTGGGCCATGAGCTTTTCGGTGATCACGTGGAAACCGGCTTTCATGGCCGCGATGGCCGCCGGGGAGTGCAGGTGCAGCGGCAGGGCGATGATCACCGCCTCGATGCGCTCTTTTTCGGGCTTCTTGACCTCCTCCTCGATCAGCTTTTCGTAGGCTTCGTAAACCGCGACGTTTTTCTTCGCCTCTTCCTCGGTTTTCCAATCATAAATTTTCATCAGGCCGGGGCGGGCCTTGGGGGCATCGACGTCGCCGTGGAACGCCCGCCAGCGGCTGTAGGGCCGGATGTCGGCAATCGCCTTGACCAGCATATATTTCGGATTGAGCGCGCCGATCAAGACGCTCCCCTCGTCGCCGGTGCCCAACACGGCGACGCGCACCGGCTCCGGCACGCTGTCACCGTACTTGAAGTACAGCGCACCCAATCCCTTGCCCGATTTGACCTGCTCTTTGATCGATCGCATGAGCAATTCGCGGCGGATCGGAACGCTACCGATGGCGGCGTAAAAATTTTCCTTGCCGATCGCTCGATCTTCCGGTGTGAGGTACATGGAGGATAGGGGATAGGGGATAGGGGATAGGAAGGATGAAGTATAAAGGATGAATGAATACACGAAGGTTTTACTCTCCCCACGCCCCGCGCCCCTCACCCCACGCCCCTCACGCATAGCGCGTCAAATCGGGCTTCACGCCTTCGGGAGTTTCGTCGCTGGCGATATCGAACCATTCTTCCTTGAATTCGATGCGTTTTTCCTGGCGGGCGGCCATGTTGGTGACGAGCGCGATGACGGCGTCGCCCAGCGCCACCTTGGGATGGCAGCGGGGGAGATTTTCGGGGCTGCGGTTGCGGATGCACCAGGCCCAATGTTCGAGTTCCTCGGTATAGCCGCGGCTGACGTCGGCTCCCTGGGCCTTGCCCACTTTGGCGGCCGGCCCGCTAGCCTGGGTATCGAGCGCGGCCGGTGCGCCCGACGATACGCTAACCTTCGCGAGGTCGGGCACATAGGTCAATTCCTTCTCGCGTTCGAGGACCAACGCGCGTTTCGTGCCATAGACGATCTCGCCGTAGCCGCCGAAGCCGTTGCCGTTGATCGAGGCGTATTGCACGCCGATTTTCTTGCGGGCGTCAATGGGGTTCTTGGGATCGTAGCCGGGGGCGGGGAAGTCGATGAGGCAGTAGACGTGGTCTTCCACGTCGCGGTCGGCCGGGAACAGCGGCCGGCTCGCCGACGCCGCCACCGCAAGCGGATGCTTCTTCTCGCCGCCGTGCGCCGCGGCGATGAACAGGCTCGCGGCGTCCAACTGGTGGCTGCCCAGTTCGGCCATCAAGCCCGCCCCGGTGCGGTCGAAGAGCCGCCAGCGGATGAGTTCCTCCAAGGCCGGGGCTTCGTAGAGCGTCTTGCCGGCATCGTCCTTGATGACGTAATCGCGGTAGTCGAATTTCTTCGCCTCGACCGCCGCGTCGGCCAGTTGGGCTTTGAGCTGCTCGACGCGCAACCGCCATGCGTCGATTTCCTTGCCGGTGGCGGCATTGGACAGTTCCTTTTCCGCGTCGGCCAATTTCTTTTCGAGCGCCGCGGTGAGTTTGTCGTCGGCCGCCGATTTTCCTTTCGGCTTGACGCCCGGCGGCAAGGGCTGTTGCCAACTGTCGTTGCCGGGCAGATTGCCGCGGTGCCACTGGGCGCGGAGGTAATGCAGATCGCCCAGCGTGCCGCGGCGGATTTGCTCCATCGCGTTGGCGTAGAGGATGTTGTAGTGCCGCTGGTGTCCGGTGGCCAAGAGCAATTTCTGCTGCTGGGCCGCGCGGGCCATTTCCTTGCATTCGTGGACGCTGTGCCCCATAAGCTTCTCGGTCATCACGTGCAGGCCGGCTTTCATGGCGGCGATCGCGGCGGGGGCATGAAGATGCAGGGGCAAGGCGATAATCACGCCTTCGATGCCGTCCTGCCGGGCATTCTTGATGAGTTCGGGATACCCACCTGTCGCGGCGTCATAGACTTTGACGTGCTGTTGGGCTTCCGCTTGCGTCTTCCAACCGTATTTGGAGAGCAAGCCGGAACGGATCGCCTTCAGTTCGGGCGTGGCGTTGTCGCCGTAAAACGCCCGCCATACATTGTAGGGGCGGATGTCGGCGATGCTCGCGACTTGGATGAAGTTCGGATTGAGCGCGCCGATCAGCACGCTTCCTTCGTCGCCGGTGCCGATCACGCCCACGCGGACCGGCTTTCCCAGCGACTTTTCGTAGCCGAAATAGAAGGCTCCCAATCCGCCGCCGGCGATGACCGTCGCGGCCACGCCCCCTTTGAGGAAGTCGCGCCGCGAAACGTCGCCTTGGACGGGGACCGGTTTGTTCTCAGGTGCGGTTGACATGAAAGGGGATGGGGGATAGGGGGGAAGTATGAAGGATGAATGATGAAGTATGAATGATTGCCGCTTGCGTCGTAGGGAAAAAAATCGCGATCCACAAACTGCTACATGATAGTTGCCGCTAACTGCCTACCGCCTACTGCCTACCGCCTACTGCCTACCGCCTACTGCTTACTGCTTACTGCTTACTGCCTACTGCTTACTGCTTACTGCCTACCGCCTACTGCCTACTCTTCATCCACGGCTCGACGATCAATCGATGCACGAAGTGATCCAATCCGCCCCAGCGGCCGACTGCGGAACTGGCGACGACCACGAGCGCGACCATTTCGAGGAAATCCTTATTGATCAAGAGCGCGTGGCCCAGTTGAGGTAAGTCGGGCGGATAGATCGAGGGCCAGGCGGGTTGGGTCATCACCACGAAGCACATGAAGGCCGCCCCACCCAACGCCGCCAAGCGGGTGAACAATCCCGCCATCAAACACAGGCCGATGGCCGTCAGGCCGTAAGTTACGGCGAAATTGATGAATTGCATTTGGGACCACTTCCAAGGCTTCCATCCACCCGGCAGAGTGGTGACTTGCGCCTGATATTCCTCCGGCATTTTTTCGCGGAGCGCATTGATGAATGCGCGTTCGCGGTCTTGCAACTCGTCGATCCAGACTTTCGCCTCGCCGCGAAGCTCCATCATCCGGTTCCAGCGGCGTTCCTCCTGGAAGGGGGCGTCCTGGCTCTTTTCCGGATCTTTCTCAAAGCGGTCGAGCGATTGAAAATAGGCTTTCACGGCCTCGACGAGTTCTTTTTCCGCGAAATATGCCTGGAGCGACGCCTGGGATTTCTCCAGCACTTCCTTCGAATCGGATTTGAATTGATCGAAATCCTTGCGGGCCTCCGCGCCCGCCGGCGGACCGGGATTCAGATGCGCCAGCAGATTTTGGCGGATTTCGTTCCAGCGAACGGCGACCGGCTCGCAATCGACGCACTCGACCATCTTGCCGGTTTTTTCGTCCTTGATTTCACCCAGGGCGAGCCGCTGCCGGCCGTACTGGTCGGGCACCATCGCGTAGAAGAAGCCCGAGATCGGCCCCTTCGCCTGGCTCAAAAACGGCTCGGCGGTGAATTCGTCGCCATGCTTGATTTTCCACACTCCCTCGTAGAGAAAGTGGCATCCCAAACACAACCGCAGCGCCACCAGGGCGGCCACGGTCCAGATTCCGATTTGAAAGCGAGATTGGCTCAGGGAACACCTCCTTGGCCCGGGATTCTCCCAGGGCGGATTGCGGCAAAGAACATCCTCTGGAAGCCCACCGGGTACTCAACGCATTTTCACATATTAACCGTTTTCTCGCGCCGAGACTAGGCTAACCGCCAATCGGGTGGAAGCAAATCCCGTGAATCGGCGGCGTTTTTCGAGCCAGACTCAAACGTAGGATCGGCGATTGACATTGCTTAGGTCCGAAAAATCAATAATTGTCGTGAATGTGGTGCTCCGCAAAGGGGAACACTAATTTCCACTGATTACCACTAATATCAGTGGAGATTAGCGGATATTAGTGTTCCCTCAGATGTTTTCACTCTACGGAAAACACGACCGTTATTGAATTGCCGATCCTTAACG
>JADLEL010000067.1 GCA_020846145.1 Pirellulales bacterium | reverse complement strand
GAATTGAAAATTACGTCCGCGTGATGAAAGCGACTCCCAATCGCGGTTATTTCGACGCGAGACCGACCGACGGAATTAAAAAAGCCGTCGATCTGTATTTTTCAAAATGACCGACGAAAACTCGCCCTGGCCGATTCTCCGCGGCTGTGGCGGCGGGGCGGCGGCATGGATGCCCCGCCCTTTTTTCCACTTGCAAAAATCGCAGTGGGCGATGATCGGGGCGAACATGGAATCGTATCGAGAGAAGGCGAAGGAAAGACAAAAAGTACGCAAAGGAAATCAACCTGGGGCAACTGTGGAACAATTACCACAGTTGGATTCCGGCAAAGCCCGCGACCAGATCGGCGAGGTGGTTGGCGTTAGCGGAAGAATGATCGACAAGGCGGTTCAGGTGAGTGATGGTTGCAAACGGCGGGCTTACGCAATAAAACCGGGGAAAAAATTATCCCCAGTTAAGGTGAGTGATGGTTGCAAACGGCGGGCTTACGCAACAGAAAAGCCCACTATCGGGTGGCGCGCCCGTTAAACGCAACAGGAGGCCGTATAGAGCGTTTCGGCGGGAAAAGGTGTTTCGACTCGACTTGACCCCTCCGAACGCAACAGCGGGGCAACAGGAAAGCCGGTTATGAGAGACAAACGACGATGAAAAGTATTCCCGCCGAAATCCGACCGGAGCAAATAACGGCAATCGTCGATACGAGGGAACAATGCCCTCTGGACCTCTCGCCCTTGCGGTCGGTTGTCGGCACCCTGGCAACCGGGGATTATTCCGTGGCCGGATTGGAAAGCCTTGTGGCGATTGAACGGAAATCCCTGTCCGACCTACTCGGTTGTGTGGGAACGAGTTGGGAGCGATTCGAGCGGGAAATCCAACGGTTGCTTGCCTACCCATGCCGGGCCGTGGTGGTGGAATGCACCTGGCTGGACCTCGAAACGGGGGAGTGGCGGAGTCAAGTTACCCCGGCGGCGGCGGTCGGGAGCGTTTTGGGCTGGATTGCCCAGGGGGTGCCGTTCATCATGGCTGGGAGCCATGAGCGGGCGGGGCGGTACGTTTCCCGGTTGTTATTCACGGCGGCGCGGCGCAGGTGGCGGGAATGCCGGGGGCTGATTGCCCAGGCCGACGATGCCCAGGGGATGCCGATGGAAGCGGCGGCGGATTGCCCGGCTTGACTTTGGGCGGTAAGATGCCGATAATGAGAGTGTTCAAACTACAAGGTTCTTTCCCATGCGTATCAAAGCTACACGCAAACTTCCCCGGTTGGTCTGCGGCATTTCGCAAGGATGCCCAACGCTTCTTGTAGGCGTGAACAAGGCCCGCCGGGGATTTTTCTTGAATGGGAGGATGTATCTATGTCCGATGAAATTTGCGTCAAGGTGAAGAGCAACGGCGGCAACCGTTGTCTCTCCATGTACTACGTTGACCCCGTATCGAATCGGCGGGTGGTGAAATCGACCGGCACACACAACGGCCGGGAAGCCGAGCGAATGGCGGGCGAGTGGGAGCGAGAGTTACAGCGCGGCGGCGGTCAATCGCCCTCGAAAATCACTTGGCAGAAATTTCGGGAACGATTCGAGGCCGAGCGGTTCCCGATGATAACCCGAAGCTCCCAAAAAAACTTTTCCGCCGCGTTCAATCATCTTGAAAGACTAATGGCCCCCGACAAACTTGCCAAGCTGACAACGGCGGTTATGTCCGCGTTTCAAACGCGCTTGCGAAAAGAGGGAATGCGGGAAACGACCTTGGCGGGAACTCTAATGCACTTGAAAGCGGCCCTGCGATGGGCTGAGCGGCAAGGCATGATGGTCAAGGCCCCTCGATTCGATATGCCGAAAGCCGCGAAGGGAAGCCGGGGGAAGGGGCGGCCGATTACGACCGAGGAGTTTGAACGAATGCTTGCGGCGGTCGATAAGGTACGCCCCGCCGATGCCGAGAAGTGGCGGCGGTTACTGACCGGCTTATGGCATTCCGGCTTGCGGCTTGGCGAGGCCCTCTCGTTGTCGTGGGATTACGAGGCCCCGTTTCGTATCGACCTATCGGGCAAGAGGCCGGTTTTCATTATTCGAGCCGCGGGCCAAAAATCCCGGCGGGATGAAACGGCACCATTGACTCCCGAATTTGCCGAGTGGTTGCAAGCGACCTTTCCAGAGGCCGAATGGGAAGGGAAGGTATTCGGCATCAACTTGACGATGGAACGGGTTTCCGAGGCTATCTGCAAGATCGGGAAGCTGGCCGGAGCGGTAACGAACAAGGCCGAGGGCAAGTTTGCATCGGCCCATGACTTCCGACGGGCATTCGGCACCCGATGGGCGAAACGGATTACCACTCCCGTTTTGCAACGGCTGATGCGCCATGCGAACATTCAGACAACGATGAGCTTTTACGTCAACCTTGATGCCGAGGAAATCGCCGACAACCTATGGGCGGATTTTGGGCAGGAAAAACCACAAAACGGCAACACTTGCGGCAACACCCCGACCGAAAAACCCCTTATTTCCCGCAAATAACGAGGTACGGCGGTCTATCAATTATAGGTCCGCGGATCAAGAAGCACGCCCGCTAATGAGGGTTTATCGGGGGGGAGGGGATTTTTCGGATTATTCCGAAAATGAGGCTTTCGATCGAATTCCCAGATCGATCATTACTCGTCTTTGCCCTTGCCGCCTTTGCCTTCGGAATAGGCTTCGGGCCGAACGCGGTCGCGGCGGGTGCTGGCGCGGCAAATCACCAGCAGTCCCAAAACGATGGAAAGCCCGGTGAGGAAGTAGGAGAAGATCCAAGAGCCGCCACCGCCGCCCTTGGCGGCAGCGCCTTCTTGCGCGAAGAGCGTGCAAATGGAAAGCAGATAGACCGCGAGCGCAAAGACGAACATTTTTCCCCAACGAATAGCGGATTCAAGAGTTATCATGGCATTATGTTTGTCGTTGAAACGGGAGAACTGCAAAGTTGACTCTTGTTCCCAGGCTCCTGCCTGGGAACACATTGTCCCGGAGGCTTTGCCTCCTCTGCGGTAGTGGAAATATCGTAATATCGTATCGCATTTGATCCATCCTACATAATTTCACGCACTTTCGCTTCGAGGCGGAGCCTCTCCAACAGTGCGTTCCCAGGCAGGAGCCTGGGAACGAGGACGGATTCAAGAGTTATCATGGCATTATGCTGGTCGTTGAAACGGATGACTTGACTGCGCCATTATACTCAAAAACTCTCCGCAATGCGAATCTCGGAAACGCCCAAAAGCTCTTCCAGCGGGCGGGCCAACCGGCGGAATTCGGCGGTCGGCATGGCCAGGGTATCCCAACGGGGGGATATCTGATGGGCGTGATCGACGTAATCGCCCAGCGGAATGGCCACGAAACCGTACCATTTGCCCCGATATTCGAAAAGCTGCTCGGAAGGCAGCGGGGCGCGGTCGCCCAGCACGTCGTAGGCGAAGACGAACAGTCCGCGAAAACTCTCGCCGAAAAGCGACTCCCATTGGGCGAGGCTTTTGAGGTCGTCGGCCGTGGACCAGTTCTTCCAATACTGCTTTTGCTCGTCGCCCGACGGGAACCGCCGGCCCTTGACATCGACCAGCCAGGTAACCTGACTGGGCGTGGAGACGATGAAATCGAGGCTTTTGATCGAGCCGCCGTCCGAGAGCACGCTCCGCCGCGCTTCATCGACCGCCACGTAAGGCACGCCGCGGCTCCGCAGGTATTCCTCGAAAGCGGCTTCGTAGTGGTTGTCGCGGTTGGCCATTGAAAGGATACGTAAAGAGTAAAGGCGATTGCGGGCGAATGGGCGTTTGACGGCCCTTATTATAACCTGCGAAAAACCTTCGAGAAGGGGAAAACTTGTGCGGATCGAGGGCGCGGGACCAGGATGGAGACCTTCCGGTTCGCTACCATTTTTCGGAGGAGCGCGGTATATATAAGATCACTGCTGTCCCATCATAAGTTGAACAATACCGACTGGTTAGGGAAACAGGTTTTTTCGTTTTGTGAAATATATGACGTAAGTGCTTGCTGGACAGGGACTTTTTCAAAAAGTGAAATGCTGAGGATTTGGAGGATTTGATACATACTGCATTCGAGTCGGAGTTCCTTGCGGACGATGGCCACCAGCACGTAAACGCACACCGCGATCCAGATTTGGGTCTGCACGGCGTTGGGCGTGGCGCCATAAAACGCCTTGATCCGCAGGTGTTGTT
>JADLEL010000066.1 GCA_020846145.1 Pirellulales bacterium | reverse complement strand
CGGGCGGCGCGTTCAGCTTTACGCACCAGTACCTGGACGACAATCCCACGGCCACGCCCAGCGACGTTTATACGATCGGCGCGACGCTCACCGACGACGACACGGACACCGATACCGACTCCGCGACATCCACGGTTTCCAACGTCGCTCCCGCGGCCGCCATACTCGGCGCTCCGGCCACCAGTCCGGAAGGCACGCCGATCACGGTTACGGCCGCGGTGACCGATCCGGGCACCTTGGATGTCTTCTCGTATGCCTGGACGGTGACGAAGAACGGCGCTCCGTACGCCAGTTTGAGCGGCACGGGGGCCGGCTTTGCGAGCTTCACCTTCACCCCCAACGACAACGGCGCGATACCTTACGTCGTCAGCCTCGTGGTTACCGACGACGATTCGGGCGCGAGCAGCCCGGCTTCGGCCTCGATCGTCGTAATCGACGTGGAGCCGACCATCGCTTTGAGCGGCGCGAGCAGCATCGACGAAGGATCGATTTACACGTTGACCCTGGGTGCGATCACCGATCCCGGAACGGACACCGTTACGCAATGGTTGGTGTTCTGGGGCGACTCGACCTCGAACACTTACACTTCGGGCGGACCGAAAACCCACCTCTACGACGATAACGCCCTCGTAACCGACATCATTCGGGTAACGTTGGTGGACGAAGACGGCGGGCACGCCAACGCGGGCACCCTGAGCCGCACGGTCAACAACGTCGCGCCCACGGCAATCCCGCTCAACGGCGGCGCCGTCAACGAAGGCTCGAACGGTTTGGCGTTGTTCGTCGGCCAGGGCGATGTTTCCTCCGCCGACGCCGGCGCCGGCTACCTCTACGCCTACGATTTCGACAACAACGGCACGTTCGAGATCGTCGATTCGGCCCTGGATTCGGTTACGGTGCCGGGAACGTACTTGAACGACGATCCCTCGAAGACCGTCCGCATGGCCATTCGCGATAAAGACGGAGACTTCGGCGTTCCGGGTTCGTATCGCGAATACTTCTCCACGATCGCGGTGAACAACGTGGCTCCGGTCGTCAGCGCCATCGCCAACGCGACGGCATTCAGCGGCGAATTGTTCACGCAGACCGTGAATTTCACCGATCCCGGCTTGGTGGACCTTCATACCGTTACGATCGACTGGAAGGACGGCCCGTTGGAAACCTACCCGCTTTCCGTCGGCACGCGGAGCTTTACGATCAGCCATACTTACACGCCCGGCACGACGCCGCACACCTACTCCGGCGTAACGGTGACGGTCGATGACGGCGACGGCGGCGCGAATAGCAAGAGTTTCGACGTAACGGTCAACCAGAACACGTTCCGCGTGGCGAGTTTCACGACGAATCCGAGCGGATTCGACGTGCAGTTCAATCGACCCGCGAATCTGTTGAAATTGAATCTCTACGACGGCATCGACGTTTCCGCCGACTTGCCCGACATCACGGTCGTGGGCGGCACGGTGGGCGCCGTGAGGGGTTCGATGGTCTGGAACGCCGCCGCGAACACCATGACGTTCGTGAAGACCGGCGGAGTGCTGGCGGCCGACACCTATACGGTAACGCTCGTCAGCGGCGCGGATGCCTGGCAGGACGTTTCCGGCTCCTTGCTCGACGGCAACGGCGATTTTTCGCCCGGCGGCAACTACGTTTCATCCTTTATCGTGTCATCTTCGACCGCGCGCGTGGTGAGCATGCCGGACTTCACCCGCGGCGCGGGCCAGAACGTGAATCTCCCCGCCACGGCTAGCAACGGCATTCCGATCCGCATCGACAACGCCGCGGGCGTAAAATCCGTCGATTTGTGGATCGAGTACGATCCGACGCTCCTGACGATCAATTCCGCCACGCTCGCGTCGGGAATGCCGTTCGATTGGGTTCTCACTTCCAACCTGACCACGCCCGGCTTGATGAAACTGGGCCTTTCGGGCACCACCATCCTTTCGGGCCTCAACCTCAACTTGATCAAGTTGAATGCAGTCGTGCCCGATGCGGCGCCTTACGGCAACAGCGAGGTCCTCGAGATCACCTACCTCAACGTCAACGAGGGCGGCATTCAAGCCAAAGGCGACAATGCCGTTCACAAGGCGTTGTACATCGGCGATGTCGATGGCGACGGCATCTACTCGCCGTTGGACCCCGCCCGCATTTCGGGCGTGGTCGTGGACCTTAATTCGGGCTTCGACATTGCGGATTGGACCGATCCGGTGATCGTGGGCGATACGACGGGCAACGGCCAACTTACCAGTTTGGACGCCACTTACGTGGCGCAGAAGATCGTGCTCATTCCCACTCCGGAAATTCCCAACATCCCCGTGCTCCCCGGCGGACGCGTGGATCGAACGGTCGGCGTGGATCCCCAAATAAGCATTCCGCTCGCGATCACGGCGGCGCGGGGCAGCGTGGCGAGCGTGCCCGTCAACATCGACATCGAGGCGGGCGTAAACGTGGTCGGCGCCTCGTTCGCCGTGGCTTACGATACCGCGAAGCTGCAATTCTCCGGCGTCGAGAGAACCGCTTACTGGCCGGCGTCCGAATGGGCCGTGCTGGCCAATCCCGATACGACGCCGGGCACGGTCTATGTCGTTTTCTACAATACGCAAGGAAACGGCTCGACCGCTCCGGGCGGCACGATGGCCAACCTGCAATTCGCGGTGAATCCGGCGGCCGACCTGGGAACGACGGCCCTCGACGTCCAGCGGCTCGTCGAAGACACCGGCGGACTGGTTTGGACCTTCGTGGATGGAAGCATTCAGATCGGCATCCGCACGGTAACGTGGGACGGCGGCGGCACGGACGACAATTGGACCACGGGCGCGAATTGGGTGGGAGACGCGAAGCCCATGCCCGGAGACAATCTCGTGTTCCCGGCCGGCGCGGCGCGCATGGACAACGTCAACGATTTCGTATCCTGCGAGACGTTCGGTTCGATCGTCGTCTCCGGCGGGAATTATCACATCCAGAATAATCCCCTCCGATCCGCATCCGTCGAAGTGCAAGGAACCTCGGAACTTACGGCCGTTTCGATCATCTCCGAATCGCTGATTATCGGGCCGCCATCCTCCGGAGCTTCCGCCGCCGATTCCGCGGGTGCGGCGGCGCAACTCCCCGGCGAAGCGCCGGAATCGCCGGCAAGCGGCTACACGGCATCGACGACCGAGGAGAGCGCGGCGATGGTGGCGGATGCGGCCGACGGCGGATTCCTTGCGGAATTGCCGTCCGTCTCCAAGGCAAGCCTTGCCATCGCCCCGCCGGCGTTCGCGGTTTCCGCGCCGTTCGCGGCCGAAATCCCCTGGCTGGCGCCCGCCGCTTTCAACCGGCTTGCTTCCCTCTCGGAGATCGTGCCGGCGGCGAGATTGCTGGAGAGTACCCTGGTCGGAACGCCTTTCGCCCGGTCGAGCGACGCCGAACTCTCGAGTTTCGATAATCGACGCGAACTTGCATTCGCCGAGCGGTTGCTTAACTCCGCAACCGAGCGGCTCGATGATTCGGCGTATGAAGAAATGGCCGATTCCCTGGCGAAGGCGGCAACGCAATCGTCCCTCGCCGCGTCGGAGGGCGAAAACGCCCGCGGCCGTGCTTTAGACTCGATCGTCGCGGAGTTCCGGCACGATCTGGCGATCGATTCCGAACTGCTCCTCGGCCGGCATTCCCGCAACCGGGAGAAGCTCGCCAAGAAAGCCGTCAATGACCTCCATTCGCGCCTGGTCGCCCGCGATTGACCGGCAGGCGATTCGCGCGACGCGAGAATTGGGCAAGAGCGGCATAATGCCGCTTCCCCAAATCGGTTGGAATCCCGAGGGGAATTTACAGATTCGTAATTCGCATAATTCTGGTGATAAAAAGTCGCCCCCCGTGCACTAAGTCGTCGTAAAGGAATAAATTACCGAATTGGAAAGTAGTAGGCACACTCCGTGTGCCGTAATTTACAGTCGGCACACGGAGTGTGCCTACTACGATTTCGGCAACTTATTGTTTTACGGTTCCTCACGGGGGGCTAACGGTAAATCGCACCACGCCGCGCAATTCGCTCATTCGCCATCCGCGGCGATCACCACGAAGCGGCTTCCTTCGGGTGTGCGAAGGAGCAGCAGGACGCCTTTATCGAGCGGCTTGGCGGCCAAAGCCTTGCGGAAATCGCCCACCGATTCGACCGCGCGGCGATTGACTTCGCCGATGACCATCCCCGGCCGGATTCCCGCCGCGTCGGCGGGGCTGCCGGGCCGCACCTCGGTGATCACCACGCCCTGCTCCGCTTTGATGCCCAACTGCTCGGCCACTTGCGGCGTGAGATTCTCCACGCCGATGCCGAGCTTCTCGAATTTCGACGATTCGTCTTTGGGCACAGGCATTTCGCCCCGTTCGGCGAGGGTGATGTTCTCCGGCATCTCCTTCACGGTTACGTCGAGCGACATCCGTTTGCCGTCGCGGAGGATCTCGAACGTCTGCTTGCTGCCGATGGCGACGCGCTCGACCAGTCCCTGCAACTCGCTCGGGCTGGAGACGCGCTTGCCCGACGGCCCGAACACGATATCGCCGGGCTTGATGCCGGCCTTGGCGGCGGGCGAGTCGGGCTGCACGTCGGTTACCAGCACGCCCTCCTTGACCTTCACGTTGAATTGCTCGGCGAGCGCCTGCGTAATCGGCTGGATGATCACGCCCAGGTAAGCCCGCCGCACCGCGCCGTGCTCGTCGAGTTCTCCGCCGACCCACTTGGCCAGGTTGATGGGCACGGCGAAGCCCACGCCCTGGTTGCCGCCGCTGCTGGTGGAAATGGCGGTGTTGATGCCGATAACCTTGCCGTCGAGATCGACCAGCGGCCCGCCGCTGTTGCCGGGATTGATGGCGGCGTCGGTTTGGATGAAGTCCTCGCGGCCGGCGATGCCCAGTCCGCGCCCCTTCGCGCTGACGATGCCCGCCGTCACGGTTCCTTCCAGGCCGAAGGGCTGGCCCAGTGCGAGCACCCAATCGCCGATTCCCACCTTGTCGCTGTTGCCGAGTTTGGCGACGGGCAGATTGCCGGCGCCTTCGATGCGAAGGATGGCGACGTCGGTTTTCGGATCGGTTTTCACGCTCTTCGCCTTGAATTCGCGGCCGTCCTGCAAGCGGACGACGATCTTTCCGTTGCCGGCGACCACGTGGTTATTCGTCAAGATCACGCCCGACGGATCGACGATCACTCCCGATCCCGCTCCCACGGCGCTGCGCGGAACGCCCAATCCCGGCCGAGAAGGCATTTCCTTGAAAAACCGCCGCAGTTCGGGATTGCTCTTGAACAGTTCGCCGAACGGCGAGCCTTGCATGCCGAAGGGCGAATCCTCGGAATCGTCATCGGACCACGATTTTCCCCGCGCCGATTGCTTCGCGGCCGCCGGTTGGTTGGTAATCATCACCACCGCCGGCTGCGCCTTCATGGCGGCCTCGTGGAACGCCTTCGACAGCATTTTCCCGAAATGCACCGCCTCGCTGTCTTTCGCCGGCTCCGCGGCCGGCTCCGAATTCAGGGAAACGGGCGTCGCCGAATGGGCGGAAGGTTTACTCGCCGGCGGATTGTCATCCGCATACCACGGCGCCTGCGAATCGCCGCCGGCGAAACCGTTCGATAGCGCGAACGTCAACAGCGCCAACGATCCCAACAACGAAAGCGTCCCCAACGCCATCAATTTCGACTTGCTTTTGCAATTGCACGAATGCGAACTCATCATGCTTCTCCTTACGATTCTTTTTGTTAATAGGGTTCTTGCGCGGCGCGAGGGGGACAGTCCCATTTTCGCGGCGATTAAGCACTTTTACGGCACCATCATCTTTTGCGCCGCGAAAATCGGGACCGTCCCCTGTGAACGGTTACCCATTTCGTTGCGCCGGAACGATCGAAAAGATCGGTTCCAAAGAGTTGTTGCCTAAGGTCCGCACATCTTGCAGGCGGGCAAACGGATCATTTCGTTTTTCGCAAATCGCCGGTCTTCTCGCATCGCAAGCACGATGCGTCTTAATCCGTTACGAGATAATGGTTTAAGGCGATTGCCCGGTAACGGTTGGATTGCCATTATTCGCGATCGTTCCTTCCTTCAATCCTTTGATCTCCCGGAAAAAACAATCCCTTTTCAAAAAATCCATGAGATTGTTCCTCTTGTCAATCCCTCAATTCCGAAGCACTATGCTATCATAGCTTGCGCGATCCCGGAAGGCATCGTTGGCGCGACAGTCGCCTTGCCGCATCAAAGTCTGAACGGATACATCGCCCGTCGTTTCAGCTCGAATGGGGCGCGAGGACCAGATCAACTTTCTCGCTTCTTGAACTCCGAGCGATACACCGCCTCGTCGTGCCGGCGCATGCGGCGTTCGAAGTGGGTGCGATAGTCGAGATCGTGTTCGGGAGATTTTTCGGGGACTTCCAGCGGGCCGAGGAGGGTGGTAGAGGTTGCGATCAGTTCGAGGGTGGCCGTGAAATATTCTTCCACGTCGGTCCAGAAGTGCAACAAGCGGCCGGGCTTCAGCGTGCGCTCGACGTTCTTCAAAAATCCTTCGTTCATCACGCGGCGCTTGCGGTGCCGCTTCTTCCACCAGGGATCGGGGAAATAGACGTGGACGGCTTCGAGGGAATCGTTAGGGAAAAGCTCGTTGAAAATCCGCTGGGCGTCGCCGGCGACCATCACGGCGTTCGTCAGGTTCCGCTTCAACAGCCCGGCGGCGGAGAATTTGGCGTATTTTTCCACGATTTCCAGCCCCAAGAAATCCATCGCCGGCTCGGCGGCCGCGGCCGATCGCATGAATAGCCCCTTGCCCGAACCGACCTCGACCACCAGCGGCGCCTCGCGGCCGAAAATCGCCGCCGCGTCCCACGGCTGGGGCAGTTGCGCGAACGCGCGGAAATGCCTCGAAAGGTCCAGCGTGGGATCGATTTTTCTTAGTGCGCGGCGACCCATAGGGGAAATTATGAAGTATGAATGATGAATGTTCGCCGCTTGCGGCTTCGCACTGCCTACCGCCTACTGCCTACCGCATACTCTCTCTTCTCCCCCGACTCTTGTTTATTCTTTCCCGGCTGCAAGCAAATCAGTTCGCTGCCCGTGGCGATAATCATGCTCCCCTCGGCCAGAAAAACGTTGCCGCCGGTTACGCCGCGCGGCCCGAGCTCGATGGTTTTTTCGGGCTTGGCGGTGCGTCGGTCGAAAAGGAGGATTTTATCGCGCGTGGGCCAAACGACCAGACGGTCGGTGAGAATCCCGCGGCCCAGCCCCAGTTTCTCGCTTCCTTCCGGCCAAAAGTGGACCGCGCGGCCGGCCCGTTGGCCCTTCAGGTCGATCCAATAAAGTCGCCAGCCGCCGGCGATGAGATAATCGTCGGTCGCGCCCAGCAGATGGACGGCGTCTTCGATTTCGGCGCCCGACTGCCAGAGGATTTGCCCGTTGCCGGCGTCGAGGGCGAAAATCCGCGGGCTGTCGGCGGGGGCGACGTAGAGGACGCCGCGATGATACACGCAGGGATTCAGATCCCGGCTCCAGTGCGGGGCCAACCGCTCCATATCGCCGCGCCGCGCGCGGGGATAGAGGCTGAGCCAATGTATCCGCCCGTCGTCGGTCGAAAGCGACGCCACCGCGCCCAAGTTCGTGTTGAAGTAGAGCGTATCGCCGAACAGGGTGAGCAGATCGTGCGAATACTGCCCGAACACGCCGCGGTTGGGCGTTTCCGCGCCGGCGACGAACCGCCGCCAACGCTGCCGGCCGGTAAGCGGATCGAAGCACGCCACGTAGGCTTGCGGGCGGATGTCGTTTCGCCGCATCGCCGCATAGACGCCGCGATCGTCGGCCAGCGGCGCGCCGTCGAACATCCAACCTTCTTCGGGCGAAATTTTCCACAGGAGCCGGCCTTCCGCCCGCAAATCCAGGCAGACCAGATAGCCCGGCTTCATGGACGAAGCGTCCACGAGCGGTTGGTTCGTCAAGTGCGAACCCATCCAGGCGTAAACTTTGCCACCGCGATAGGTCATCGTGTAGCGCGGCACGCCCAGGGCGGGCAGCGCCGCCTCGCCGGCAGTCCGGTCGAGCGGATCGCGGTAAATCGCCGCCGATTGCCCGAAGGCCGGCTTGCCGGTTGCCGTCCGAATCGCAAAAATCTCGCGCGAGGTGTTCACCAGCGCAAGCTCGCCGGAGAAAATCGGATAATAACTCAACGGCGCATGCGGATCGTCGGCCGCGAAGGGCCTCGTCGCGCTCGCCGCGATCGGCAAGGGGAGCCGCCACGCCACGCCGCCCGATTCGACCGGAAGCCGGGCAATCGCATTCCGCGCGGGCGAACCGGCGAAGGTCGGCCAGTCGGTCTTTTCCGCCGTCGTCGGCCAGTTGTCGCTCTCGGCCAGCAACTTGGCAAGTTCCTCGGCGAAAACCACTTCCCGCCCGGCCAACCAACCGCGGGCCTCCTTGTGCAGCCGGTTGAATTCCAAGAGTTCGTCCTTGGCGCGGGAGCGATCGCCTTCGAGGATCGAAGCCAGCGCCAATCGCGCGCGGACGGAAGCCGGATCGAGCTTCGCGTCGGGATAACCCGGCCAAGCCGTATAAAGCCGCGACCATTGGTCGCGATTCGAGGATTTTTGTCGTTGCTCGATATTCGTCGGCGAATTCGGCGGCGGCGCATGTGGAATTATCCGCTCCCAGTACCAGCGCGCGGCGGCGAAATCGCCCGACTCGAAGGAGAGGTCGCCCAGGGCCAGCAATGCTTTGTCGCCCCAACTGCCGGCAAAGGCCTGCTCGACGACCTTCAGCAAGAGTCGCCGGTCGCGCCGGCTTACGCCTTCGCGATACCACTTTTCGGCCAGGGGATCGACCCGTCCGCGATAGAGCTTGAGCGCCTCGGGCGGAAGCGCGGCCAACTGCAACTGGCAATAATCGCGCAGCCCGACGTAGCGTTGTTCGTTGAGGGCAATGAGTTTTTCGTCGGTTCCCTCCATGAGTTGCCGCAGCGTTTCGACGGCGTCGTCCCATTTTTCGTCGGCCAAAAACGCCTTCACCCGCTCCAATTGCGCCAACGCCGTCCCCTCGACGCGATCGAGTTGCACGCCTTCGGCCAGTTCGAATTGCCCGCCAGGAGCCGGGCCGAGGAATTGCGCATGGAGCGAACGCCGTCCGCCGATGTGGGGCAGGACGAAGGTTAGCGCCGCGAGTGAAAGTAAAATGCGGTGAAACATCGGAATGCCGAGAATGACGGCGAATAAGCGTTCACGCCCCGGTCGGGGACTGGTCCATTTTTCGGCGGGATAACGTATTTTGCGCGCGGCGCGAGGGGGACATTTCCATTTTCGCGGCGATTAAGCATTTTTCCGGCACCATCATCTTTTGCGCCGCGAAAATCGGGACGGTCCCCCGTGAACGGTTATTCGCGGCCTTTGCGGTCGTAGGGCATCTCGACGCCGCACGCGGGGAATTAACCGCCTTTTTTCCGACCCATCTCCGCCAGGAGCGCCAATAAGAATTGCGTTTGCGGGTGCAGGTTCTGCTTCGACAAAGATCGAAGCCCTTCGGAAAGATATGCGGCACATGTCGGTTCCCGATAGTCTTGGGCGATTTGATATGCCCGGCAAACCAATTGATGCAGCACGTCCTTCCGGGATTCGATTCCCTCGATCTCCCAAAAATTTTCCATGGGTGAGGCGCGGAATAAGGAAATCAGCAAGGGTATCGACGACGGTTTGAGGCTCTGGGCGAAGCCGGAGCGCGGGGGGATTCGCGCTTCGGCGCGGACTTTCCCCGCCTTCAGCAGCGGCGACAGCCATTTCGCCGTGGAATGGGAGAGGTAGCCGAGGGATTGTCGATTTTCATCCTGCACGCGAATGGCGAACGGGTCCGAAAGATTGGCCGTATCCGGGATGAGGCTGACGCGCTCCTCCGCCGTGCGTTGCGCGCAGCGCATATTCTTGCCCGTGATGCCCGAAAGAATTTCACCGAGGAACATATCCCCGTTGAAAGAGGGCGTCGTTGTTCCGACTTCCGATCGCTTTTTTCGTTTCCCCGATTGCATGATGACGGCTCTTTTCCGAATGCGATTGAGCGAAACCGGGCATCGCCGCTTCTCGCCAAAACGCGATAGACGCGGCTATCATAATTAATTCTTTATATCCAAGGACTATTGCTCCTGCAAGAGGGGCTACCGAGCTTTGGTTGGCTAACGAGACGCCCATTTGGGGGTGGCGGATGTACGGCCACCCGGCATGGTTCAGAAGTCGTATAGGTTTCCAACCGGACTTTTAACGCAGTTTAATCTCCCGCGCAAATCGAATGACTGGCTGGAAACCTGTCCTACGAATGGTCGGGCTTTTGAACCATGCCCCCATTCCGGCCATTACCTATTTGCGAGACTTCAAATTAATTCCGCGCCGTTTTTTTAGAATCCCGCGGCAACGATCGTGCCATAGCGGGGGGATGGAAAAATGTTCGGAGCGAAAAAAATTTTCACGTTGGCGAGAATCCATGTATTTCATGGTCGTCCCCATTCCAAGGCCGTGCCGATCAAAGCACGGTAGTTCTCCGCCAATCGGGGACCGATCGGCCCCAGAGGCGTACCGGTGGTGGATACCACCAGACGGTTCGGGCCGGCCTCCGCGATGATCCGCCGCACGCGCTGCCGAATTTGGTCGGGCGTACAGGCCACCATCTCCCGCACTTGCACGTTGTCGGTCAAGGTGATTTGGCCGGCGGCGATTTGTTCGATGGGATCGGTTTGATCGACGCCCATTTCCACGAATCGCCCAAGTGCGTGCCGCAACCGCCCGCGGCGCAATTGCGCTCCCGCGCGAAGCTGGGGAACGAAGATTTCATGGGCTTTGCAGTATTCCCGCCATTCGGCGGGAGCGATTGAATCGTCTCAGGCGATTTGGTAACCTGATAAGATATCCATCATTTTTTCCCCTAGCAGGCCGTTGAAGAAGGCGGTTATTTGGTTTTGGGTGCCATGCCCGCGCTTGCGTGGGCATGTTTTCCGCGGGATTCTCATGCTCACGCAAGCGCGAGCGTGGCGCCCGACCACTTTTTCAACGTGCTGCCGGCTAATTTCCTTTGCATCTTTCGGCCGATGCTCGCCTGGTTGCATACCAACGAAACGTTATTGTGGTGGTTGGGCGCGCTTTCCGCCTTGACTTTTGCGGGAAGCCTCCTTGCCGTTCCCTGGCTGGCGGTGCGGATTCCCGCCGATTATTTTCTGCACCGCCACCCGGTTTTCAATGCACATGACGCCGCTCACCCCTTGTTGAAAGGCCTGGTCGTGGCGCTGAAAAATATCGCCGGCGTCGCGTTCCTGCTGCTGGGCATCGCGATGCTGGTCTTGCCGGGGCAAGGCATCCTGACCATTCTGATCGGCTTGATTCTACTCGATTTCCCCGGCAAGTTCGCGCTGGAACGCCGCATCATCGAGATCAAGTCGATCCATCGAGGCATCGATTGGATGCGAAAGAAAGCCCATCGGCCGCCGCTCATCCTGCCGAAGGAAAGCAAAAAGCAATGATCGAGCCGAAAAAAACCTCCTCCTCCGAAATATCGGATGCAAACGCAACGGAGAAGCGACATCCGGGCCGGCGCAAGAGATTCGCGGGGATCCTGTCCCTCGTGCTGATCGGCGGCTTGGCCGCTCTCGTTTGCTGGAAATGCCGGGAATCGGCGGAGTTCGTCCAGAATGACTCCGAAGCTCAGGCTCTCGATGCCGATGCCCGCTTCCGCGGCATGATTCTCGGCACGTGGGAAGACGAATTTCAGGGCAGGCGGACGCTGACGCTCGTGAAGGGCGGCACGGGCACGATGATCGTGGAACTCGAAGGCTGGCGGGCGGCCATTTCGGCTCCGCGATTGAAGTTCGATTTGAAGTGGTCGGTGGAAGCCGGTCGTTTGAAAAAGCAAACCGTCGGCGGCGAACCCGAAGCGCAGGTGAAAATGATCCTGAGCGCCATGGGCGACCGCGTTGACGAGCCGATACTGGAATTGACGAAAGACCGCCTCCTCTTGCTCGACCGCGACGGCAAAACGAAATACGATTGGAAGCGGATGAAATAGCCGTCGAGAAGGATAATTCGTTTCTGTTTGCGGAAACATCCTGTAGGGTGCGTGCTTGCTTGCACGCACGCGCGGCGCTTTCCCGCGGAAAAAGCGTGCGTGCAAGCACGCACCCTACGATTTCCACGCATTCCGCAATCGCTGCAGATTAAGGGTTTTTATCCACCTTCCGCCGGCCGGCCGGGAACTTTCGAGGCCAGCCAAAGAAACGCGCCGCCGAGCAAAGCCACGCACGGACCTTCGCCGGCGATCCAAAACCACGGCATGCCCACCGCGAGATCGAGAACGAACAGTCCCGCTCCCAGAACGATCCCCAGCACGGCGAGGCATTTCACCACCGGCAAATAGCGGCGCACGTCCCGCGAAACGAAATAGACCAACGCGCCGTGCATCGCGTAGAGGGCCGAGCAAGAACGGGTCAGATAACCGACGATCGGACCATCTGGAAGTTCGCCCATCCCCAACTGGCGATGAATGGCGATCATCCACGAAAACGGCATCACGGCGGGAATGAGCGCCGTCAACAAGACGATCGCGGAAATCCGCAGCAGCACGACCAATGCTCTTTCGCGGCGATCCATGACGTCGGCCTCGATGTTCGATTGATTGCTTTTTATGCTTATCCTAAAATCCATATCTGTTGGGGTGGCAGTATAACCGCCACTCCAACGTTTTAAGGCTTCGGGATAGGCTCTAGTCTCGAAAATGGATGCTCTTTCGCCGGGTGAGGTGGAAGAAGCCGTAGCGCGAGAGCGTGGAACCCAACCCGCTATCGTAATAGCCGGTCCAGGGGAGCGCGGGATCGAGGAAATCGCAGCGGTTTCGGTAGATCGTGCCGGCCTGCACGTCCCGGCCGAACCGCTCGGCGCGGCCCGCGTCGCGGGTCCAAACGGAGGCGGTCAATCCGTAGCGCGTATCGTTCATCCGCGCGACGGCCTCGTCGTCGTCGGCCACGGCCAGCACCGGGACCAACGGGCCGAAACTTTCCTCCTGCATGACGACGGCATCCTGGGGAACGTTCGCCAGCAGCGTCGGCTCGAAGAAGTTGCCGCGCGTGCCCGGCAGCCGTTTTCCGCCCAAGAGCAGTTGCGCGCCGCGGCGGACGGCGTCTTCCGTCTGTTCGCGGAGCGTTTCGAGGGCGTCGGCGGCGGCCAGCGGGCCCATGCTGGTTTGCGGATCGAACGGATCTCCCAAGCGGTACTGCTTGAGTAACTCCAGCGCCTTGGCCATGAACCGGTCGTAGAGCGACCGATGCACGTAAACGCGCTCCACGGCGCAGCACGATTGGCCGGCGTTGTAGCACGCGCCATCGACCACGTTTTCCACGGTGAAATCGAGGTCGGCGTCTTCGGCGACGTACGCCGGATCGTTGCCGCCCAATTCCAGGCCGGCGTCGATCAGCCGTTCCGCCGCGCGGCGGTAAATCCGCCTGCCGCCCTCCACCGAACCGGTGAAGGCCACGTATCCCACGCGCCGGTCGGCGATGACGCGGTCGGTCTGCTCGTGCGTGAGAATGAGGTTCGTTACCAGGTGCGGGATTTCCAGATCGCCGAAGGCTTCCTCGAAATGCTTCCCGCAGAGCGGGGTCTTCGCGCTGTGCTTCAAGAGTACCGTATTGCCGGCCAGCAAAGCGGGCACGATCACGTTGATGGGAATGAAGAGCGGATAGTTCCACGCGGCGATATTGAACACCACGCCCAGCGGCGCGTGATCGATCCGCCGCGTAAAACCGGCCTTCGGCGGGAGAATGTCGGCGGCCAGGCTCTGCTCGGCGATCGAGATCATATATTCCGCCCGATCGAGCATCCCGCGGAATTCCGATTGCGATTGCGCAAGCGGCTTGCCCATCTGTAGCGTAACGTCGCGGGCGACGTCTTCGGCTCGAGTGCGAAGGCGGTTCAGCCCTTCGCGCACCACGTCCATGCGTTTCGCCACGGGCAGCGCGCACCACCTCGCAAATGCCTTTTCCGCCCGATCGAGCGATAGGCTTATCTTCGCATCGTCCGCGTAGGGCAGCGCACAGACAATTTCCTGATTGAACGGATTAATTACCTTGAGTTCCATGATGTTGGTTCCTTTTTATCCCTCATTCCCACGCTCCTGCGTGGGAATGAAAACTCTCCACTCTCCACTCTCCCCCTCCTCACATCGGCGTTACATACGCGGAGGTGATGCCGCCGTCGGCCAAAAAGGTCGCGCCGGTCATGTACGAGGAATCGTCGGAAGCCAGGAACAGCGCGGCTTTCGCCATTTCCGCCGATTCGCCGAAGCGGCCCAGGGGGATATGCACCAGCCGCCGCTGCTTCTTTTCCTCGGTGTTGAGGAACTTCATCAACAGTTCGGTTCGCAGCGGGCCGGGGCAAAGCGCGTTGACGCGGATGTTTTCGCGGGCGTGGATGACAGCCAGTTCGCGGGTCAAGGCCAGCACCGCCCCTTTGCTGGCGGTATAGGCGATTTGCGGCGTGGCCGCGCCGAGCATGGCGACGAAGGAGGCCGTATTGACGATCGCGCCGCCCCCCGCCCGCCGCAGCGCGGGAATGCCGTACTTGCAGCCCAGATAGACGCCCTTGGCATTCACGGCCATCGTCTTTTCCCAAACGTCCTCCTCGGTGGCGACGGCGTCGTCGTCCGCGCTGAGCATGATGCCGGCGTTGTTGAAGAGGATATCCAGTTTGCCGAAAGTTGTTTCCGCCGTTTCGACCATCCGGCGGCAATCGGCGCTTTGGGAAACGTCGGCGCGGACGAATATCGCCTTGCCGCCGTTTTGCTCGATCGTCGCCGCCGTCTGCCGGCCGCCGGCTTCATCGAGATCGACCGCCGCCACGCAGGCCCCCTCGGCGGCGAACAACACCGCCGATTCGCGGCCGATGCCCGCGGCCGCGCCGGTGATCAACGCAACTTTGTTTTCGAGTTTCATGACAGTCCTCCTGGGAAAAATCGAATTAGTTTCTGTTGCGGATTCATGCGTAGGGTGGGTCAAGCTTTAGCGCCGACCCTCCAAAATCGGGTGAATATTCATGGTGGATCTTTCCGCAACAGAAACGAATTATAATCCACGTTCCGACATCGCCGCAACCAATCCGCGAAGAAATATATCGTTTCGTATAGCCCGGAGCCAACGGCGACGGCGTTTCACGTTGTGCGCTATCGAAATGGCGTGTTGTCAAAATCCCATTTCGCCGTCGCCGTTGGCTCCGGGCTAAACGAAATTATCGTAACTTTTTTTGAACCGCCGCGACGAATCGGTCGAACAAACGCTGTTGGATGGGATCTTCGGCCGCCGAGAGTTCCGGGTGCCACTGCACGGCGATCAACCAGGGTTTGCCGGGCATCTCGACCGCCTCGATGATCCCATCCGGGGCGTGGGCAACTACCCTCAATCCCGCGCCGAGCCTGCCGATCGCCTGATGATGCCAGGAAACCGGAACGCACGCGGTGCATTCGAGGATTTCGGCAAGATGGGAATCGGGAAGGATCTCCACCGCATGTTTGGTCGGTTCGCGCGGGGGGAGCCGATGCAGCACCTCCTCGCCCACTGCGTCGGGAATGTGCGGAATCAGCGTGCCGCCCAAGGCCACGTTCAACACCTGAATTCCCCGGCATATCGCCATGAGCGGCAGTTCCCGCCGCAACGCCTCGCGCACCAAGGCCAACTCGAAGGCGTCGCGCTGCCGGTCCATCATGTAATTGGTGAGATGGATCGCGCAGCCGTAGGAGGCAGGATCGATATCGCCGCCGCCGGTTAAAATCAGGCCGTCGCAGCGATCCAGCCATGCCGCCGCATCCACCTCCACCGGCGGCAAGAGCGCCGGCGCACCACCGGCGCGAACCAGCGCATCGATGTACGCGGCGGGGAGTTGGAACTGTTTGGCTTCGTTCCGGGCGTAAGTCGTCAGGCCGATCATAGGCATCATTCTCCTACTTGGTCAACCAACACCGATGGCAAAAGGTCCACGCTCGGTAATTGGACATACGGGATGGCCGAGGTACATGTGGATAGGCCGGCGCCGGTCGCCCAAATTGTTCTTGATGCCGGAATCGCAGCAACGAATTATTCGCTCAGCGGCTCGACAATCACGTTGGACAACAGCGAGACAACAGCAACGGTACGCGTACAGGAGCTTTGATCGATGTTGCTGGCGGCAACCACGTCATTAACTCATCCGTCGCACTGGTGATCGATGCGAGCATCACGGGCAACGGGAGCCTGAACCTTGCCGGCGGCGCAACCGGCCATCGCTAGCTGACGGTTCTGGGCAATATCACTGCTTCGAGCATCCAAGTCCATTTGCTGACCATCGGTGGCAGTTGGACAGTCGCCGTCCCCGAATCTGCGCACAATCGTCCTTCTTGCTCGCGTCGTGATGATTTCCTTTGCATTTGTATTGCGGCGGCGGGCCTCATAATCGATTACCGGTCAATTATGCGATCCTCCTTTGCTACGGTGTCTTCGGTGCGTAGGCGCCCTTGACGAAGCGGTATAAAGCATCGTACATTTCCCGGCCCTTGTCGGGCCGATCGAGCATCATTTTGATTGATCCGCCTCCCTCATACCACCCCAATACCGATTCAGTCATCCAACCGTACTTTGCTCCAGCATCAAGGTAGTTGTAAAAGTGTTCTCGGAAGAGATCCGACTGGAGCGCTCGGCCATCAAACTCCATTTCCACGCCCAACCCAGCCCCCATGGCCCGCTTGGCGGTGTCCGTCAACCGCGATGCCGGCGACTTCGCATGGAAGAAGTGGTTCGGCTGTAGCATGACCGCGTCGAATCCCCAATCCTTCCAGTGCTCGATCCCGGCGGCCGAGAAATAAGGAATCCAATAGAACTTGGCATTTTTCCGATGAAGATAACGGGCGAACCACTTGACCAACGCACGATCGGAATCCGGCATCGTCTCCGACGTCCAATAGAATCCAAGAAGACGCAAGTGGGGATAGTCTCCCTTGGCGTATCGATCCGACACGCAGTCAACATACCAGGCCAACGCTTTCTGCCGATCTTCCAGCTTGCTGAAGTCAAGAACCCTGTTTTGCCCGGGTAGTGGTCCGAATTCGCGAATGCTCTGTTGTGGCAACGGCACGGAAATCACGACATTGGCTTTCCGGTTCGGTTCTTTGAGCACCTTCCCTGCCGAATCCATCGCCCGTTCCAGTCCGATGAGGCCCGTATTCTCGCGAAACCAAGCATCGACGAGCCACTGCCAGTCGTTAACGGTCGGCCAGGGCTTCTTGCCCGTATCATGGTAGAACGAAATCCCGGTGTCGTGTGCGAATTCGGTAAACAGAAAACTGTCGAACAACCAATCGACGGGGTTCCCTTGCCGGTCAACGTAGGCTACATAGGGCAAAAGTGCCTCACGGGTCCAAGCCACACGGCTCTTTCTCCCGTGATAGATCAAGCAGAGATGCCGGACGCCACCCACCTCGGGTGTGCCGGGCTTCAAGTAGCCGGGTTCGCCCGCTACGGCGCTTGGGGCAAACATGCAGATGAGCATCCAAGGCAGTAGATATTTCGTCATGGCATAATCCAGTTGACGTCAGCTTCTAAAGTTGTGATAGCTTACGGTCATAATATTGGCCCAAACTACAAGTGCCAACCAGAAGCGAACCTCCGAACACATGTCGAATAATGGCTAACTTTCGATTGTATTGCTTCCGCCCCCCGTTTGCCAACAACGATTCCTTACAACTGCCTTGTCTATCCATCCGTTTTTTAGCTGTCCGATCCCAACGCACGCCGGGATACCAAATCGAACGCTAGGGCTGCGATTCTACCTTCCCCCGCGGAAATGTAAATCGCCCCCTCCCACAAGAGATCTCAAATTCTTTATGAAAAACACCGCAGCGCTAGTTTGAGAGAACAGACGGCTACTGATGGTCAAATTTGTTCGAAGTAGCGCCGCCGCTCCCAATCGGTTACCGCCCGATCGTACGCCTGCTGCTCGACGCGATAGAAATGGGCGTAATGCTCCGCGACCTCCGCGCCCAGCGCCTCGCGGACGAAGGGGCTTTTCTCGAATCGTTCGACCGCCTCGGCGAGCGTGGCGGGCACGGTCGGCAAATCGCGCGCGGCATACATATCGCCCTCGAAAATCGGCGGCGGTTCCCATTTCTTCTCGATCCCGTCCAAGCCCGAAGCCAGGACCGCGGCGAACGCCAAATACGGATTGCAATCGGCTCCCGGAATGCGGCATTCGATGCGCAGGCTCGGCCCTTCGCCCACCACGCGGAAACTGGCCGTCCGATTGTCGTGGCTCCACGCCAGCCGCGTGGGCGCCCAGGAGCCGGATTGGTATCGCTTGTAGGAATTGACCGTGGGCGCGTAAAAGACCATCAGTTCGGGCACGTGGCGAATCCAACCCGCCAAAAACCAGCCGAAAACGTCGCTCGCATGAATCGGGCCTAAAAGATGAGGGCCGGCCATCAAGCTTTTGCCGTCCTTCCACAGGCTGCAATGCACGTGGCAGCTCGAACCGGCGCGGCCGGCGTCGAACTTGGCCATGAACGTTACGCTGACGTTTTGCTTGTCGGCGACTTCCTTGAAGCATTGCTTGAAAACGACGTGCCGGTCGGCCATCGCGAGGATGTCGGCATAGCGGACGTTCAACTCGTGCTGGCCGAGGCCCCATTCGCCCTTGGAGCATTCCACCGGCACGCCCGAATTGGCCAAATGCCGGCGGACCGCGCCGTTGAGCGGCTCCTCCCGCGTGCCTTGGACGATATGGTAGTCTTCCAGATACCAACCCGCAGGCTCCAATCCCGCGTAGCCCGCCCGGGCCGCCTCGCGGTAAGATTCGCGGAAAATGTAGTATTCGATTTCCGAGCCGGCCATGGCGTCGTAGCCCATCGCCTTCGCGCGCTCGATTTGCCGCCGCAAAATCGATCGCGGCGCGTGCGGCACGTAATCGTGGGTGTGGACGTCGCGCAAATCGCAAATCACCATCGCGGTTTTTTCCAGCCAGTCGGCCTTGCGCAAGGTGGCCATGTCGGGCTGCATGTGGAAATCGCCGTAGCCGCGCTCCCAACTCGCCGCCCGATAGCCGGGAACGGGCTCCATTTCCATATCGACCGTCAGCAGATAATCGCAGGCGTGTGTGCCGTGGTCCGCCGCTCCCTCCAAAAAATACTCGGCGTCCAACCGCTTGCCGAACTGCCGGCCGTAGAGGTCGGTGAAGCTCAGCAGCACGGTGTCGATCCGCCCGTTTTGTACTTCTTCGCGCAGTTGGTCGAGCGTCAGCATCCCGCGCAAGCCTTGGAACGCCATGTTTTGCCTTTCATTGAGATGAGGAAAATTGATTACTCGGGGGCACCACTCGCCAATTCCCGTTGCGCCGCGGCGATCAAGGCGGCCTCCTCTTCGGGAGCTTGGGCGACGAGATGATGCCGGCTGTAGAGGAGGAAATACCCGACGGCGACCGCCAAAAATACCGCCACGGCGATGACCGCCGGGCGATATTCCACTGAAGCGAACGTGGCCGCCAAGGCCGCCAGCGCCAAAACGGCCCCCAAAGCCGCCCCCGGAATGCCCAAGGGACTTTTGTAGGGCCGCGGCAAGTCGGGGCGCGAATAGCGCAGCTTGATGTAACTCACCATGACCATCACATAGGCGATAACGGCGCCGAACACCGCCATGTTGATGAGCGTGGCCCCCACGGTCCCCAACTGCTCCCCCTCTCCGCCGGCGAGTTTCACCGACAGCGTGCATCCGAATCCGATGACTCCCCCGACGACGAGCGCGATATGCGGCGTATGATTGCGGTTCGTAACGCTGATCCAGCGCGGCAAGTATCCCGCCCGCGACAGGGCGAAGAGAATTCTGCCGTAGGCGTAGATAATGCTGTGAAAGCTGGCGATCAGGCCGGTTAGGGCGACCAACGTCAGCACGACGGTCGCCGTGCCGACGCCGAAAATGGCCTGAAAGCCCTCGGCCAGCGCGGCGGTCGATTTCCCCATTTTTTCCGCTCCGCCGACGCCGGTATTCGTCACCAGGGTAAGTATTGCCAAGATCATCAGCGTAACGATGCTCCAAATCAGGGCCTTGGGAACGTCGTTGACCACGTCGTGCGCCTCCTCGGCGGCCAAAGGCAGTTCCTCGACCGCCAGGAAAAACCAAATCGCGAACGGCAGCGACGCGAACACGCCCAGCCAGCCCTTGGGTAGCCAATGAGCCGATTGGCCCGGATCGGCCGCCACGTTGAACAAATTGGCGATTTGGAACGAGCCGGTCGCAAAGCTGCTCACATAGAATATCGCCAGAACGATCACCGCGATAACGGTCATGACCAGGCTCACCCGCAAGGTCAGCGCCACGCCGTAGATGTTGATGCCCACGAAGACTCCGTAGAAGAGCAGCCACCAAACATAGTCGGGCACGGCGGGAATCAGGGTTCGCATATAGCCGCCGATATAGAAGACGATGACCGCCGGCGTAACGATGTATTCGATGGTGTTCGTTACGCCGCAAACGAACGCGCCGAACGGCCCCATGGCGTTCCGCGTGAACGAGGCGAAACCGCCCGCGTGCGGCAGGGCCGCCGAAAGCTCCGCGATGCTGAACACCATGCAGAAATACATTGCTCCCATGAGCAGGGTGGCGATGGCCAGCCCCCAGAAACCGCCTTGCGCCAAGCCATTGTTCCAGCCGGCGTAATCGCCCGATATGACCGCCCCCACGCCCAGCGCCCAGAGCAGAATCCACCCCGCGCTCCGCTTGAGCTTGCGGCGCTCGAGGTAATTGGCGTCAACCTGTTCGTGTTGGACGAGTCCCGAATCCTCATGCTGCATGGCGACGGTTCCTAGGGGAAAGTATTTTCCGGCGGTATTTCCCGCCGGGAAAAAACAATCATAGCCAATTCTATCGAGTCGGGCAAGCAGCGCGAATGATGTCTTTTGAGAGTCCTCCGGCTGAATCGTACCCAACCGATGAAGGCCGTCGGAACGCGGCGGCGGCCCAAAGGGCCGGCAGTTCACCCAACCCCAGGCAACGCCTGGGGGAAACGTCGCAACAAACATTTTTGCGTCGGCCCAAAGGGCCAATCGTTCATCTTCCCGAAGGCGAACTGCCGGCCCTTTGGGCCTGGGAGTGTCGCAATGGTATTCCTCTCCCCTGGGCGTTGCCCAGGGCTGGGAGATCGGCTGGGCCTTCGGCCCGGTATCGAGGAAAAGCTCATTAACCGAGCGAAGGTCAATAAATTTATGGCTTCCCCAGATCAGACCGCCCCATCTACTCCGCTCCCAGCGCTTCCACGGCCGCGACCAAATCGACGTCTTGGCGGGGAAACACGCTGCGGAGATCCAATAGCAGGCGGTCTTGCCGGATGCGGCCCACGACCGCGGGCGTCCCCGCGCGGAGGACGGCGGCCAGCCGATCGACGGTCATCCCGGCGGGCGTGACGGCGATGCACCAGGTGCAAAGCTGTTGCGTGGGGATCGAGCCGCCGCCGAGATAGGTGATGTCCTGCACCGCTTCGGCCGCCGCGACGGCCTTTTTCACCGCCGCGATTTGCGGGGCCAATCGTTCGGCGCGGTTTTTCAGATTTTCCGGCGAAGTGCCGAGCAAGCGCAACAGCGGCACGTCGAGTTTCGCCTTTTCTTCGTCGCGGTAGAGCCGCAGCGTGGCGGCGAGCGCGGCGAGCGTGAGCTTATCGACCCTGAGCGCGCGGGCGAAGGGATGCTTTTGAATCTTTTCGATCGCGGCCTTGCGCCCGAGGATGATGCCGCATTGCGGCCCGCCGATGAGCTTGTCGCCGCTAAAGAGCACGACGTCGGCCCCGTCGGCGAGGCTCTGCTTCGCCATCGGTTCGCCGGGCAGGCCGAATTGCGCGAAATCGATGAGTGCGCCCGACCCGATATCGTGGATCACCGGCAGCCGGTGTTTCTTGCCTAGTTCCACCAGCGCGGGCAGTTCCACGCTCTCGGCGAATCCCTGCACCAGATAGTTGCTCGGATGCACGAGCATGAGCGCGGCGGTTTGCTCGCCGATGGCCGACGCGTAATCGGCCAAATGCGTTTTGTTCGTCGTGCCGACCTCGCGGAGGATCGCGCCGCTCAAGGCCATCACGTCGGGCAAGCGGAAACTCCCGCCGATTTCGATCAATTGCCCGCGCGAGACGATCACTTCCTTTCCCCAGCCCAAAGCGGCCAAGACGAGCATCGTCGCGCCGGCGTTGTTGTTCACCACTAGCGCCGCCTCGCAACCGGTAAGTTCCTTCAAAAGCGGCTCGACGGCCAAACTCCGGCGGGAACGCTTGCCGCCGGCGAGATCGATTTCCAAACTGGCGTAATCGCGGGCGACGGCGTTCATCTCGGCGATCGACTCCTCGGCCAGCGGAGCGCGGCCCAGGCCGGTGTGCAGCAGGATTCCGGTCGCGTTGATGACCGGCCGCAGGCCGAGCGATTCGGTTTCCATCACCCGCCGGGCGATGCGTTCGGCCAGTTCCGCAACGTTCGGCAGCGTCTTCTCGCCGACAGCGTTCTGCACTTCGCCGCGCATTTCGTCCAACACGGTCCGCACCGTATCGACCACCGCGTTGTGGCTGATGCGATCGACCAATCCCTTGAGCTTCGGATTTTCCAACAACTCGCTCACCGAAGGAATGTTGCGGAGGGGATTGAGGGACATGGGCAATTCTCCCGAGGATTTTTTTGCAGGCGAAGCCGATCATTGCATCCCGCAGGGACACAACGCGGATCGATGCGGAAGTGCGTTCATCATACTTGCAGCCCCCCGCTTTTGTCAAACCGACCGTTGGAAAGCACGTAAGCGTTCACGCCCCGGTCGGGGACTGGTCCATTTTTCGGCGCGAAAACGTATTTTATGGACAAACGGCGCGGCGCGAGGGGGACAGTCCCATTTTCGCGGCGATTAAGCACTTTTACGGCGCATCATCTTTTGCGCCGCGAAAATCGGGACAGTCCCCTGTGAACGGTTACCGTGGGACAATGTGGCCGCCGCACCGGCGAACTGGAAAGCGGTTTAGGCCGCAATTTTCGCAATAAATCACCACGGAGCCGCGGAGGACGCGGAGCAGTGCGGATCAGGCGAGCGAATCGAGGAAGGATTCGATGGCTGCATTGACGGGGGCGGGTTGTTCGAGTGGGGCCATGTGGCCGGCGTCGGCGATCACGCGAAAGACGGCGTGGGGGATCGTCGCGGCCCAGGACTGCATGGCGGCGGGCGGGGTCAAGGCGTCGTCCGCGCCGACGAGGACGAGCGCGGGCAGGTCGATGTTTTTCAACTCGGCCCGGAAGTCGCGGCGCCGGGCCATGCCGCGGGCGGCGGCGGCGACGCCGCGCGGATCGGCGGCGAGCATGACGCGCTCGGTCTGGGCAACGATTTGCGGTTGCTCGGCGCGGGTTCGCGGCGAAAATAGTTTCGGCAGCAACGCATCGACGATCGGCCGCGGCCCTTCGCCGAGCACGCGGTCGGCCGTCGCCAGGCGGTTCGCCGCGATTTCGGGACTGTCCGCTTCGGGACGGGTGTCGCAGAGGATCAGCGCCTTGAGTTTCGCGGGATATTTTCGCCAGAATTCGAAGGCGACGTATCCGCCCATCGAGAGCCCGCCGAGGATGATCGGTTCGCGGATTTCCAAGGCGTCGAGGAGCGCGGCCAAGTCGTCGGCCATTTGCTCCATCGCAACGGCGCCCTCGCTCGCGCCGCTTGCGCCGAATCCGCGCAGGTCGGGGACGACGACGCGGCAGCGGCCCGCAAGCCCGGCGATCTGCCCGCTCCACATCGAGTGATCCAAGGGAAAGCCGTGCAGCAAAACGAGCGGGATGCCGCGGCCGGAATCGAGGAAGGCGATTTGAGTGCCGTTAATATCGAAAATTTGCATGAACGATTTAGGCAATGTGGATGCTTATTGGCGTTTCATTGCTAAGCTGCAAGCGGCTGGTCTTTGCTCCCCTATCCCCCATCCCCTATTCCCTACTTCTTCTCATCACGCGCCTTAATGAATTCCTTCAATTTCTTTTCGATCATCGCCGAATGGGGTTCGAGTTCGAGGGCGTTTTCCTGGGTTTTGACCGCGTTTTCGTAGTCCCCCTTGGCGAAATAGACGTGGGCCAGCGTGTCGCGGATGCCGCCGCTGGCGGGCAGCAGCTCGACGGCCCGCTTGGCGTACTTCAGGGCTTCGTCGAAATTGCCCTCGGTGTTGGCGATCAACCAGGCGAACTGGTTGCAGTCGGTCGCTTCCTTGGCGTCGGCGTATTGGATTTGGCGGGGGTCGTCGAGGTTGGTTCGTGCGTTGCGGATCGACTCCCGCGTTTCGGCGGCGGACTTTTCGATGAGTTGGACGACGTTCCGCTTTTCCGCGGGCGTCAGGTCGGGGAGGCGGTAATAGCCGATCATGGCGTTGATATTGGCGGGGTCCTCCTTCAAGGCGCGCTCCATGTTTTCGCGCCGTTGCTTGCGGTCGCCCTGGCTCTCCCAATGGCAGCCGTAGTAATAGTACATTTCCGAGCGGACCTGCTCCAAGGGGAGATCGACGACGGGGCCGGGCGCGAAGAGCCGGCGGACGGAGGGCTTTTTCACGAATTTTTCGATGGTTTTTCCGGCCTCGAGGTTCTTGCCCTGGTCGTGATAGAGTTCGGCCAGCACGCAGACCGTCTGGAAGGCGAGATAATCCTGGTCGCCGGAGCGCGCGATGAGGATTTCGAATTCCTCGATTGCCCAGGGGATGAAGCCCTTTTTCTGCAAATACTGGGCGACCAGGTAATGCTGGGGCAAGACATCCTTGCCGGGATTGAGCTTGCGGGCTTTCGCGGCGAGTTCTTCGGCCTTTTGCACGTCGTGCTGCGCCAGTTTGGCGGCGGCGTGGAGGTAGAGGGGAATCGGTTCGGAATCGAATCGGGGGGCGAATTTTTTCGCGAGATCGTCGAACGGTCCCCACGCCTTTTGGTCCAAAAACCATTCGGCCAATTCGGCGATCGCGCCGGCGTCGTCCGTTTGCAGTTCGATCAGCCGCTGCATGGCCCGCACGACGGCGTCGTTTTTTCCCAAGCGCTTGAGCTGCGCGATCTGGAAACGCATCAAGGCGGCGACCAGTTCGGGAGCGGTTTCGTCGGGGGCGCGCTTCAGCGTCCGCGTTTCGGCGTCGATGAGCCGCTCGAATTCGTCCACCGCCGCCTGGGGATCGCGCGCCATGCGGAGCCAGGCGCCGATCCATTGCATGGCGGGGCGGGCGCCGCGCTCGAGGTTTTTGGGGAGCAGATTCTCGATTTCCCGGGCTGGAGGGGCTCCGCCCGGAGTGGATTGCAGGAGGTCGAGCGCCGCGCGCTTGGAAAGGAGGCCGGATTTTTCGTACCGCGCGAGGCGGCAGAGCGCGGGCGCGGCCTTGCCGTCGGGCAGGGCGGCCAAGGCATGGATGCGTTCCTCGCGGTTGGCGGCATCGAGCAATTCGTAGCCCTTCAGGAGGCGTTTGACTTCGGGCGGATCGGAGGCGGCCGCCCATTCCACGCGCATCAGCTTGAGGAGATACTTCGCCCGGGCCGCGATTTCCAGATCGTCGTTCGCGGCGGCGGCGGCGAGCGCCTCGTAAGCCTCGAATCCCAAGGCGGCCAGTTCCTCTTGCGCCTTTTGGCGGACGAAATAGTCCTTATCGCCCAATTGCGCGACGAGCGCGGCGATTTGCTTTTGCCGCTCGGCGTTCTCGGTTTTTTCCGCGGAGTCGTCGGGCGGTTGCGGGGCCTCTGCCGCTTCGGCAGGGACGCTGCCGGCGAAAAGCGTTCGCTCCGCGGTGAAAAAAGCCGTGCCGAGGATCGCGGCGAGCAAAAGAACGGCCCTTCGCGGAAATCCTCGAGGAATGCGGCATTTATTTGGATTATCCATGATCGATCTTTCGTGCAACGCATCTCCCCCCGCAATTTGCGGGGGAGGGCTTTGTTTTCGGAATCGCGCGCTTACGCGCAATGCCCGTCTGTCCATTATACCCAGAGAACCGGTTTCTAAAAGCGCGGGGAATGAGCCATGACTCCGGGTCGCGCCGCGGGAAGGGGGCGGGGCCATGTTTTCGGCCTACCGTTTGTCAGCAAAATACGTTATCCCGCCGAAAAATGGACCAGTCCCCGACCGGGGCGCGAACGCTTACCCGGAAACGGGCCGTCTCATTTACAAGCGATGCGGCAAGGTGTAGAATGACGGAAGATCGTGGGAGGGGTGGAAATTTCCATTATAGCCAGGTTTTTCAGCGCATCGTGCTGCATTCCCCAAACTCATTCAGGAGAGGCCCCGTCCATGAACCGATTGCTTAAATCCTCCACGTGGTTTTCGAGTGTTTTTTTTTCCCTTCTTGGGCGGTCGCCCATCGCAATCGCGTTGGTTCTCGTCTTGAGCCAATGCGGCTTTTGCGACGACGAGTTCCAGGATTTAGTCAATCTGATTCCGCGTTCGGCCAACGCGGTCGTGCTCCTGAACATGGAGAAGGCGAAAAACAGCCCGCTGGGCGTGAAGGAGGGCTGGAACGAGAAGCTCGCAACGGCTTTCGAGTCCGGGATGATAATGGTGCCGCCACAGGCCACGCGGTTCGTGCTGGCTTCGCAGATGGACTTCGAATTCAAGGAACCGCTTTGGGAGGCCGTCGTGATGGACCTCGACCAGGATCTCTCGATGGAGCAATTAGCGCAAATGCGCGGCGGCACGCCGGACGCCATCGAGGGGCTTCCCGCGCTCGCTCGGCCCAACGATACGTATATCGTGCAACTCGGTCCCCGGCGGCTCGCCGCGATGGGGCCGGGGAACCGCCAGGCGGTCGTGCGTTGGATCCGCGAAATTCGCAAAACGTCTCCTCCGCCGCTTTCGCCCTACCTGCAAAAGGCGGCCGTCTATTCCGACGAGGCCGGCAGTGAAATCATCATGGCCCTGGACCTCGAAGGCGTGATGTCCTACGAGCGGGTCGCCAAGTACCTGAAATCGCAGGAAAAAAATCTCGAAAAATGGCAGGAAAACGTCAGTCCGCGGACGAGCCTGACCCAGTTGGCGAAAATGCTCAGCAATATCCAGGGCGTGCGGATCGGCGTGCGAATCGGCGAACAGCCTTCGGGCAAGATGGCCGTCGATATCGACAGCGACGCCGCGCCCCTGGCGCCGATCGCTAAGCCGCTCATCATTCAAGTCCTCTCCGACTCGGGTGCATCGATCAACGATTTCCAGTCCTGGACGGTGCAGGCCAAGAAGAACGAGTTTTCTCTCGCCGGCACGTTATCGAAAAGCGGCATGCGGCGGCTCCTGAACGTGATCGAATCGCCCGTCGGCAGCGATGCGATCGCCGCCAAGGGATCGGAATCGAGCGTCAGCCCCGGCGAACTGCCGGCCTTGCAGGCGAAGAAGTCGCGCGAGTACTTTCGCATGATCGTGGGTATGGCCGACGACATTAAGGACGACATGAAAAACGCCAAAAACCTGGCCTCTACTTCGCTGTTCTGCGAGAAGTACGCCAAGCGGATCGACCGCTTGCCGATCCTGAACGTTGACCAGGAGCTTCTCGACTACAGCAAGTTCGTCGCCGATCAACTGCGGCAGGCGTCGATGGCGGTGAAAACGATGGGCATCCAGTCCGGCGTCCGCGAGGCGCAAGTCCCGGCCTCAGGGGACTATCGTCCCGTTGTCGGCGGCGTCGTCTATGGTCCTTACGGCGGTGTTTATGGCTACCGCTACGGCGCCAACGGCAGATACGCCCAAATGGCCGAGGTCAAAGAGATCGGCACCCAGCGGCGGGCCATCCGCGCCGAGGAAACCGCCACCGCGGCCACCAGCACCCAGCAAATCCGGCAGGCGATCGTGTCGGCCACCGCCGACATCCGCCGCAAAATGACGCAAAAGTATCAGGTCGAGTTCTGATCGAGCAGGCCCGATGGCGCGAGTTCGAAGTTATCGCCTTCGGCAATGCGTCATTCACTCGATATGGATACTACCGACACTCCGCATGGCGGCCGCGCCCGCCGCGGTTCCCGCGGATTTGTTCGGCAACCGGTTCCGTCCGAGTGTCGCCGCCTCCCTATCTGCAATCCGCCGGCACGTGGCGGCGATGGGGAACCAACAGGCCAAGTTGTGTTGAAAGTGCGCTGATTCCGCCATGCAATATCATGTAGTTTTTCTAAGTTTGCTCTTTGCGGAAATGCTCGTTGCCGACGAGCCGCCGGTCATCAACCCCTTTGGCGCTGCTAGCGCGCAACGGGAAGACGCCCGGCCGGGCTATGTCGAGCTTTCGGACGGCAAGATCTGCGCCGGCCAAGTGTATCTGACGCGCGACGCGAGGCTCAAAATCAGCGACGAAAGGCGTGAGCGGCAGCGGGAAGTGCCGCTCACGGCCGTCAAGCAGATCGAGTGCAAAGTCAAGAAGGAATGGATGGAAAAGGAGTGGAAGTTCAAGGAACTCACCAAGGACGAAAAGATGTACACCGGCCGAACCTACCCCAGCCGGGAATACATGCATACGATCACCCTCTCCGACGACCGCACCATTACCGGCGAACTCTCGGCCATCGTCTATGTCGATCCGCCGTTTCACGCCAGCCCCAAGCCCGGCGAAATCCGCCCGCAAGTTCCCACCGAAAAATTCCTGCTCCACAAGCGCGACAAGGGCGAAATCGGCAAGGATTTGAAATCGCTCGTTTACGTCAAATCGATTAAACTGGGGAAAGAGGCGTTCGAGGAGGGAATGAAGAAGATCAACGAGAGCGGAACAATATCGAAAAAGAAGAACTAACCGTTCAGCCTACGCGTCCACGCGGGGGGCGATCGGCGGAAATTCAAAGGATGTATTTCAACACGGAGGCACGGAGAACACGGCGGAAAAGATGAATATCATTCGGCCATTTTGCAGTGCTTTCTCATTTCCTTCATTCGTTCTCCGTGCCCTCCGTGCCTCCGTGTTGATGTCATTTTGTTGACTTCTTCAATTGCAACTTGCAAAAACAATAATGTACTCCTTCACCCTCGAACAAGGTTCCGGCTTCGGCACGATGTTGCTCGTCCTAGCGGCCGCGATACTCTTGGCGGGAGTGTTTTATCTGCGGGCGTTCGGGCAACTCAAACGCGGGCAATGGCAGACGCTCTTGCTGCTGCGAAGTCTCGCCATTCTGCTGGTCGTAATGCTTATCTTCCGGCCGGTTTACAGCCATCATAAACAGTTGACCAACAAACCGGGCTTGATTTTCCTGCTCGACCGTTCGGCCTCGATGAGCATCGCCGACGACACCTCCGGCGTTACGCGCTTCAACCAGGGCCGGGGCCAAATCGAAAAATGGCGGGAGAAGCTGCAAAACGATTTCGACCTCCGCGTGGTCGAATTCGCCGAAAACGCCCGGCCGCTGAAGGATTTTTCCGAGTTGAAAGCTCTTGCCCCCGACGGCGCCTCGACCTCGCTCGCCGGCGCGATCGCCGCGGCCGGGCGGCAGATGCCCCGCCGCGACGTGGAAGCGGTGGTTTTGCTCTCCGACGGCATCAACAATTCCGCCCGCAATCCGCTGGAAGCCGCCGACAAAGCCGGATTGCGGCTGCACGCGATCGGCGTGGGGGCGAGTTTGCGGACGAGCGCATCGTACCGGGACGTGCAAGTATCGAGCATCGATTGCCCCGACCGCATGACGCTCGGCAATCTCGCCCGCATTTCGGCGTCGGTGGAAGGCATCGGGCTGCCGGGCCGCGTCGTGCACGTCGAACTCGAGGAAGACGGCAACAAAATCGCCGAGCAAGAACTTGCGCTGGGGCCAAACCAAGGGGACAGTCCCATTTTTCGCGGCGATGGGGCAGTTTCACAAGGCGATGTCCACCTCGCCGCGAAAAATGCGACAGTCCCCGAAGGCGCACAGTCCGTTACCTTCGATTTTCGCCCCACGGTGAAGGGCAAACACACCTATACGGTCAAAATCCCACCGCTGGCCGAAGAGAAAATCGCCGAAAACAATCGGCGTTCGGCGATCTCGCTCGTGGTCGAAGCGGGTATTAAAGTCCTCTACCTCGAAGGCACGCTGCGGGCGGAATACGGCGCGCTGGTCGATCGATTCCTGGCCAAAGACCCCGACTTGCAGTTCTACGCCCTCGTGCAGACCCGGCCGAACGTGTTTCTCAAACGGACGAATATGAACGGCATCGATCTCGCGGCCATCCCCAAGGATGCCGAAACCTTCGGCAAGTTCGATGTGTTCGTCCTCGGCGACCTCGATAGCAGCTATTTTCGATCCGAGCAGCAGGAATTGCTCGTCAAGCGCATTCGCGAAGGAGCGGGCTTGGTCATGCTCGGCGGCTACCACAGCCTTGGGCCAGGCGGATACGCCGGCACGCTGCTGGGCAACGTCCTGCCCCTCCAACTCGGCGGCCGCGAGATCGGCCAGGCGACCGATCCTTTTCTTCCCACGCTCACGCCGGACGGCGCGCGGCATCCGATCTTCGCGAACATCGCCGGCTTCTTTCCCAGCGAGCAGGGGCCGGCGAAAATGCCCGGCCTGCCGCCGTTGGACGGCTGCACGAAAGTCGAATCGGCCCGACCCGGCGCGACGGTTCTCGCAAAACAATCCGCCGATAAAAACGCCATGCCGGTGCTGGCCGTGCAGCCGCTGGACAAAGGCCGCACGGCGATTTTCACCGGCGACACCACGCGGAAATGGCAGCAAGGCCCGAAGGCGATGAACCAGGAATCGCCTTTCCTGCGTTTCTGGGGGCAGATGGTCCGCTGGCTGGCCGGGCGCGCGGCCAACCTCGAAGCGGGCGCGAATCTCGCGGCCACGCTCGACAAAGCCTACTACGATCCGGAAGAAGGCATCCGCATCTCCGCCACCGTCCGCGACAAGGAAGGCCAGGCCGCCTCGACTGCAAAAGTTATAGCGAAAATCACCGGTCCCGACGGAAAGTCCACTTCCCTCAACCTCGCGCCCGAGCCGGGATCGCCCGGCCGCTACGATGCCGTTTTTGATCCGCCCGCGGCCGGCGAGTATCAATTCGACGTGAGCGCTACGCTCGGAAACGAACGCTTAACGACGGATAAACTCGCGGCCGAGGTCGGCCGGGCGAATCTCGAATTCGAGAAGCTCGACCTCGACGACAAGCTCCTCGCCCGGCTGGCCGCCTACACCAAAGGCCGCTATTTGCACATCAGTTCTGCCGACCTGCTGCTCGATCAACTCGACCGCTCCAACCGCTCCCGCAGCGAATTCAGCGAAGGCAAACTGTATAATCCCCCGTTATGCTGGACGTTGTTCGTGGGTCTATTGACTTTGGAGTGGATATTAAGAAAAAAATATCAATTGAGATAAAGGACTTGGGTCTTGGGTCTTAGGACTTTGGTCTTAGGACTCGATGAATTTTTTACTCCCAAGACCCAAGACCGAAAACCATGCCCCAAACCGGCTACAACTTTCTCGAACCTTCCGCGCTGGCGCGGGTGAAAAACCTGTCGGTGGTGGCGCGCGGCGTGGTCGAGGGTTTCATCACCGGTTTGCATTCCAGCCCGTACAAGGGTTTCAGCGTCGAATTCGCCGAGCATCGGGAGTATTCCTCGGGCGACGACCCCCGGCATCTCGATTACAAGATGCTCGCCCGCACCGACCGCCTCTACGTCAAGCAGTACGAGGAAGAGACAAACATGCGGGCGCAGATTCTGTTGGACACCAGCGGCTCGATGAACTACGCGCACGAGCGCCGCGTTACGAAACTGCAATACGGCTGCTATTTGACGGCGATCTTGTCGTACCTGATGACGCGGCAGCAGGATTCGGTGGGCCTGACTACGTTCGACGACGCAATCCGCCTCGACATGCCCGCCCGCAGCTCGCCGCGGCATTTCAACGAAATGATGCACCGGTTGGAGGACATCAAGCCGGGCGGCGAGACCGACATCGCCTCCACGCTGCACAAGCTGGCGGGCCGCTTCAAGCGCCGCTGCCTGATCGTGCTTCTGAGCGATCTTTACGACGAGCCGGAAGAAGTGATCCGCGCGCTGCACCACTTTCGGCATCGCCGCCACGAGGTGATCCTGTTCCACATTCTGGATCGGGCGGAAATCGAATTCCCCTTCCGCGAGGTGATTGCCTTCCACGATCTGGAGAACAACGACCGCATCCAAATCGATCCGGCTTATGTCCGCGACGTTTACCGCAAGCAAATCGCGGAATTTCTGGCCGCTTATCGGCGGGCCTGCGCCGAAGCCCAAATCGACTACGTCCTTGCCGATACCTCCACGCCCTACGATTTCATGCTCACGAAGTATTTGAACAAAAGGGGTCTGCGGTCGTAGCATTCGAGAACAAGTTTTCGCCTGCGGGGATTATTCCCGATCGGGCGATCATGCGGGGATGCGGGAGGGGCGAAAAAAGCTCGTTTTTGGGCGTTTTATGAGGGTCGGGGATTTTTTCCTTCCGGCTTAACAAGCGGATTTTGAGGTTTTTCGGGGATTGTGCGGGAGCGGGATGGCGAATTTCTCGGGGAAAACGCGGTTTTTTTGGGGGATTTTTTGCCGAATGCTTTTTGAGGGGGCAGGGAACAGGGGACAGGAGGAATGACGAATGACGAAGTTCGAATGACGAAAGAAGTCCGAATGACGAATGACGAAGGGGGATGGTGGAAGGGGGATATGTTGCTGGGGGCGGTTTTGGGGTGGTTGGTTTTCATAAATGAGGAGTGGCGGGAGAGGGGACAGAATATAGGGTTCAGGATTCCGGATACGGGCGATAGGGGGTCGGGATATGGGGGACAGTGCGCGGGGCAATATACTGTATATATGTTTATATAGGAGCGGGCGGCTTTTTTCAAGAAAATAATTTCGGATTGCAGCGCAAGGCGTTGCGGGAGAGGGAGATAGGGCGGAAATTAATTGGAATCGTTTCGGGACGGCTTTTTTGGGGGGGGGGGGGGGGGATAGTTAAGCAGTTGACTTCTGTTCAGATATGGCACTGTCGGACAAGCCGGCAAGGGCAACCGACGGGGGCAAACCGGCAGGGGCAGACGGCTGGATCGGATATTTTCTCACCAAGGCACGGAGGGCACGGAGATTTTTGTTTGGATGTCGGATTTTTCGCGGATAGAAGACAATGAATGGTTTCGCGCGCCGTCGGAAAATTCCTTGCGGATTCAAGATTCGTCAATCGGGAATCCCTTCTTCACCCTGTGCGCCGTGCCGCGGCGTTGATTTTTTTCAATCGGGCGGAAACGAGGATCGCGAAAGGACGAAGAGCCGAAAACGCGAAAAGAGAATTGTTCGCGGAGGCTACGTCGATTGGCGAAGATTGGCGCCCGGCGTTCTCTCCACAGACGCCCCTGAATACACCCATCAAAAAACGGGCTTATCCAAGTGGCGTCTCGATGGTTCGCGGCTTGCCGTCCTGAATACACCCATCAAAAAACGGGCTTATCCAAGAAAACAACCGGGAAACCGCCGTAAAACTACCCTGAATACACCCATCAAAAAACGGGCTTATCCAAGGGCAGCGGTGGCGGCAGGGTGCATTAGCGAACCTGAATACACCCATCAAAAAACGGGCATATCCAAGTGATGTTCATTTTTCTCTCCCGGCCTGTCCCTGAATACACCCATCAAAAAACGGGCTTATCCAAGGGTGGCGGAATTGGCAGACGCATACGCTTGATCTGAATACACCCATCAAAAAACGGGCTTATCCAAGTTCCTTTGCCACACGGCGGGGTGTACTAACTCTGAATACACCCATCAAAAAACGGGCTTATCCAAGGCTTGTGTGTTCGACAACGCTCGTGTGTTCTCTGAATACACCCATCAAAAAACGGGCTTATCCAAGAAGTGATGGCCGAAGTCGAAAACCTGTTAATCTGAATACACCCATCAAAAAACGGGCTTATCCAAGGGCCACGAATGTAAGTGCTTGGTAAAACGAATCTTAGGTCGAATTAACCATATAAAAACCCGCCTGATGGTGTTCGGTGAGCGGGTGCAAAGGGCGAAAAACGCCGCTAATATGCACATTCCTTCTCAACCTTTAGGCCAATCAGGGTGGCCTTCGGTTGCCGGCGCGCGATTGCCCAGTGGCTAGCGCTACCTTGATGGCAACCTCAAGTAAATTGTCAAAGATCATTATTTTCCGGGGATTTATCGTAGGAAATCCCCTGCTTTTCACATTGTCGCCGAATTATCTTCTCGATGTCAAGGGCGGCTAAATTTTTTGCCGCGTTGTAGTCGGCATCCGTGGGATACGGTTTTTGGGGCTGTTCGTCATCCGCGGGGAGTTTGTCGCACTCGGGACAGAAAAATTCGGCGGATTTCCCGTTTTTTCGATGACTATCTCGGTATTCCCGCGTAAACGCCATGTTGATGTATCCGCAAGCGGAACATCGACGGCTGGTGTATTTCGGATTGGCCAAGCGGACTTCGATGCCCGCTTCCTTGGCCTTGTATTCGATGAATTGCCGAAGTTCGAAATACCGCCACCGTTCTCCGAGAAATGTTCCGTTTATCGCGTCTTTCATGCCTTCGAGATCTTCCATTTGAATAATTCCCGCTCCATGATTCTTCGCGAAATCCACGACGGAACGCGAAAGCTGATGGTTGAGCGTGGTATAAGCCTTTTCAATCCGCCCGGCGAGTTTTTCGATGGGCTGCAATAACCGATTGCGGCCATGCCCGCTGCGGGCGGTGTCTTGCGTCAGCGAGTCCTTGCCGCCGCGAAGCATTTTGCGCCGCCGCGAGACAACTTGGTTCTGCAAAGAACGAATGCGCTTGGCAAGGGAATGGAATTGTTTCCAACCCAGTCGGGCATGGCCGTTCCCCAAGGCCGCGTAGAGCGGTAGGGCAAATCCGACATCGACGCCCACGATTATTTCGGAATTAGGCTTTCTCTCCGTTGCGGGAAAATCGTAAGAGACGTGAAGATACCACTTTTTCCCGTCGTTCCGATCTTGGATGATTTCATAATTGCGTTGTCGGTATCCTTCCATAGATTGAGCTGAATTCTCCAATAATCGATCCAATACGCTTTTCATGCTCCCCGACAAACCGCCGGTTTTAAGGATAATTCGCGGCCGCGGGCGCTCGCAAATCATAAGCTCTAATTCAACATCGCCATTTGCATTTATTTTCAAACGGCATTGTTCCGGTTTATCGCAGCGCACGGGAATCGCCATGTTGAGGCGGAATGTCGGCAAGGATGCTTTTCCCAGAATTACCTCTTTCCATTTGCTCTTGCTGGTTACGGCGCCTAATTTATTTTGAGACAGCGTATCCACGACGTAGGAAGTTAATGCTCCTTTCTTATTGATTGCATCTTGATTGATTTTATTTTGTTTTTCTTTTTTATCGTTTTCCTCGATGATCATTTCACGAAGTTTTTTATTCAGTTCGCTGATTTTCAACTTGGGAATTTCTTCTGTTTTTCCCATTCGCCAAAGATGATAATGGAGATAATGCTCGCTGATGCAAAGATTTGCAAGCCGAAAAACCCTGTAACGCACCGCGAAAAGCAAATTGGCAAGTTCCGGCCAGGTCGTGCCGGCTGCGGGCTTGAGAATTTGAAACTTTGCAACTTTATTGTGGCGTTTTTCCGACATGTCCGCATTCCTCGTTGGCTTTTTTCATTCATTCCGGTAAAAAATCAAATGGGATTATCAGGCGTTCTATTTCTTTTGCAGATTATAGGACAAGCGGGAAGCAATGATTCATGCATTGTCGGACGATAGCCCAGGGGGATATTGAGGGTAGGAGCTTGCGGGAGAAATATTTCCATTGTTTTTCGCGGCAGAGGCAATTCGGTTCGGGAACGGCAGCCATTCGCGCGAAAGCGCAGCGCGATGAGCAAAACATGGAATGCCCTCGAAAAAATTGGCGTGAATGGATCAGATACCAATATGCGTCCTTGATCCTAGCAGGTCCACGAACAATCCGCAAGTGGGGGGTGCGGGGCGGAAGAAAAAGTGAAAGCGCGTGGTGCCCGTCAGCCGCCAATCGACGTTCCGCTGCACGAGGAGATCTGCAAAGTCCTCGTTCCCACGCCGGAGCGTGGAAACGAGAGTTTACGGACTTTGAAGACCTCCTGGGGGGGACAGTTAGGCCATTGACTCCCGTTCGGGCATGGCGCTGCCGGACAAGCCGGCAAGGGCAACCGACCGAGGCAAACCGACAGGGGCAGACGGCTGGATCGGATATTTTCTCACCAAGGCACGGAGGGCACGGAGATTTCTGTTTGGATGTCGAATAATTCACGGATATGAGACGAGGGGTGGATTCGCGCGCCGTCGGAATATTCCTTGCGGATTCAAGATTCGTCAATCGGGAATCCCTTCTTCACCCCGTGCGCCGTGCCGCGGCGTTGAATTTTTATAACTATTCAGCGGAGTGAAGCAAGTGTAAGGAATCAAAGGCACTTCAGGGCGAAAACAACGAGATTTGAGGAACACTAATCGACACTAATTAACACTAATCTGGGTAATTGGCGAAGATTAGAGGTAAATAATGTGGCTCATCCGGATAAAGCGTACCCGATGATTTGGTTTGCTGGGAATTTCAAGGAATGAATCGCAAGGAGCAATGGAATTGCGCTATCGAGCGCGGATTTCCTCGATTTCGGACCGAAGGCCCTGCCGTTCGCCCAGCCCTGGGCAACGCCCAGGGGAACGAGACCCCGCCGCGTTAATTTCAGGCCCATCGGGCCGGCCGGTCTCCTTCGGAAAGGTGAACGATTGGCCCGTTGGGCCGACGCGAAAATGTTATGCCGCGCCGTTTCTCCCCCAGGCGTTGCCTGGGGCTGGGCGAACTGCCGGCCCTTTGGGCCGTCGCGGCCGCGTTCCAGTGGCAT
>JADLEL010000065.1 GCA_020846145.1 Pirellulales bacterium | reverse complement strand
GCCTTGCCGCATCGAAGCGCGATTACACCAATAGTTCCTGTTGCGGGAGGTAGGGTGGGTCACGCGCAGCGCCGACCCACCATGAGTATTCGCCCGATTTTGGTGGGTCGGCGCTGCGCTTGACCCACCCTACGCATGAATCCGCAACAGAAACTAAATAGGTGCGATTACTTTCGCCCGTTTGCTTCGCATTGCCGCCGCGCTTCGTAGGCGGCCACGGCCACGCTCACCGAAAGGTTCAGGCTGCGCGCATTTTCGCGCATCGGAATGCGCAGGCAACGATCGGCGTGCGCTTCCAAAAGCGACGGCGGCAATCCCCGCGATTCGCCGCCGAAGACCAAGGCGTCGTTTGCGCGATATTCGACTTCCAAATAAGTACGCGGAGCGGTTTTCGTGAAGAACCACAGCCGGTTATCGCTCAAGGCGCGGAGCAATGCTTCCCAGTTATCGACCGCCTCCCAATCGAGATGCTCCCAATAATCCATGCCCGCCCGGCGAAGGTGCCGGTCCTCCACTTGAAAGCCCAGCGGGCGAACCAGCCACAACTTCGCCCCCAAGGCCACGCACGTTCGGCCCACGTTTCCCGTATTGCCGGCGATTTCGGGTTCGTAGAGGACGATGTGCATCGGACGGATCGAAAGATGAAGAGGTTTCCCCAGGACACCCAATTCAGATTTGCCAGTCCTCAATCTGCAGTTCGGGCACTTTGCCGAATTCAGATGCATTATGCGTGACTAATACAAAACGATTCGTCAAGGCGATCGCGGATATCATCAGATCGTTAGGCCCGATGGGCGTACCGCGTTTGCTAAGTTCGGCTCGAATCCGGCCATAGATTTCCGCGGCGGCATCGTCGAAGGGGTAAGACTGAATGCCACGAAAAAGAATCGTCAGCAATGCCAAATTCGCATTGCATCGGGTGCTGTTATAGGCGCCGAAGTATAACTCGGCTTTTACGACCGAGCAAATGGCGATATCTTGCGGAGAATATTTCGCCAAGTGATCCCGCACCGACGAGGCCGGCGAATTCAAGTAAGAAATCCAAGCATTCGTATCGAGGAGATAAGTCATGCCCAAACATTCCGTTGTTCGAATGCTCCTTGATCGGGACGGGAAAGACGTTCTCCTTCCCATTTTCCCGCGGTATCCTCGATGACCTTATGCCACTCCGTTACCGATACCTTCGCGGGATCGGAGAGTGAGTCAACAGTAACCAGCACTTCGCGATTAGCCTGAGAAATGCCGAGGGGGACATTCAGGTTCAAGGAACCGTCGGAATTGACTCGGGAATGAATTTCAAAATGCGCCATGCCGTTGATCCTTTAATACCGATAATAAATCGTTGCCCCCCGCTAAGCGGGGAGAGTTTTCGATGATTATTTTATTCCATTATACCAAACTATTTCTTCTCCCGCACGTCGTAACATAGAAGCACGTCTTGATCGCGGACGTACATCATCCCGTCGGCGATGACCAGGTGCGGCCAGGCGTTCTTGCGGCTGCGGTCGGGCTGCTCGAAACGGCCTTTTTGCTTGTAGCCTTCGGGCGTGGCGGCGACGAGCGTGAGCGGCCCTTTTTCGTCGCGGCAAAATAACATGCCGTCGGCGTAGAGCACCGAGCACTTGCCCGAACCGCGGTCGGCCCATTTGACCTCACCCGTTTTGTAATCCATGCAGGTCAGCAAATTGGGATTGCTCGATCCGTAGAGCATCCCTTCGGCCAGCACCACGCCGCCGTGATGGTTTTGCAGCTTCTCGGTGAAAAACGCTTCCTGGGCCTCGAATTTGTCGCCGTTGCGGACGATGTCGGCCCGGCCGCCGCCGTGGTTGTAGGCCCGCGCGGCAAACACCGAATCGCCGGAAACGATGCACGTAGCGATATTGGAGCCCGAATGCATCCCCGGCGGAACGGCCATGCGGGCATAGCGCCAGAGCAAGTTGCCCGTCTGGGATTCGACGCCGATGACGCCTTGATGCGTGGCGTTTATATACTGCTCGATGCCGCCGATCTTTGCTTTGACGACCGAAGAATAATCGGTCTTATCGCCCAGCGCCGAATGCCAAGCAACGCTGCCATCGGTCTTCTTCAAGGCGACCATCGTGTTTTCCCGGCCGCCGGGCGTGCAGATTAAAAGTTCCCCGTCAATCAGCGGCGATTCGGCGAATCCCCAATTCGGCGTTACGCCGCCGAAATCCTTGACGAAATCCTTCCGCCAAATTATTTTTCCGTTCTCGATATCCATGCAGGTCAATTCACCGGCGATGCCCAATACATAGAGCCGGTCGCCGTCGATGGTCGGCGTCGCCCGGGTGCCGGGAAAGCCCGATCCCGGGTGTCGCACGGGCCCGAAATCGGCGGCCCAAACCTGCTTGCCCTGCTTGCCGAGATCGAGTGCGAAAACCCACTGCTTGTCATCCTTATGACCGGTGATATAGAGTAAATTTCCCACGACCGCCGGGCCGCTGTAACCTTCGCCGATGCCGGTCGTTTTCCAGGCCAGCGGCGGGCCGTTTTCCGGCCACTCCTTGAGCAAGCCCTTTTCCTGGCAGAGACTATCGCGATTCGGTCCCCGCCAAGCGGGCCAATCCGCGGAAACGAGGACGCTATTCCAAACAAAAGACGCGGCAAAGACGGCAAAACTCAATAAAATGCGATAGTGTCTCACGGAAATTTCTCCATTAGGGGGGCAGCGGGGGCAGATTCGTCGCTAACATGGGATAGTTTTTCGACCTGCCGAGTGGTAAGGATCGTTTTCAGGCCGTTGCGACAAATTGAAAATCCGTCGTGCATGGTAAAAAGTCTAACCGACCCGAGGATTTCTGGCAACTTCCCAATTTTTCTCCTTCGCTGGAGGCCACCGAGACGGCTTTCCCAGCCGAGACGGGGCGAGGACGGTCTAACGAGATATTTGCCCTGAAAGATAGTCCCATCCCTCGCGGCCTTATTTGCGTAACTCGTTATATATCAATAGTTTATGCCATGCTTTTCGCTACCGATTAAGTCCTGCAATGGAGGGATCGATAAGGTATTTTTCACACCTTCCCTCTTTCCGAAATTTATTATTGAGATTTAATCTCAAATTGCTCTTGATCCAATTCGCCAAATTGGTATGATCTGGTTTATTAACAGAAATATCTGTTATAAATATGCGGTTGATGCCGGCGACCCGCGGCCGGTTGGAAATAGAGAGTTTTCATTACAAGGAGGGAATCGATCATGTTGGTGCTAAGCCGAAAGCGTGGCGAGGTGATTGCCATCGGCAACGAAGTAACGGTTACGGTGTTGGCCATTCAGGGCGATCGGGTGAAACTCGGCATCGTCGCGCCCGCCGAGGTGCCCGTCCATCGGCGAGAGATTCGCGAACGGATCGAACGTTCTTCGCCCGCAATGAACTATGGCGCGTTGGTCCAGGATTTCGAAAATGACCCGTCGATTATTCCACTAGTTGCACCGTGCTGAGAGGATACCAGCCGTCCTCGGCACGGCCTTGGATGCCCAGCCTGATGACGGGCTTTTCGTCCTCCCCGACCACGCCGATGGACAACGAGAAGGAACCGGCCGCCAAGTTTTCGGGCAGAACGAGGGTGTCCGACACGGTTGCGACTTCGCCCAACGGCAGATCGCGCGGGTTCTTGAAGAAATCCTCGGCGTTGAAATCGATCGATCCGGGGAGCCACTCGTTGACCGCGATCTTGCTCGCGATGACTCTGCTTTCGCCGCTGCCGTTCGTAAGCCGATAAGCCAAGCGATACGGCCGGTAACAGGGCGCCGAGCCGGTGTTTTGCCATTTCATGGCGATCTCGAACGTGCCGCCGGCTTTCGCGCGGGCCGGATGCTTCAATTCCTTCAGCACCAACCGGTAGCCCAACCGCCGTAAAAATCTTTCCACTTCGGCGCGCACGTTCGGGCCGTTCGGCAAGGGGGCCGATTTGTTGTTGAGGTAGGAGCCGTGCAAGGCGAGGGCGTAGTTGAAGATCAAGCGCAGCGGCCAGCCGTCGCTCACCCATTTCTGCATATTCCAACAAGATTCCCACGCGACGGGGGCCGTCTTCCATGCATCTTGGATTCCGCTCCGTTCGATCCAGGACGGATAACCGTGCCGCATGTGATTCCAAGAATTCGAGAATCCGCCAAGGTCGCCGAGACAGTCGGCCCTCCACCCCGTTCCCTTTTCGACGGCGGTTTTCAAGCATTCTCCGCCGTTGAGCAGCATCAGTAGCGGAGTTTTCTTGAAGGCGGCCAAATAGGCGGCCACGATTCTTTGCCGATTCTCCAGGCTCGTGATCTTGCACGCATTCGAGCCGCTCAGATGCCATTCGCCCCACCAGCCGATGGAACCGAGATCGACGTGGTCGAGATCGCGATGCCCGTCGTATCGCTTGCCGAGCCGGGCGATGAAATTCAGATGCTTTTCCAAGACCACGGGGTCGTCCAGATCGGGAACCGCAAAGGGGCCGTTCCCGTCCCGGTCGCAAAGCGCGATCTTGCCGCCGATCTCCTGCAGCCACTTGGGATGGTAGGGTTGCCGATTATTCGGCGCGCAGCACATCACCCGAAACGCCAGTTTCTGCCGGGAATCGCGGGCCTCTTGCAGGCATTGATCCAAGAGGGCGGCGTCGATTCGCCCCGCTTGCGGCTCCAACTCCCGCCAACTCCAGCGCGCGTAATACACCGTGGAGGGAATCCACGACGGCAAGTTCCCGTCCCGTTTGCTCGAACGGTGGAAAGTCTCCCAGCCCATGTGCGGATTGGCCAGGATTTCGGCGGTTTCGGCGGGCGAAACGGTTACGGAGTCTTCGTTCGATGCCTCCGCAAAAAGCGGGCAGAGAAAAACGAATAGCGAAAGGCAGGCCGGCATTGCGTTCTTCATGCGAGTTCCTACTCAACCACTCCCGCCGGCAAGCGGCCGAGGGGTACGCTGGAAAGGGTGAGAATCGCGCCGGGCGGCAAGACGTACGGGCCTTTGAGCGATTGCCCCCGCTGCCCTACGCTTGCGTTGACGCGATACGGATCGACCATCTCCGCCTCGTTGAAAGCGGCGTCCGGCCACGCCAGGCGCACCGTGCGCGGCGCGGTGGAGCGGTTTGCGAGGATCAAGGTTTTTTTGCCGTCCGTCCCCGTAAAGGCGCTGGCTAACATCTCCGAATCGTCCGCGCGCGCTTCCACCCGGACCATCCCCTCGCGCACGCGGCGGCTGAACGCCCCGAAAATCCGCAGTTGGTGGCTCGACGCTTTCGGCACGAAATCCTGCGACGGATCGGGCACGGCCAGCGACCGCGTCCAGCCGTAGGACGGCTGCACCACGTTCAACAGCGTCCAGCAGTAGCAGATCGCCGCCGCGTCGGTCAAAACGAGATTCTTGTGATAGAGTTGGCCCATCGAGAAGGCCAGGCGGTAACTCTTCCATTGATAATCGGCTGCATTGACACAGAGCTCGGTCGAGAGGAACGGCTTGCCGTCGGCCAATTTCTTCCACTCGAGCAGTTTCGCGTCGAAGCGGTCGGGATCGGTAAAACATGCCGCAAAGTTGGGCCCGCCTTTGCCGTAATCGTACATGTGAGTGGCCACGTAGTCGGTGGCCGACCAGGCTTCCGGCGCCAGACGTAGTTGCTTCAACCACGCGATGCCGTTGCTCAGTCTGCCGCCGTCGCTCATGTGGATGCGAACGTCTTTGAAGCCGGCCTTATCCAACTCCTTGCGCAAGGTGGTGGTCATTTCGTACCACAGCGGCAGCGGCTGCTGTCTTTCGTTTTGGATTCCCAACACGTCGGGCAACGTCCCGGTCCGCTTCTGCATCGCCCGGCAATAGGCCAGCATCGCGCCGACGTACTTCGGCGGATCGACCACGCCGGAATGCAGCTTGCCCGATGCGTCGCGCCAATCCTGGTTGGTCCACGGCGGCTGCATCCAGAACTCGAACCAGACTTTGCCTCCCAGCTTGCGCAGGATTCGAATGTAGTCGAAATCGCTGATCTCGCCGTTGGGAAAATTATCGGCGTAGTAATGCGGCGTGGCGTCGGCCAGCCGCTCCCAATTGTCGGCCTGCCGATTGAGGCTCGTGCCGATGGGATACTCGCGCTGGATGAGCAGGTTGTACTCGCAGATCATCTCCCACCAGCGGCGTTTTCCCGCGGGGCTGAGTTGCGCAAACGCGGCGGGCGAGGTGATGCCGCCGAATCCGATCATCGTTTGATGCCGAACCGCCGGATCGACCGAAACGCCGCATGAAACGGCCGCCGGACTCGAACACCGGCCGCGCACCGATCCCGCTTTGCCGCTCAGTCGGACTTGGTGTTTGGTCAGGTCGATGGGGCACTGCGCGCGGAACGCTTCCCGCCCGTTCAGCGACAGGCAGAACTGCAGCTTGTGGTCCATGGCCACGGCGAGGGCTTGCGGCTTGCCTTCGAACGCGGCGCGGTGAATTTTCGTGACGTATTCGGGATGTTTTTCGACGGGCGCGCCTTCGATTTGCCCGAAGCCCTCCGATTCGTAGAATCGCTCGATCACCTCCAGCGCGGAGTCGGTGAGAACCGCCGTTACGCCGCCGGCATCGCCCGTGAAGACCCATTCCAGCTTGCCGCCGTCGAGATTCATTTCCTCCAGCACGAGGGTGCGCTCGAAGAGCCCCGGCAGAAATTCATCGAAGTAGTGCGTCGCCTGTCCGCGTCCCCGGCCCCAAATCATTTGCGTCGCTTGCCGGGGATCGAGGATAAACGCTTCGCCGGGACCGGCCTTTTCCGCGGGCGACCACGCGGGCAGTTGAATCGGCTTCTCGACGAGCGATGCGCCTTCCGGCTTGAAGATCAAGGATTTGATCGGCTCCGATTCGCGGGCCGCGAAGGCCAGCCAATCCAGATTGATCGGCTTCGAGCCGCGGACGGCGGCAATTGCCAACGTATGCGGCCCGCTCTTTATCTCGATTTCCGCTGAAATCCGGCCCGTCTGCCATTCGGACGCTTTGCCGCCCCAGCCGCCGGTGGCGGGCAATTCGACCGCGCCCAATCGGCGGCCATCGAGCGAGATGGCGAATTTGCCGTCGGCCATGCCCGCGAAACGGAGCAGCAAATCCACGCGCCCGAGGTCTTTTTCGGCCGTGAATTTCCAGCGGCAAGTCAACTGCGGAACTTGGTCGCAGTGCATCCCGAGGACCGCGCCGCCGGAAGCGGTCGCCGCCTTCCGGCGATCGATTTCGATCCCCGGCGCCGCGTCGGCCGATTCCGCCTCGATCCGAATCGAAGCCTTCGCGCGAACGTCCTCCGCGCGAACCGTCGCGCAACAACCAAACCATAAGCAACTCGCGGCGATTATGATCAACGACCGCATGAGAGGTTCTCCCGGTTGAATGTTAAATGCCTATCCGAAAAAAACATGTCGGTTGGGGTGGCAGTTGTACTGCCACCCCAACGAATTGAGGTTTTATATGAGTTCTAAATGTCCAATGACTTTCACCCCGCCTATTCCTTGCTGGAGCGATACATCTTGCCCGGATACAACCGCTCGGCGTACGACATCATCATGAACAACGCCAACTGATCGCGCCGAGTTTTCGCCGAGGCCTTGTCGAGCACCTCCTGCATATAAGACATTTCCTTGTCGGCGGCTTGCTCGAACTTCTCGGAACCGGGCACGTTATGGGCATACTTGTACATGTGGTAGGGTAAAAAGCCCATCTTGCTGCCCCACTGGTCCACATAGCTTCGGTTGCCTTGGCCGCCCTGGTTTTCTTGCATCCATTTCAAAGCGATACTCCACTTGGCCATGGCTCCCTTGGATCGCTCGCTCCCCGCTTCGAGATACGGAAATGCCGGCGAGTAGGCTTCGAGGCAATAGGCCATCACCGTCGGATCGATAATAATCTTCGGATAGTGTTCGGCCATGGTCAGCCAGTCTTGCCGGTTGAGCCAGTCGATGGCCCCCAGCCCGACCTTCTGATATTTCTCGTCGCCCGTCTCTTTGTAGAGCAGAAACGCCAGCGAGCCGAAAATGCCGCTCGAACACCACCATTCCTTGTCCGACTTCGGCCAATGTCCGTTGGTGATGCCGCCCGACGGACGCACGTAATTATCGATGACCAGCTTGGCGAAGGCCTTGACCGAATCGAGGCATTTTTCTTTTTCCTTCCCGTCGCGGCGAACGGCCGTCGCCAGCACGCCCAAAGCGATGGACGAGGAATCGGCGGCATACCAAGCCCCTTCCTTCTCGCCCGGCTTGCGAAGGTACTGCATGTAATACGCGCCTTCGGGCGTCATGTTTTTCTGGAAACCGATCATTAGATCGGACCACCTTTTGCAGGTATCGAGGTATTCTTTTTTGCCCGTCGCGTCGTAGGCCGCGCACAACGCCCGAACGACGTACGAATCCCAATAGAACGCGCGCGACGCCTTTCGCTCGGGCGACTCGATTTGCCGTTCCACCAACTGGGCGTGCCGATCGCAGAGCTTGAAAAACTCGGCCTTCATCTCGTCCGCGGTCAAAACCTTCGATTCCTCGCCCCAGGCGGCCGGAGCGGCAATAAGCCGCCAGGCGCTAAGGATCAAAAAAGTAATTGCCGAAAGCATCGAGAATGTTTTGCTTCGCATGACGGAAAATCTCCGTGCTTAAAGGGTGCTTGAACTTCGCCCCTACTTCTTCGGCTCGGTATTCAGATCGATCAATATCGGCTCCGCGCGCCAGTCGTGGTCCTTCAGATAACCGATTTCCGCGACCCGCGGCCGGCGCTCCCGCAGCCGAACCGAATTCACTCCCAGCGCGTAACCGTCCGAAAGGTGGTTGCGGCCGGCGCAACTCAGCCGCAGCGTATATTTTCCCGGTTCGGGCCAGAAATCCAGGAGTTGATAATCGTCGATTTTGGAATCCGTGCCGTACAGGTCGATCGGCTTGCCGATCTGCGCCCCGTCGAGGGTCGCCCGATAGATCCCCGCATGGGGCGAATGGCCCAGCACGAGGATCAACCGCAGCGGTTCCTTCTTCTTGACTTCGAGCGGAAATTCGATCCACCCTTCTTCCTGCGATTCCGGCGTGAACCACAAGAGCCGGTCGGTATCCCAGTATTCGGCCAATCCCCGCATCTCGATGCCGCCTTTTCCGTGAAGCCCTTGGGCCTGGGAATCCTCGCCCCAGGCGACGATCGGATCGATCGAGGGGAGTTTGCGCGCTTCGGCGGTGGTTGGTTCGGCGAATTTTTTCGTGGGGCCGAGCTGATACCAATAGGCCACGCTGGCCCAATCGTCCTGCCGTTGGCCGTACGCGCGGCTTTTCGCTTCGGGATTTTCATCCAGATTCAGCCAGCCCATCGTTTCCAGCGTAACGCGGATGCTCTTGCCGAACGCGATCGGATCGTGGAGGTGCCAGCGGTAGCAACTCGACATCTGGCCGACGTCGCGGGTTTTATGGCTTAAATACGAAGTGCCGAAATAGGGCGTGAGGCATTCCTTCTGCCCCCACGCCGAGAGAAAATAGTCCTCGGTTCCGGTGCCCCAGATCGACGGCCGCTTTTCGCCGTCGATCGAAACGCGAAAATCGCCTTCGCCGAACCAGTCGGGGCTGCGCGTCCGCACGGAAAGCGCGGTCCCTACGAAATAACCCTGCCCTTCGGCGTCGAGGATCACGTACTCGTTGTCGAATCGGCCGGCATTGCCCCGCACCGGATACTCCTGGCGGTATTGCGCGCAGAAATACATCGTGTTCGGCGGCAAGGAGGTTTTTTCCGTCCAATCGATGGTGTAATAGAGCAAGCGAACCGGCTTCTTGCTCTGATTGACGACTTCGATCCGCGCCGATTTCCGAAACGGCATGCGCCAATAGCAGTTATACGAATCGCCGTCCTCGGTAACGACCGGAATGCTCGTCACCGTGATCCGCTTGCCGAAGCCGGAGGCGAAGAAATCACTCAAGGGCGCTTCGACGTCGGGCTTCTCGCGGCCGTCCCAATACATCCGCAACAGAATCTCCTGCGGATTCGCGCGGCCTTGCGGCGCCCAGCCGGGCCGAAGCGCCATGTGGTGATAGACCGTCATCCAAATATGCGTGATCGCGCCCGGCCCCTTCAAATCCGCGATCGTAACCTTCTCGCCCGGCTCGATCGCGCGGCGGGAATCCGCGTTGGTGTCGGGATCGGGTTGCCCGTCGGGCTTCAATCCGGCGGAACTGATGCTCCGGCTGCGCCCCGCTTCCCAGCGGGTGATCTCGTCCAAAACGTCGCCGAATGCCGAGGTCGGGAAATACGCCGCGATTCCCAGAACCAATACGAAAAGCGCGACCGGACAAGAAATATGGCCATGACGATGCGCCACGGTGATACGATCTAAACGGGCAATGTTCATCATAAAATCCTCCCTAAAATCGATTTGGCCGCGTTGTGCCAAAAAATGATCCCCTGGAAAAACCGTAACCGTTCACGCCCCGGTCGGGGACTGGTCCATTTTTCGGCGGGATAACGTATTTTGCGGACAAACGGTAGGCCGAAAACATGGACCTGTCCCCTTCCCGCGGCGCGAGGGGGACAGTCCCCTGTGAACGCTTACGAAAAACCGTTCGATCAACTGCACGATCATCGTAACAGATCGGACCGCGTCTTTCCAGTTAAGCCAACCACCCATGGAGAACGTCGGATGTTGGGGTGGCGGTTGCACTGCCGCCCCCGAAAATGCCGCAAATTCGGGATGGCAGTACAACCGCCATCCCAACTTGGGACGAAATTCCACTTTTTCAACGGCCGCTAACGATTCCATCCGCTTACCTCGATGTATTCCGAAGAACCTCGACTCCAATCGCGGAACGGGTGGGGATTTCATCCGGCTCTCGTGGGGATTCCCGCAACCCTCTCGCATTTCGCCCCAATGCCGATTATAGTAAAAGGTAAGCGTTCACGCCCCGGTCGGGGACTGGTCCATTTTTTGGCGTGAAAACGTATTTTGTGGACAAACGGTAGGCCGAAAACATGGACCTGTCCCCTTCCCGCGGCGCGAGGGGGACAGTCCCATT
>JADLEL010000064.1 GCA_020846145.1 Pirellulales bacterium | reverse complement strand
TTCCGCATACTTCGGCAGGCCCCCTGCCAAGTAGCATGAGCAACGATCCCTCATAAAACACCAGATTTATCGCAGAAAACAACCGTTAAAACCTAATTGCCAGCGAAAAAGCGCAACGGCATAGGATATGGACTATCTTGCTTCAAAAGCGTCTTATGAAGCCATAGAAAACAAAGTGGCTCTATACCGAGTGAGTTTCTCGGATGACATCAAGAAACAATTGGAGAATACTTTATCGCAGATGACCCTTTTGCTAAAAAATGCGACAAGGGAGAATATCGATCCAGAATTGATTCGAGAATCCGAAAAGACAAAGGAGATGATAGAAGATATGTTGCAACGCGGAACGCCGCTCAAGATAAACTTGGAGACGGGACTTGTTGTACAATCAGGAATAGTCGGCAAGAGGGCTTGGGTTCGAGATTTTCAGTGGCACGAGAATGTTGATGAGAGTATATTTCGAGTTGATGATCGACGATGGGTAGATCATACCGACCCGATTAGCGGATTGGGATCGACCGACATCATGATGTTCAAGCATTCCGGTGTCTGGCGACCCGGTCAACAAACGGGAGAATTGGAAACGAAGTTATTGAACTATAAAACCGGTGACATCCGCAGAGTTCCTTATCGGGGGGCACAATGCGTACCGCTGTGTTTCAGTCAAGATCGCAAACGAGTTTATGTTGGCGGGCTGAATCTTGAAACGGCACTCATCGGCTTATTTGAAATCAATCTTGAGCATCTCACGCAAAAACAACTTGGATTGCCTCTACTTAATCGTGGATATGTTTTGGGAGGCGCACTTTCACTGGACGAAAAACATTTGGCTGTCATTCAATGCGGGATTAATAACAAATATCCATCCTTTAGCAATCAGGTAGTGTTAGTCGATCTGGCTTCAGGAGAAGCCAAACCATTGGGAAAACCTTTGGATGGTGCGTTTCTTTCCTGGATTCCGGACGGATCGGGATTGGTCCTTGTTTCGCGGGAATCGAAGCGGCTTGATCAACCTCCAGAAGGAACAGTTTGCCGAATGGATATTCAAGGTAACATTACTGCTTTGTTGAAAGGAAATATGCCCTGCGCTCTTTCTCCGAAGCCGTTTATACTTTACGAAGGCGATAATCGAAAATGGATGACATGCGACGTGGATGGCAAGGAAATAAAACCTTTTATGAACGGCTTGAACGGTTTTAGCTTTCCCTCGCCTTCACCCGATGGTAAGCAATTGATTATGATGCAGTTTGGCAGTGCCGATGGCCCTGTGCCTCACCTTATTGATATTTCTTCAGGCAAAATCACGCCTATACGAGTACCGCCGGGTTTGTGGGCGACTCCGGTATGGAAGTAAAATAAATCGAATAGGAAAAGGTGAATTTTTTCCCCGATGATTAAATCCGGTATGAACATTGCGACGAGACTAACGAAAACAATCTAATATCAAAAAACGAATAGATTATCAAAGAGATATTACCCTTTTCTCCTGCCACTCATCCTTCATCCTTCCCGCGCAATGTCCATCATCACCCTTACGACTGATTTCGGCGGCGGCAGCACGTATCAGGCGGCGATGAAGGGGGTGATTCTGTCGATCGATCCGGTGGCGACAATCGTCGATATCACGCACGACGTGCCGCATCAGGACGTGAAACGCGGGGCGCTGGTGCTGGACGACGTTACGCAGCGGTTTCCGCCCGGCACGATTCACGTCGCGGTCGTCGATCCCGGCGTGGGGACCGACCGCGCGATCCTCTACGCGAAAATCGGCGCGCAGCAGTACATCGCGCCCGACAACGGGCTGTTGAGCCGCCTGTCGGCCCGCATCAAGCCCGAAAAAATCCGCCGCCTGGCCGATCCGCAATACTGGCTGCCGGAAGTCTCGACGACCTTCCACGGGCGGGACATCATGGCCCCGGCGGCGGCCCATTTGAGCCTGGGACTCGATCCCGACCGGCTCGGCCCGCCGCTCCCATATCCCGCCGTGCTGTCCTGGCGCGAGGTCAAGATCACGGAGAAGCGGATCGAAGGCGAAGTGCTCGAAATCGACTCCTTCGGCAACCTCATCACCAACATCACCGCCGAAATGCTCGCCAACCGCCCGGCCGACCATCGGGTCTGCGTGGTGTTCAACATCTACGAAACGTGGGGCATTTACCACGCCTACGGCAACCAACTTTCGGGCACGCTCTGCGCCGTGATCGGCTCGAACGACCGCTTGGAGATCGCCATCGTCGGCGACAACGCCGCCCGGCGGCTGGGCATCGAAATCGGTACCCCGGTTACGCTGGCGTGGGACTGAGCGACGGAAGGGGGAAGGCGGAAAGGGGAAGGCGGAAAGACGAATGCTGCGGCATTCATCCTTCATCATTCCTACTTGAATGGCACTTAATTAAGCCGTAACTCCTTGCAGGAGTTTAAGTTTTGCAGCGGCGCGCGGCTCCTTGAGTCGCGGGTAGTTTTTGGGGCGTTTTTTTACGGCGCGTGGTTCGAAGCGGTTGGGCCGGTCGCCCACCTGATGTTCGGCGATCGCCGACAGCATGGCTTCGTATCGTGGCGACAACGCGCCTTTTTCGGCGTCGAGGAAATAGGGTTGAAAGGCAATCAGTATTTGCACCGCGGATTTGAAACTGATCTCCCGCGACGAACATCCGCGTCGTTGGGCCGCTTGAGCCATTATGGTGCGGATTAAGTTGTACGCCAACATAGGCATCGCGATTTCCGTGCGCACCCGCCGGGGCGTTTTCGTTCGCAAATGGTCCATCTGCATCACTTGTTTCAGCGAGCGCAGATTCAATTCCGCCTGCCAACGCGCGCGATACGCTTCCGCCAGTTCTGCGGCCGGATACAACTCGGCGTCCAACAGGCTGGTCACGACGCCCAGGCTCTTCGTGCGGAATCCGGGTTCCTCGATTCGAACTCTTACTTCGCGGAGCGTCATTGCCGTGGGCAGCAGGGCGAAGACCGCTTTCGACATCCACGGCGGACAGTGGACCGGTTTCGACCATTCCACCAGGTGATCGCCTTTGCCCAAGCGCCGGCCGCGGCGGAATTCTGCGGTTCGCGACTGGTGCAAACGCGTCACCAAATCCGCGTTTTGCCCCAAAAACAACGCAAATATGCAATACGCACACAAATAGCGGTCGGCCAGGATAATATCGCCCGGCGAGAGGCCGCCCAGCATTTGCGACAACATCGCCAATTCGCTTTGGGCTTTGCCTTTGTAGCGGCGCAGATCCCATTCCAACACCGCGCCGGAGATCAACGAAAACAACACCGCGATGCGGGCGAGCGGAAAACCGGCCCCCGGTCTCTGACGCGGATGCTGGGGAAAGGCCTTTTGATTGGCTTTCGTGTCGGGCATCGTCACCGTGGAGCCGTCGAAAACTTTGATCGGTCTGCCGTCCAACAAACGCTCCTTCGGCGACTGCCCGTGCAAGCGCTGGCCAGTCTCCCGCGCCAACGTAGTTGGCAACTCTTCCGGCAAGCGTTTTCGTGCCGTGCAGTAGCCTCCGGTGTTGGTCGAGCATGGTTTTTTCCCTTGTACGGCGCGTTGGGCCGCCAATTTCGACACGGCCCCTTGACAGGCTTGATCGGGATGCAAAACTTGCCACAAGTAGGTCAACAAGGTTGTCACCGGGGTATAAATCCGATCTCGAAATTCGGGCTTTATTCAAAGGTGGGATATGATCTCGACAAGCGTCCGGCCGCCTAATCGTTATGCTGAAGCATAACCTATAAAACTCGCGAATCGATCACAGAAAAGTTTTTCCGGAGAGATTGGCGGGGCCGGGGACGACCCGGCTCGCCGGCTATTTTGCAGGAGCCGGTCAGCTTTCGCTCCTTCCCAAATCGAGCACGGCTTCGGCCAGCAGGCGATGGCTGCCGAGGGGGGCGGCGACGATCCACTCGATTTCGGCGTGCTGCCCGGCAACGGCGGCGGTCGCGTGGGCGATTGCTTCGATCATCCGCCCTGGAAGCAGAAAATGCGGCTGCACGACGATTCGCCGGAAGGTCGGCTCGACCAGCGCGGGCAAAACATCCTGTAGCAGCGGCGCGCCCATCTGCGAAAAGCAGGGCACGATGCGGATGCCCGGCGCGAGCTTCTCCCTGGCGCGGGCGAAGTTTTCCAGTTCCTCGAAGGCTTCCGGTTCGGGGCTTCCGTGGGCGGCGAGCACCACGAGCGTCTGTTCCGCCGGGACCTCCGCCCGGCCGGCGATCGCCTCTCGATACCGGAGCGCGGAAAGCTCCGCCACTTTCGGATGGCCGCCGACGTGCGGCGTAAGCTCGATTTTTAGGTGCGGGTAATTTTTTTTTGCTTGGGCGATGCCTTGCGGCAGATCGTTGGCGGTATGCCCCGCCGCCGAAAGGAACACCGGCACGGCGACTACGCGGCGAACGCCGCAATCGAGCAAGGCCGCTGCGCCTTCCGCGATCGTCGGCGAGGCGAATTCCATGAAGCCCGCCGCTACGGGCGTTTCGCCCGCGATTTCTTTCACCAGATGCAGGAGCTTTAAAAAAGCTTTCGTTCCTTGGTCTGAAGGCGTGCCGTGGCCGAGAATGAGAATGCCTAAGTGTTGATGCATGGGAAAATGGAATCCAGTTAGCACACGGATACGTTTAAGGCAATGTCTTTGGGAATAACGGTCGATTTTCGTCTCAAGTCATAAGTCCTTTTAGATAAGAGCTTTATGTTATCAGATCGCATTGGCGGGCACAGCCCGCCCTACACTTTCTCCAGAAGGGTAGTTTATCGTTTTACGCACCTTTAATGCGAGTGCACTTTGCCCGATCAAGGAAAATGCTAAGATAATAAAGATACTTTTTATGCACGCAAACGTTATAAGGAAAAGTTATACAGATGTCTCTCCAACGCATGGATATCGAGCGCCGACAGGTGATTATGCATTCCGTCGGCATCGGCTGCAGTTCGAACCGGGAAGTGGTCGAGAGCCACGCCTTCGCGCAAATCGTGCAGGCTTACGTCGATGCCCTGCGGAAGCGCAGTTCCACGCTGCTCGATCAAATACCGCTCAATTTGCAAGACCAGTCGGGCGTATCGCGGTTGGTGAGCTTGCTCCGCGCGCTGGCCGGCGCGACGATCGAGGAGATCGCGCGCACGAAGCCCGCGTTCGGGAACTGTCTCGAATACCGCGGGCCGCTCTACCAGTTCGCCGAGGGACTGTACGACTTCTGGCGCGAGCACCTGCGGTTCATGATCTTGCACTCGATACCCGGCCCCACGAGTCTCGAACATCGGCCGTATCGCGCATTCAACAATACGGTGGAGCAATTGACGCACTTGATCCGCGGCTTGTACCGCGACGTTTGCGAGAACATCACCGGCGACCATCCTTGGGTGTACCGGCAGGTGGCGGCCGGCTGCAACGTGGGTTTCATCGCCGTGCCGGTCGAGACGCCCTTGCCCGCGCCCTATGCCAGAGCGCTCCGGGACATCCCCTTCATCCGCCAGGTGTGGATCGATCCGCCGCTGATCATCGATCCGCCGATGAACACGCGGACCGGCAGTTTCCAGAAGGTCGAGCGGAATCCGCTGGCGAGGCTCGAACTCGATTCCACGCGGTTCCTCTGTTATCCCGCCCGCGTCGGACCGCTCTCGATATTCATTTATTTCCATCAGCGATTCCTGGAACTCGGCTCCTCGCTGGCGAATTTGTTCGAGCTGGCGAGCGACGCGCAAATCGCCGCCGGGCCGGATGCGGTGTACGTCTTTGGCGCGCCTTCGGAAAAAATGGCCGAATTCGGCTCGCTGCCGCTGGTCTTCTACGACGATGAAGAAAACCGTTTGCTCGCCGCCGCGCTGCCGCTGGAGGACCGCTTCGCTTATTTCGGCTATCTCAAGAAAATGGTGCTCACGCTGCACAACATCGTGATGATGAAGCGCGGGCGGATGCCCTTCCACGGCGCGATGTCCCGCATCGCGCTGCGCAACGGCGCCGGATCGAGCCTGCTATTGATCGGCGACACGGCCACCGGCAAGTCGGAAACGCTCGAGGCCTTCCGCTTGCTCGGCGAGGGCAACATCCGCGAACTGCGGGTCGTGGCCGACGACATGGGCTCGCTCGAAATCGCCCCCGACGGCCGCGTGTTCGGTTACGGCACCGAAATCGGCGCCTTCATCCGCCTCGACGACCTGCAACAGGGCTACGCCTTCGGGCAAATCGATCGGGCGGTGATCATGAGTCCGCAGAAGATCAACGCCCGCTGCGTGCTCCCCGTCACCACCATGGAAGACGTGCTGCACGGCTATGCGGTCGATTTTCTGCTTTACGCCAACAATTACGAGGAGGTGGACGACGAGCATCCGATCGTGCAGCGATTCCAAACCGTCGAAGAAGCGCTGGACGTGTTCCGCGAGGGGGCGGCGATGTCGAAAGGCACGACCACCTCGACCGGCCTGGTGCATAGTTACTTCGCCAACATTTTCGGCCCGCCCAGTTACAAGGAGTTACACGACCCGCTCGCGGCGCGGATTTTCCAAGCGGCGTTCGACTCCGGCGCGTTCGTCGGGCAGATGCGCACCCGGTTGGGCATCTCCGGCTACGAAAGCAAAGGCCCGCTAGAAGCGGCGAAGGCGATGTTCGCGCTGATCGGGGGGAGGTAGGCCGTCGGCGGATGGAACGTCCCCACAAGGGGCTACGAGTTCTTTCCGCCTTGCTCGTTACTCTTTTTACCTTTTCGGGCAGCCTTATATTTTCGGGCAGCCTTATATTTTCGGGCAGTACGTCGCGAAGCAGTGCGGGGTTTCCCAGAGGCGGACTTCGACGACCGGCACGCCTTGTTCGCAAGCGATATCGGCGATCAGCTTGGCGATGTTCTCCGCGGTCGGATTGACGTCCAAAAGATACATCGGTTCGCCTTGGTTTTGCAGCAAGGGCACGATCGGGTCTTCGCGATGCAAGATCATGCGGTGATCGAGGTGGTCGTCGATCCAAGTATTGATGCGGCGTTTGATTTCGTTGAAATCGACGACCATCCCCCGTCCGTCGAGGCTTTCGGCCTCAATGGTGATGATCGCCCGGCCGTTGTGCCCGTGCAGATGCCGGCACTTGCCCTCGTAATTCAAGAGCCGATGTCCGTAACAGAAGTCGATTTCGCGGGAAACTCTAAACATGAATGATGAATGATGAATGATGAATGATGAATGATGAATGATGAATGAGCAACCGTTGTTCAATTCATCATTCATCATTCAGCATTCATCATTTTGAATGCAGTTAATGGTGATTGGTAATATCTTGTCGGGTCTTCCATTCCGATCGAGCGAAAGGCTTCCCGCCGCTCGGCGCACTTGTTGCAGCGGCCGCAGTGGAGTCCTTCACGGGGATCGATGCAGGAAAACGTCAGTTCCAGCGGCAGGTCGCGGCCGAGCTGCATGACTTCCCGCTTGGTCAATTCACCGAAGGGTCGCACGATTCGCACGCGGCCTCCCAGGGCATGATCCAGAGCCGTCTGCAGGTGATCGAAAAACTCGACCGAGGCGTCGCGGAACGGATTCGATCCCAACACCGCCAAGGCCAATTCTTCGATTTCATGCAGTCCGCACCAAACGGCCGCCTCGACGAGCAAAATCGCATTCCGACCGGGCAGAAACACGGCATCGTCGGTGGTATCGGCGTCGGGCACGCCGCGGCCGGTGATGCTCCAATGCGCGCCGTAAACGTCGGCCAGCGGCATGGCGAGCGTTGCCAGCGGAGCCAACCGATCGGACTGCATGGCGGCTAAAAACGCCTCGAGCGCCCGCAGCTCCGCGCCTTCCCAATGCAGCCCGGCCCGCACGTAAAGCGGTTGCACGCGAGATCCCCGCCCCAACAAATGCCCCAGCAAAATCCCGCTATCCAGTCCGCCGCTGAGGAGCAAACCCACGGTGGATGGGGAATCGGTCGCGGGCATGGGGAAAAGCGCGGGTAGGGAAGTCGGCGATTCGGGAACGATTACTACCAATTATGCCCGAAAGCACGTGGAGGGTCAACCGTGTTTTAACGAACTACCACTCACCGCGCCGGTGCCATGCCCACGCTTGCCGTGGGCATGATCGAACGACGTGGGACCGCAACATGCCCACGACAAGCGTGGGCATGGCACCCCGGCTCCTTGACAGGTTGGAAACCCGTCCTACATATTCGTCGCATCGTCCGCCGTGCCGCCGGTGAGGCGTTCGAGCGCGGCGGCGAGTTCGGCGTTGTGTTGGTGGTCGAGGGCGTAGATGCGGCAGATGCGGTAGCTGATGGCGATGCGGCGGAACAACTCGCGGTCGTCGAGCCGCTGGATGCGCGCGGCGATCGGATCGTACAAGAAGTTCTGTCCGCCGGCGGGCGCGTGCGTGCCGGGCCGATGCACGTGCCGGGCGGTATCGACCTTGAGCGGCAATTCCTTTAGCGACTGCGGAAGCGCCTCGCGGACGGCGGCCTCAAACGATTTCGCGTTGGCGAACACGCTGCTCTGCTCCGACTCGCCGGGGGCGAAGAAGATCGTCCGTTCGCAGGCCATTTTCCAGCGCGTCCTGCGGCCGAGGAGTCTTTCCCAACGGAGGCCCAATTCGCGGAACACGGGATCGGCGCTTTTCGGCCACTGGGCGACCTGCATCAGCATCGACCATTCGGTCAAGTGCAGATACTCGTCCAAATGCTCGAGGGGATTGCCGGGGAAGAGATGCTTTTTGCTATCGAGGAAGACCTCTTGCAGGCCGAGGTCGATGGCCCGCACGGTGCGATGGAAATAGATCGCGCGGAAAAGTTCCGCCCGCACGGAGATAAACCGCACGAGGGCCGAGAGGCCGCGCTCGTGGATGGTAAGCCCTTTTTCGGTGAACAGGCTGTAATGCAAGAGCCGGTCGATATCGAAGGCCTTGGTGCTATAGCCCGACATGTAGGCGTCGCGGAGCACGAAGTCCATGTTATCAACGGTGTATAGCCCGGAGAAAAGGCCGCGGAGGAAGCGGAGCCAGCGGGGGCCGTCGTCATGGGCGATATTTTTCGGCCGGGTGATGAGGTACGTGATTTGTTCGGGATCGAGCGTTTCGCCGGGCAGCAGGCGGCTGTTCGGATTGCCGCCCACGCGGCGGATCAGATCGGCGAAATCGCGGCGGATGATTTCGCTCCCCAAGGTTTCGTGCGTCAGTCCGTAGTCGCTCAAAAAATGCTCGTCGAAGAAATGCCCGAAGGGGCCGTGGCCCACGTCGTGCAATAGGGCCGCGAGCCGCATGAGCGACTCGACGTAGCCCCGGCTGGGCAAATCGGGGCAGATCGCTTTCAAACTGTCGAACAGCGCCGCTACCGCGCGGCTGGCAAGATGCATCGCGCCCAAAACGTGCTGGAAGCGGGTATGCTCGGCCGTGGGAAAGACCCACCAGGCGGTCTGCAACTGGTGGATCTGCCGCAGCCGCTGCAGCCAGGGGTGGTCGAGGAACTGTTGCTCGGCGACCTCGTCGGGCCGGCCGCCTTCGCCGACCGCCAAAACGGACGACGTGAACGGAATATACCCGTGGATCGGATCGTGGCTCAGGCTTTCGTGTTGGAAGTCGCGCATAATCGATAAATATACCGCCAAAAGCAATTCAATGGGAGGGGCGAGAATATCGGACTTTCGGGAGAAAACTCCTCTGCCATGCGGTCTATCCCATGATATAATGGTCGTTGCTCTTGAACACATTTTTTGTTCCATGAGGATCGATATTTTGGGAAAACAAAAGCGATTTCGAGGAGAAATCTTTTTTCCTTCATGGGGCCAATATATACAATGGGGGGTTGCAATGATTACCGACACGGAAATCAAGCTCGCCGGCTTCCAGGCTTTGGTTGCCGCCTTGGGCGACGTGCAGGCCGAGAAGTTCATCGCGCTCATTCAACGCGAGCCGTTCGACTATACCCGCTGGCAGCGCGACCTCTGGCCCGATAAAAGCCCGGAGGAAATCAGCCAAGCCGCCATGCAACAACGGCAAACGGGCAAATCGAAGTAATTTCGATGGGTGAAAACATGCAAGTTTCCGGTAAGCGCGTCAAACGAACCCGACTGATTCGCGGCGGCCGTTTTGTGATCGAGGTCGAAGTGGAAATGGTCATTCCGCCCGACGATCCCAGCGAACCCTGCCTCGAAGCCGAAACCGTAGCTCTTCTCCGCGACATCGCCGAACATGCCCAACGCGGAGATCGGGAGTGGATCAAGCAAAAGGGAAAGGTTTACGAGTTGATCGGGTCGGCGTAAAGCATCCCGATGGAATCGAAACGGAGGACATCTGGCATTTCATGCTCCTAGCCTATAGTTCCAACGCCTACCTGAACTATTCCATCGAGGAAACAATCGCGCGGATCGCCGGCTTGGGGTACGCGGGCTTGGAGCTATTGGCCGACGTGCCGCACGCCTGGCCGGCGGGATTGCTGCCGGAGCGGAAACGGGCCATTCGGGAGTGTTTGGAAAGGCACAACCTCCAAATCTCGAACGTCAACGCTTTCATGATGAACGCCGTGGCCGATCCGCGGCAGCCGTATTGGCATCCGTCGTGGATCGAGCCGGACCGGCACTATCGGGCGATCCGCCGCGAACACACCCGCCGAGTGCTGCAACTGGCCAAGGAACTCGGCGCGGCGACGATCCAGACCGAGCCGGGCGGGCCGCTGGCCGAAGGGCAATCGTGGCGGGCGGCGGCGGACGTGTTTTATGAGGAGATCATGCCCTGCGTGGAGTTGGCCGAACGGTTGGAAGTGTCACTCTTGATCGAGCCCGAGCCGGGGCTGTTGATCGAGACCTTCGAGCAATACTTGGAATTCGCGGGCCGCATCGGTTCGCCGTGGTTGGGCTTGAATTTCGATATCGGCCATGCCTTTTGCATGAAGCAGGAGCCGCAGGCATGGATCGCGCAAATGGCGCCGCACACGAAACATTATCATTTGGAGGACATCGCCGCCACGCGCGCGCACGCCCATTTGATTCCCGGCCGCGGCGCGATAAATTTTCCCGCCGTGTTTCGGGAGATCGAAAAGAGCGGCTATGGCGGTTGGATTACCGTCGAGCTTTATCCGTACATCGAGAATCCCGACGACGCGGGTCGGGAGGCGAGGGAGTTCGTGGAAAAGTGGGGCGTCGATTGAATTGCAAAGCCGCGACCATCGGTCGCGGTTTACGGCCCACTTGCGTAGAGAGTGCGGGAAGGAAGATAAATACACCGCGACCAATGGTCGCGGCTTTGCAAACGCGATACCCCGCGACCGATGGTCGCGGCTTTGCAATTGAATCCCGAAAATCCCCATGTCCGACGAATACGAACTCATCGAGCCGGAAGAGAAAAGCCTTTTCGAAGGTTTTTTGCATTTGATGCGGCTGCCGAACATTTTCACGGCGATGGCCGACGTGGCGATGGGCTTTCTGTTCGTCATGGGCGACGCCGCTCTTTCCGACTGGTGGGTGTTGGGCTTGCTCTTGGCGGCATCGAGCGCGCTGTACGTCGGCGGCGTGGTGTTGAACGACGTGGTCGATCGGGAGATCGACGCCGTCGAACGGCCGCACCGGCCGCTGCCTTCCGGCCGCGTCACGCTGAAAGCGGCTTGCACCTTCAGCGCGATTTTATTGATTTCGGGGACCGCGCTGGGTTGGGCGGCGGCGATTGCGGCAGGCGAACTGCTGTCCGGCGTGGTGGCAAGCCTGCTCTTGACGTGCATCGTCCTTTATAACGTGCTGCTGAAAACCACGGCGCTCGGCCCGCCGACGATGGGCGGCTGCCGGATGCTGAACGTGCTCTTGGGCATGAGCGTGGCCGGCTCGTTCGCCGTCGAAAATTGGCTCGTCGCGGGCGGCATCGGGCTGTATATCGCGGGCGTAACCTGGTTCGCCCGAAACGAGGCGGCGCGCAGCAGCCGCATGCCTTTGGCGGCAGCCACGGCGGTGATGATGGCGGGCATTGCGCTCATCGCCTGGGCGCCCTGGTCGGGATCGGAGCGCATCTTGCCGAGCATCCGGAATCAGCCGGGCGGTTGGTTGGCGCTGATGCTGATGATGGGCGCGATGATCGGTTGGCGGTGCGTCGCGGCGATCGCCAAACCCGATTCGCCGTGGGTTCAACGGGCGGTCGCGCACGCGGTGCTTTCGCTGATCGTGCTCGACGCCTCGGCGTGCTTCGTGATCCGCGGCCCTTATTTCGCCGCCGCCATTTTGATGCTCATGCTGCCGGCGATGTATATTAGTCGCCGGATATCGCCGACCTAGGGACCCTCTCCCCTGGGCGTTGCCCAGGGCTGGGCGAACGGCTGGGCCTTCGGCCCGAAATCTTTCGTCGCGCGGCGATTTCCCGGATGATCGAGTCATAAGCCGCTCCTCAAAGAGTTTTGTGGTTGATTTTTCAGCCCCGTTGCAAATCCGTTTCGGATCGGTAAAAATAAAAGCCGTTTTCTTGGCAGCCGCCAAGGTGTCTTCGGAGTGCTCAAGAATGGCGTCGATCGGCAGTGAGGCGCCCCCTAATCCGAAATCCCCGTTTAGCAAGGTGAAAAAATGGACGAAAACAAACTGAACGCAATTTCCCGCCGCGATGTTTTATCTGCCGGTTTGGCCACGGCGATCGGCGCTTCGCTGCCGGTCGCGGGGAGCGCCGCCGCGACCGCCGCCGAAGTTTCGCAACCGAATACCGGCGCTCGGCCGCAAGCGAGACCTTACGGCAAGTATGCGGCGGAACGGCTCAGCCGCGTGGCTTTTCCCATGGGCGGCATGGGCGCGGGGATGATCTGCCTGGAAGGGACGGGCGCGCTCTCGCACTTCTCGCTGCGCAACCAACCCGACGTTTTCAACGAGCCGTGCACGTTCGCGGCGATTTCGATCAAAGGCTCCCCGCGGATCGCCCGCGTGCTGGAAGGGCCGGTGCCGGGCTGGAAACTTTTCGGTCAGCCCGGCGCGGGCAACGGCGCGGGCGGACACGCATTCGGCCTGCCGCGATTCGCCAGCGCCCGATTCGAGACGCGCTTCCCCTTCGGCAAAGTAATCCTGGCCGACAAGGACGTTCCGCTGGACGTGGAGATCACCGGCTGGAGCCCCTTCGAGCCGGGCGACGCCGACGCCGCCAGTCTTCCGGCCGTGGCGCTCGAGTACCGTTTCACCAACAATTCCGCCGCGACGGTCGAGGCGGTTTTTTCCTGGAACGCAAAAAACTTCATCGCGATGAAAGAGGCCCCCAAGGCCGTCAAGGCGACGCCCGGCGGATTCGTGCTCTGGGGCGGGCCGAGTAAAAACGCGCCGCAAGATGAAGGCGCCTTCTCGGCCACGGTGAGCGATCCGGCGGTCAAGGTGAACCATGCCTGGTTCCGCGGCGGCTGGTTCGATGCGCTGACGATCGCCTGGAAGGACGTTGCCTCGGGCGCTTGCGTCGATCGACCGCCGGTAACCGAAGGCGGCCCCTCGCCCGGCGCGTCGCTGTTCGTGCCGCTGACGATTGCTCCCGGCGCGTCGAAAACCGTCGCCCTGCGCCTGGCGTGGTACGTGGGCGAAACGAACATCAAAACGGGCGACGATCCCCAGCCGCAGCCCGGCATCGGCAACTACCGCCCGTGGTATGCGGTGCGATTCAAGGATATCGAGGACGTTACCGCCTACTGGCGCGACAATTACGACGAGCTGCGCAAGAAGAGCCGGCGCTTCAGCGATTGCTTCTACGACACGACGCTCCCGCCGGAAGCTATCGAAGCGGTGGCCGCCAATCTGACGATCCTGAAATCGCCCACGGTCCTGCGCCAGGCCGACGGCCGGCTCTGGGCATGGGAAGGATGCAGCGACAAAGAGGGTTGTTGCGCCGGTTCCTGCACCCACGTTTGGAATTACGCCCAGGCGATTCCGCACCTCTTCCCCGCGCTCGAGCGGACCTTGCGGGAGACGGAGTTCGGCCCCTCGCAGGACGACCGCGGGCACCAGACGTTCCGCAGCGCGTTGCCCATCCGCATGGTCAAGCACGATTTCCACGCCGCGGCCGACGGCCAGTTGGGCGGCATCCTCAAGGTCCATCGCGACTGGCGGATTTGCGGCGACCACACCTGGCTGAAGTCGCTGTGGCCAAAGGTGAAAACCAGCCTCGACTTCTGCATCAAAACCTGGGACCCCGATCGCAAAGGCTGGCTGGAAGAACCGCACCACAACACGTACGACATCGAGTTCTGGGGGCCGGACGGCATGTGCACCAGTTTCTATCTGGCCGCGCTCCAGGCGGCCGTGCTCATGGGCAAAGCCTTGGGGGAGAAGGTCGCGGAGTATTCCGCGATCCTCGAAAAAGGCCTCGCCGGCATGGAAAAAGAGCTGTTCGACGGCGAGTACTTCATCCAAAAGATCCAGTGGAAGAACCTCAAGGCGAAGGACCCCACGGAATTGAAGAGCATGGTCGGCGGTTATTCGCCGGAAGCCCGCGCGATTTTGGAGAAGGAAGGCCCGAAATATCAATACGGGACCGGATGCCTCGCCGACGGCGTGCTCGGCTCGTGGCTGGCGCTGGTCTGCGGCGTGGGCCAGATGGTCGATGCGAAGAAGATCGCCAGCCATCTCAAGGCGGTCCACAAATACAACCTCAAGGCCGATCTCTCGACCCACGCCAATCCGCAGCGGCCGAGTTTCGCCTGCGGCCAGGAAGGCGGCGTACTTATTTGCACGTGGCCCAAGGGGGGCGAGCTTTCCCTGCCGTTCGTTTACTCCGACGAGGTCTGGACGGGCATCGAATATCAAGTGGCTTCGCACTTGATTCTGATGGGCTTGGTCGAGGAAGGCCTCGATATCGTCCGCGCCTGCCGCGACCGCTACGACGGCCGAATCCGCAATCCCTTCAACGAGTACGAATGCGGCCACTGGTACGCGCGGGCGATGTCAAGCTATGCCCTGCTGCAAGCCTTGAGCGGCGCCCGCTACGACGCCGTGGAAAAAACGCTCTACCTCAAACCGAACGTGCAGGGCGATTTCCGCTGCTTCCTGAGCACGGCCACCGGCTACGGCACGGTCGGCGTGAAGGACGGAAAGCCGTTCGTGGAAGTCAAGTCGGGCAAGATCGACGTGAAGGCGATTAAGGCGTAAAAAAAGAATTGCGATATATCGTTTCATTTAGCCCCCGGTGAATACACCGGGGGCAACGCGGGAAATTATATAGGATGTGGTTTTTGAAAATCCGATGGTTTGAGCCGGACACGATGCCCCCCGTGTATTCACGGGGGGCTAAATGGCGAGCCGCGAACGGAAAGTACTACAACAATCCGTACTTATGCAGCGTGCCGCGTAATTTTTCTTCTTCTTTCGCCGTGAGCGGCGTGAGGGGCATGCGAAGCTCGCCGGTGTCGCGGCCGAGCATTTTCATCGCGGCTTTGATGGGGATCGGATTGGTGGCCAGTCCGAGCATGTCGCGGCAGAGCGGGAAGAGCTTGTGATGCCAGCGAATGGCTTCGGCGATGTCGCCGCGCTCGAAGCCCAAAATGAGCGCAATCAGGTCCTTGGGCACGATGTTGCCCGCCACCGAGATCACGCCCCGGCCGCCGATCGCCAGGAGCGGCAGCGTGAGGCTGTCGTCGCCGCTCAAGATGGTCAGATCGGTGTTGTTCATGATTTGCGAGGCCTGGTCCATCGAGCCGGTGGCTTCCTTGACCATGGTGATGTTCGGAAATTCGGCCAGCCGGATGATTGTCTCCGGCTCGATGTTTTTCGCCGTGCGGCCGGGAATGTTGTAAATGCAGAGCGGAATTTCGACCGCCTGGGCCAACGCCTTGAAATGCCGATAGAACCCTTCCTGCATGGGTTTGTTGTAATACGGGCCGATCACCAGCGCGGCGTCGGCTCCCGACTTGGCCGCCCAGCGGGTGAGCCGCAGGGCTTCCTCGGTGCTGTTCGAGCCGGTGCCGGGCATGACCTTGATCCGGCCCGCCGCCGCCTCGATGACCGCGGAAATCACCCGTTCGTGTTCGGGATGCGAGAGCGTGGGCGATTCGCCCGTCGTGCCCACGGGACAAACGCAGACCGTGCCCGCCGCCACTTGAAATTCCACTTGCTGCTGCAAGGCCTCGATATCCACCTGCCCGTTGCGGAAGGGCGTGATTAAAGCGACGGAAAGGCCGGCGAAATCTTCGGATCGGGTCATTATAGGGGATAGGGATTAGGGATTGGGGGATAGGGGAAAAAACAAGGCGGAAGGGGGAAGGCGGAAGGCGGATTTGTTCTTTCCGCCTTCCCCCTTCCGCCTTCCCCCTTCTTTTCAAACAACCAGTCTCTTCATTTCGCGCACGGCTTCCTCGAAGCCGACCATAATGGCGCGGGCGACGATGCTGTGGCCGATGTTCAATTCCTTCATGCCGGCGATTTGCGCGACCGGTCGGACGTTGCGGTAGGTCAGGCCGTGCCCGGCGTGCAAGGTCATGCCCAAGCCGAAAACCATCGCCCCCACCGCTTGCAGTTGTTCCAACTCTTGCTGCTGGGGAAGGCCGGATTTGGCCTCGGCATACTGACCGGTGTGAAGTTCCACGGCGGCGACCTTCAGCCGGGCGGCTTCTTCGATTTGCCGCGGATCGGGATCGAGGAACAAACTCACCGAGATGCCCGCGTCTTGAAGCTTGCGAACGACCTCCGCCACTTTCGCGCGCTGGCTGAAAACATTCAATCCGCCCTCCGTGGTAACTTCTTCCCGGCGTTCGGGCACCAGCGTGGCCTGGTCGGGCTTGACTCCGCAGGCGATAGCCAGCACCTCATCATTGCAAGCCATCTCCAAGTTCAGTTTGACGGTAACCGTTTGGCGGAGGATTTGCAGATCGCGGTCGGAAATGTGCCGGCGATCTTCGCGCAAATGCAAAGTGATGCCGTCCGCCCCCCCCATTTCCGCCAAAGCGGCGGCCCAAACCGGGTCGGGTTCGTTCGTCCGCCGCGCCTGACGGACCGTGGCCACATGATCGATATTAACGCCCAATTCCGGCATGGCAATTTTTATCATTCGTTGGGGTGGCAGTTGTACTGCCACCCCAACTGGCATGGATTTAGGACATGTTTCAAGTTTATTCGGGACGCCAATCCCAAACCCGTCCTTGGCGGGGGTGCGGCGGCAGGTCATCGATAAAGCACAAACTCGAATTATAACTCGGATAAAACAATCAACAAGTACGCGATTTCCAAGCACATGATATCGCTCCGCGCGAATCATGGGGTACACTTGAGATGTCGGCAAAAGATCGATCTCGTCGGCGGTTGGATTTTTGGTCATGCTGCTATTTTGGCCGTGGATCGCATTCGCGTTTTGTTTCCAAGTTTACGGCGTAATCCCTTGGTGATTCGATGAGTATTTCCTGCCACGAACTGGCCCGGCGGATCGAGGAGCTTCAGCCCGAAGCGCTCCCGCGCGACGTCGCCCGGCTCTGCTTGCTATTGACGAATTACCGGCACGATTTGGATGAACTGGAAGACGACTCCCGATTGACCGAACTGTGGCAAGAGGTGGGCATCCGCCTGCAAGCCGCCACCGACCAGCACGCCGCGATGACCGCCGATCTCGAGGAACTCGCGCGCGCGAATCCCCGCCAATTCACGCTCGACCAAATCTGGACACTGATCCGCGCCATCAAGGTCCAAAGCCAGGTGCTGCAACTCTACGTGGGCAAGCAGCCGATGCAAGATTAGGATAACGGATAACGCCGCCTCCTGCTTGACTATTCCCCGCGAATCGCGTATGCTAATGGCATGGCAACCGTTGAAAAAATAATGACGGCGGACGAATATCTTGCCTTGGGCGATATCGGGCCTAGCGCGCTCATTCAAGGGGAGTTGGTTCTTATGTCGCCAACCGGATACAATCATGGCTGGATTGCGAATAATATCGGTATTGCATTAGGGATTTTTGTAAAATCGAAAAAACTAGGCCGGGTCTCTTCCTCGGAAGCCGGATTTTACATCGCCCGCAATCCCGACACCGTTCGCGCGCCGGACGTGGCGTTCGTGCGGGCGGAGCGGATTCCGCCCGGCGGGCAAAAGAAGTTCTTCGAGGGGCCGCCCGATCTGGCAGTGGAAGTTCTTTCGCCCGACGATCGGTCGAGCGAGGTGAATGCGAAGATCCGCGATTGGCTCCAGGCCGGCTGCGTGCAAGTCTGGGTCGTCGATCCGCAAACCGAGAGCGTAATGGTCTATCGCAGCCCCCGCGATATCGCCGTTTTCGCCGAGCAAGACATCCTCACCGCCCCCGAACTCCTCCCCGGCTTCTCGCTGCCGGTGGCGGAAATTTTCGAGTAATTTGCGGTTGGATGAAGTGGGGCTACGAATTGTCTTCTTTATTTCTGTTCTTCAATCGGAAGCCATCGTAGATCCTTGAAAGGAGCAATACCGCAAAACCAATTAGATAGAGCAACTTTGAGTGTTCCTTTACGAAGGGCCATTCGAAAAATCCTCCCAATAAAGAAATTCCACCCCATACAAGACCGCATATTACCCAAGCTGCAAGAGTAATAAAGGATGCAGGTCGTCGTTTACCGTGCCTGCCCATACGCATCTTTTCTCTCCATTTTGGATGGATTGAAGCCACAAGGGGGATAATAGCCATCAAGAAGCATGCGCACGCAAATACCAACGACCCTTCGGGAGTGATTTTACCACCGCCTCCATGCGCAAATATCAAGAAAGGCATGACGGATTCTCCGATATGTTTTGTAAAAGCCTTTTTTCCAAACAAATTCAGAGCTATACTGCGTTCGGTTGAGATTGTCCGATTTCAAGCGAGCCGGGGGGTTTATCCCCTCGGCTAGAAGTGCGATATTGTTCGACGATTCTAGCCGAGGGGATAAACCCCCCGGCTCGCTGTCC
>JADLEL010000063.1 GCA_020846145.1 Pirellulales bacterium | reverse complement strand
CTTCGTTTTGTGCTACAATTTCGTACTTCATGGGTATCCTTGCATCCCGTTTGGGAACTGTTTTCGCCAACAGGCAAGGATACCTTTTTTCATTGGTTGCGGCTACGCCGCGCTAGGAATAATCCCGATTAGGCGAACGTCAAGAAACGAGAAAAATCCGCGCGCGCAATTCCGCGGATTTTTATGGGAATCGTTTCGCGATGGCACAGGGCCGCGCTTCTAATTGCAGCCGTGCTTGGCGAGTTTTTCGCGGAGGGTTTCGGCGGTGAAGGGCTTGACGAGGTAGTCGGAGACGCCGGCTTGGATGGCCTGCATGACGCGGCCTTTTTCGGCCTCGGTGGTAACCATGATGATCGGGATTTTGGCGTCGCGGCCGCGAATGTCTTGCACGACTTCGAGGCCGGTTTTTCCGGGCATGTTCCAATCGGTGAGGACCATGTCGAACTGGCCCGGCTGGAACTTGGCGACGGCTTCCGTGCCGTCGGCGGCCTCGGTAATTTCGCTCACGCCCACCGCCTGCAAGGATCGGATGATGATTTTCCGCATGGTGCTGGAATCGTCGGCAACGAGAACTCGGCTGCTCATGGCATCTCCTTGAAAGTAGATTGCGGTCCCCCGGTGTATTCACCGGGGGCTAAATCACATCCCGCTCTTGGTCCCCCGGTGTATTCACCGGGGGCTAAATCACATCCCGCTCTTGGTCCCCCGGTGTATTCACCGGGGGCTAAATCGCCCGCTCTTGGTCCCCCGGTGTATTCACCGGGGGCTAAATCACATTCCGCTCTTGGCCCCCCGGTGTATTCACCGGGGGCTAAATCACCCGCTCTTGGCCCCCAGTGTATTCACCGGGGCAAAGTTTCGGAAACCGCGCAAGAATAGGTTATTTGCCGCGCAAGTCAAATCGACATGATTTTTGCGATCGGGCCGTCGATGTCGATTCGCCGTTAGGGGGGCGGCGTCTTGGCTGGAGATCGGCGTGGGAGGCGCTGGGCAAGCGCACGAAGGGAGCGGCTTCCTCCCTTCTTTATTTTTCCGCCGCGTCGTGAAAACCGTAACCTATATTTGGCAAGAGTTGAGAAATCTCCGCGGGAGAGAAGAGCGTATCGAGCACCGAACGATGAAGGGTGAACGTCGAGGAGCGGAGAGTATTTTTAGCCGCGCGCGAACCTTGGAAGCGCGATAATGCCGCCGTAAGACCAGCTTGGAATAATTCATGTCCGCACCGATCGCAATACCGCCGTTGCCTGGTTCGTCTTCGCTGAAGCAGGTTTCCGACGACGAGTTGGGAAATTTCGCCGAATTGATCTACCGACGGACGGGGATTCACGTGTCGCCGCAGAAGAAGATGCTGCTCTCGAACCGGTTGCGCCGTCGGCTGCGGGAGACCGGGATCGAGGATTTCTCGGCGTATTACCAGCATCTGAAGCGTTTGAAGGACACCGATCCCGAGTGGGACGCGTTTTTGCAGGAGATCACCACGCACGAAACGTATCTCTTCCGCGACGAGAGCCAGTGGAATTGGTTTCGCACGGAATATCTGGCCGGCCGCGCGGCGGAATCGGCATCGAGCGAGGGGAAGCGGACGCTCAGGATCTGGTCGGCGGCTTGCAGCACCGGCGACGAGCCTTACACCGCCGCCTGCTGCATCGCCGCGGCGCTGCAGAATTCGGCGCAATGGAACATCCGGATTTTGGGCACCGATATCGGCGTCGGCGCGTTGGCGCAGGCGGAAGCGGGGATCTTCGGCGAGCGGGCGATGCGGCTGGTGCCGGAGGAATACCGCCGGCGGTTTTTCGTGAAGGCCCAAAACGCCCAGCTTTGGCAGGCGCGGCCGATGCTGACCGCGATGCTCCGCTTCAGGCAGCACAACCTCATGTCGCCGCTGCGGGAGAAGCCGTTCGATATCGTGTTTTTGAAGAACGTGCTGATTTATTTCGACGGCGCCTCGAAGCGCACGGTCGTGAACAACGTGCGGGCGATGATTCGGCCCGGCGGATTGCTCGTGGCCGGAGCGGCCGAAGGAATCACCGAGATGGTGAAGGATATGAAGCGGCTGCAGCCGTGGTTGTATCGGAAGTAGGGGAGAGGGGAGAGTGGAGAGGGGAGAGAAATAGAACGCACTGGATACCGCCTACCGCCTACTGCTTACCGCCTACTGCCTACTGCTTACCGCCTACCGACACCGGATGGAGCAAGCCATGAGCGATGCCGCCGCAATCCCGCGGGATGAATTTTTCGAGAGCATGTTGGGCGATTTTCTCGACGAGTCGGGACAATTGCTCGATCGCTTGAACGAAAACATGCTGCAATTGGACGAGTGGTTCCGCAGCCTCGACGACGGCGCCTCCCCCCGTTGCGACGTGAATTTATTGAACGAGATGTTCCGCTCCGCCCACAGCCTCAAGGGGCTGTCGGCGATGCTCGGCCTGAGCGATATCAACCACTTGACCCACAAGATCGAGAACGTGTTCGACGCCGCGCGGAAGGACGAGCTTCCGCTGAATTGCGAAGTCGTGGAACTGATGTTTCAATCCATCGACCGGCTGGTGGGCTTGGTGAACGTGCTGAAGGATCCGAATCCCGAAGCGCTCGACTGCGGCGACGTGCTGGACGAAATCCATCGAATCCTGGAATCGGCCGGCGTGGAGAAGAAAATCGCTTCGCAAGCCGACGCCGAGAAGGCGCTTTGCCAGTTGATGTCCGCGGGCGAACGGGAGGCAACGGCCGCGCCGCCCGCCGAAAATTCGGAACCGATTCTTTCGGAGCGGCCGGCGGAGGCCGCCGAGCGGGAGCCGCCCGCCGCGGAAAAAAGCTCCGCCGGCGTCGAAGCCGATCATTTCGCGGGCATCGCCGATGAGGCCGACTTGCAACCGAAATACATTTCGATCTTCATCGACGAGACGGAACTCTCGCTCGGCAATCTCACCGAAGTGCTGCTGGCCTTGGAGCGGGAAGGGCATCGCGCGGCGATCGAGCAACTGCTGATGACTTCGCATCGGATCAAGGGATCGGCGGCGTCGATCGGGCTGAACCGCGCCGCGAAGCTGGCGCATCTGATGGAGGATTTGATGCAGGACATTTCGAGCGGCGGCAAGTCCCTGACGCCCCAGATCGCGGATGCCTTGCTGGCCTGCATCGACGGCCTGCAAACCTACGTCGATGGCCTGAAATCGGGCCGGCCGCGGACCGAACATTTCAATGCCTTGGCGCGGGAGTTGGCCGCCTCGCAAACCGCCGCGGAAGCGGCAACCGCCGTAATTGCGGCGGATTCCACCGCGGCGCCCGGCGTGCGGCGGACCGCCGATTCGGCCCCGGCCGCCGCCGAGAAAATCGACGAGGCGTTGCGGAATCGCGTGCGGGAGAAAATCGCGGAGGCGGAGCGGGAATCGGCGTTGCTGGGCATCGTGGGGTTTCAACCGCATTTGCCGCTGGCGGGCCTCAAGGGGCGGCTCTTGTACGAGAAACTGGCGAATATCGGCGAGGTCCGCCATTTCTCGCCCGCCGTCGAGCGGATGGAGGAAATGGAGGAATTGGCGTCCCTGGAATTCGGCGTCGTTACCGAGAGAACCTTGGAAACCGTGAAACGGATGCTGCACGTGGGGGGCGTAACGCGAATCGAGATCGAGCCGCTCGCGCCGCGTGCGGCGGCGGGCAACGCCGGCCCGGTTTCGGCCGAAGCGGCGGGAACGCCGGCGGCGGAGAAATCGCCGCCGGACAATTTGCCTTCCGCGAACTCCGCGGCCCCGAAGCGGATCTCGCCCGCGGCGGAAACCGCCGGGGAGCAAACCGTCGAGCAAGCCGCGGTGAAAACGGGCAAGGCCGCGCCGTCCGACAACGGCGGCAAGCCGACCGAAACCTTGCGGGTCGATATCGAACGGCTCGACCAACTGATGAACCTCGCCGGTCAGTTGGTGATCAACAAGGCCCGTTTCGAGCAAATCGGCGACAAGCTGAAAAAGGCGGTGAGCGGACGCCAATCGCGGAACGTGTTGAACGACATTTCCGCCGTGCTGACGAGGATCATCGAGCCGGGCGAGAACGGATTGCAGCGCGATTTGGAAAGCGTGCAAAACCAAGCGCGGCGGATGCAGCACGATTTGGAGGAAGTCCGCCGCGACGTGGAAGCGCTCGCCGCGGTGCGGAGCACGGTCAACGACCTGTTCGAGACGATCCATTTGTTGGATCGGGTGGCGGACGGCATCCAGCAAAGCGTGATGGACACGCGGATGCTGCCCATCGGCCCGCTGTTCCAGCGATTCAAGCGGGTGGTCCGCGACATCTCGCGGGGGAACGGGAAGAACATCCGCCTGGAAATCAACGGCGAGAAGACCGAATTGGACAAGCGGATGATCGACGAATTGGGCGATCCCCTGATCCACATGGTGCGGAACTCGGCCGATCACGGCATCGAGTCGCCGGAGGTCCGCCTGGCCGCCGGCAAGCCGGAGCAGGGGACCGTGACGCTCGACGCCTTTCACCGCGGCAACAGCATTTACATTCGCGTCGGCGACGACGGCAAGGGACTCGATTCGGAGCGGATCAAAGCCAAGGCCCTCGAAAGGGGCTTGATCTCGCCGGTCGAAGCCGAGCGGATGAGCAAGTCGCAAATTTTCCAATTGATTTGGGAGCCGGGCTTGAGCACGGCGGAGAAAGTAACCGAAGTCTCCGGCCGGGGCATGGGCATGGACATCGTCAAATCGAAAATCGAGTCCCTCAACGGCACGGTCGAACTCGACAGCGAACCGGGGCGCGGCACCACGGTGACGATCAAGCTCCCGCTGACGCTGGCGATTTTGCCGAGTTTGATGGTCTCGATCGACGGCGACATTTTCGCGATGCCGTTGGAATCGGTGGTGGAGATCGTGAGCGTCTCGCCGAAGGATATCCGCACGGTGCATCGCCGGCCCACGGCCCGCGTCCGCGGCCGCGTGGTTTCGATGGTCGAACTGGACGCGGTCTTCAGTTGGCACGGAGGCAAGCGAGCGGGCGGAATCGCGGACATTCCGCCGGAAGACGGCCCTGCGACGTTGGTGATCGTCAACGAAAACGGCCGCGAACTGGGCCTGGCCGTGGATCGCGTGATCGGCGAGCAGGATATCGTCATCAAGTCGATGGCCGAAAACTACCGCAACGTGCAAGGCATCGCCGGGGCGAGCATTCTCGGCGACGGCCGGGTCTCGCTGATCCTCGACCTCGCCGCGGTGATCGACATGGCCACCTGCAAAAAAGCGGAAGCGTGAAATTAAAACCCCATTAACGAAGCGGCGATTTCCCTCGCCGGAGGAGCATTTTCCATGACCGCGCCAACCTGCCTCGAAAATCCGCGACTCGACGTATTGCACCACCTGTTCGCTTCGGCCACGCACGACGCTTCGGCGGCCATGTGCCGCTGGACCGACGGGCTGATTACGCTCACGCTCGACGAAGTGCGGGAAATTCCCTTGGAGGAGGTAACCGAGGAACTCAACCTGGGCGACGAATTGCTGACCATGGTCGTGCTCAGTTTGGATGGCGACATCGGCGGCGAGATGATCCTCACGTTCGACGAACTGAACGGGCGGGAATTGGCGGCCTCGCTTTTGGGCCGGCCCGTCGGCGCCAATCCGCAATGGACCGAGTTGGAAAAATCGGCGCTCACCGAGACCGGAAATATCCTTGGTTGCGCCTACGTCAACGCCATCACGCGGCTGATCGACCACGAGTTGGTCCCTTCGGCGCCGTATTTCATTCAAGATTTCGGCGCCAGCGTTTTGCAGCAAGCGCTCATGGCGCAGGCGCTCACGAGCGATAAAGTGTTGATCTGCCGGACGGGATTCCACAAAGCGGGGGCCGAACTGAATTGGCGCGTGCTGTTCGTGCCCACCGCCGCGCTCCGCGGCGCGATGGAAAACGCCTTGCACGGATAATCCGCATGCGCGCGTCATCCGCGGTCGAATGAAAACACATCAAAGGTTCGGGCAACCCGAGGAATGAAAACATGACGACGAGTACGATAGCCGCAGCGCCCGCCGCAACGCAGGTGGGCATGGGACAAACCGCGGTGGCGCAAAAGCCGAACCGCTTGACGGCGGTCTTGGGTTCTTGCGTGGGCGTGGTGCTCCACCATCCGCGTTTGCAGGTGGGGGCGCTCGCCCACGTGGTCTTGCCCGATTCCAGCGGCCGCGCGGGCGCGGCGGCGAAATTCGCCGATAGCGCGGTTCCGCACATGCTCGAATTGCTGGGAAAGCACGGCGCGTTTCCTTCCGGCATGGTGGCCAAGCTGGCGGGCGGCTCCTGCATGTTCGGCAGCGGCGGGCCGCTGCAGATCGGCGAGGCCAACATCAAGGCGGCCACGCTCGCGCTGGAAGCCGCCGGCATCAAAATCGTCGGCCGCGATCTGGGCGGAAGCTGCGGCCGAAGAATCGGTTTCGATCCCGAAACAGGTCAGGTTACCGTGGAATCGGTCGGATTGCCGCCGCGCGTGATCTAAGAGGGGATAGGGGATAGGGGATGGGGGATGGGGGATAGGGGAT
>JADLEL010000062.1 GCA_020846145.1 Pirellulales bacterium | reverse complement strand
GCCGCCGCGCTGAGCGATGACGACCGTCTGAGCAAGTACCTCCACTGTCGTCCCGGATGTGCGTTCATTCGCCGACCCAAACTTCCCAAACTATCGGCCGAAACTTGCAAAAGCTGAAATGCACCCTCGCTTTTTTCAAATTACGATTGCCAGCGGGGGATGGTTCGACATCGAGCGAAAATCATTTTTCGGGCGTTTTCCGAATTGCCTGGGGATGTCCCAGCCCGCGGGGGGTGCTTGAAGACGAGGCATGGTTGAAAATCCACCCATTCGGATGAACGACTTCCAGCCTTTGGGTGGTATGTTTCTCAGTAATCGACCAATGATTTTTCGCGAGTCGTTTGTCCCACCAAGCCCGTGCACAACTCATCGATGGCCTTTTTGACGAGTTTATCCGGTTTACGGAAAGGCTTGCCGACGAACAATTCGACATTATTTTCTTGCGCGGCGGTGAAGGCTCCCCGATGCTCCTTCACCAGCGATTGCAAGGCCAGGCCGCGGGCTTGGTCGATAGCGGTTTCCGCAAGGGGCGATTGATGCTGCATCCCGGGGTGGAAATCGGCCGTCTCGCGATAAATCGAATCGATTAGTCTTTCGATGAAAACCGATGGACGGGCGAGTGCGGTCTTCTCAACCGAATCGCGATTGGCACGAAATGCGCCCGCAATATGTTCTGCGGCTGCAATCCGGGTGAAAAGCGGCTCCCCGTTCCGTGCATCAGTAGGTTTGGCCATCTCTGAAACTAACGCGATAGCAGGCCGGGAAGCCGCTCGGAGAATGACGGGCACGGCCGAGGGCTTGCTCTCCGGGGCGTCGGTTTTCAGGGGAAGCGAAGCCGCCGCGAACGCCGATGAATCATCTCGATTCGAGAACGACATGGCGAAGCTCAACGCCGATGGCTCGTCCGCGAAACTCGCGGCCGCGGCGCTAGCCGCCGCTCCGGCGGCCGTGTCGATGGTCAGTGCATCGCAAACGATCGAAACGGCCGTAAGCGCGGCATTTCCCTGAACCGCGACCGTTGCGGATCGAATGGGATTGGTTTGGAATTGATAATTCCCGCCCGAAACGACAATCGAATTGAAAATCGTGCCGGGCGGATAATCGTCGATGTTGGACAATCGCGCCGCGCCCGCCGGAAAGACCAAATTGTCGCCCGGCAAGGGGGCGAGATCGCCGACCCAGTTGGCAACGGTAGTCCACAGATTATCCGCGCCGCCGCCGTCCCAGGTGTAGGTCAGGGGACCCGGCACGAGCCAGGTTTCGGTCGCTCCGGCGGGCAAGAGGTTTCCCGTTGCGTCGGCAATCGCGGAACCGAGCGCGGTAATCGCGATCCCATACGTGCCGGGCCGATTCGTCAACGGGCCGAGGTTGCCGAGGATCCATGTGATATTATCGCTCGTATCGAGCGTCGCGCCGCCGGGGAGGAGGTTTGCGCCGCCGTCGAGCGAGAGCACGATATCGCCCAGATCGGGGCCCGCGACCGGTTCGCTGAACACGATGTGGATGGCGGCCACGGGAGTGTTCCGGGGATTCGGCGCGACGGGCGCGATGGCGACGGTGGGAGCGACCAAATCTTGCGACCAGTTTTCGACCGCGCCCGACGGCAAGGGGTTGCCCGCCAGATCCTTAATCGCCGTGGCGGCCGTCAGCGTCAGCACGTAGTTCCCGCCGAGGTTCGTCAATCCCGATAGATTTCCCAGCGTCCAATTCACGTTGTCGCTAGTGGAGAGCGTCTGGGCGGCGGTAAGCAGGTTGCCGCCGCCGTTGCGCGTGAGCGAGAGATGGGCCAAGGTTGGGCCGGTTACCGCTTCGTTAAAGACGATTTGAATTTGACCGAGAGGCGTTTGCCGCGGATTGGGAGCCACGGGGGTAATGGCCACGGTCGGCGGGGCCAGATCCACGGTCCAGCTTTCGGCGGTTCCCAAGGCGAGCGGATTGCCCGCGGCATCGACGATCCCCGCGCCGGCGGCATTTAAGGTAAGCGTGTAATTTCCCGCCGCCGCGGTCAGCGCCGACAGGTTGCCGAGTTTCCAATGGATGCCGTCCACGCTGGAGAGGCTTTCCGCGCCCGTGAGCAGATTAAGGCCGCCGTTGAGCGTGAGCGAGAAATCGTTCGGATCGATTCCGCTAACCGGTTCGTCAAATTGGATAAAAACTTCGGCGACCGGCGCATTTCGCGGTTTGGGTGAAACCGGCGAGATGCCGACCGTCGGCGGCGCAACGTCCACGATCCAGGTTTCGGTCGGGTCGTTGCCCAGGGGATTGCCGGCAAGGTCGGTTATCCCATGCCCCGCCGCGAGCCGCAGGGCGTATAATCCTTTTGCGACGGAAATGCCCGAGAGGTTGTCCAGCGTCCAAGTGATATTATCGGTGGTCGATAAGGTTGCCGCGCCGGGCAGCAGATTCGCGCCGCCGTCGAGGGTGAACGCCAAATTGCCGAGGCTGACTCCGCCCACCGCCTCGCTGAAGACCAGACTGATTTGAGCGATGCTACCGGTGCGCGGATCGGGCGTTACGGCAACGATTTCCAGGGTGGGGGCCGCGACGTCAACGATCCACGAGTCGCTTGCGCCGGATGCCAAGAGGTTGTAGGCCGGATCGCGGATGTCGGCGTTGACCGTGCTCAGGCTCAGCGTATATTGGCCTCCCTTTGCCGTCAAAGCGGCGAGGTTGCCGAGGGTCCAATGGATGCCGTCCGCGCTGTAGAGCGTCTGTTCCCGCGTGAGCAGATTGACGCCGCCGTCGCAAGTCAGCGCGAGGTCGGAGTGTCCCAGCCCGCCGACCTCTTCGCTGAAAATGATCTCGATTTCATCGACCGGCGAATTCCGCGGGTCGGGCGCGACGCCGGCGATTCCCACGGTTGGCGGCACTTTGTCGATGCGGAACTCGCGCACGTAATCTCCCCCCGCGACGCCGTCGCCGTCCCCATCGAGCGCGTTGCCGACGGAATCGCCGATCGCTGAGGAAAAAACGCTCAACCGATACCGTCCGGTGGCTAACGACCCGGCGGTGCTCGTCAGGCGGACGAGGGAGGAATTGGAATCGTTCGAGCCGGGCGTGTAAGTCACCGAGAAGGGAACGAGCGCATCGTCGCCGTCGCCGAAAATCTGGTTCCCGCCCGCCGAGAGCAACTCATAGCTGCTAGGCAAGAGGACCGTGGCGGGGGAGAGCGTCTCCTGGAACACGAGGGTAATCCACGTTACCGTAAAATTCGTCGATTGTTCCCAATCGACGATCTGCGGGCTCGTGTCGATTACCGCGGGCGGGGTGAAGTCGGGACCGATCGAGAAAGTCCGGCGGCTCTCGCCCACCACCGGGTCGGGCCCGAGAATGCTCGGCCGCGAGACGACGACGACGTAATCGCTCGCCGAGGCGACGAAGGCGGGCACGACCCACAAGAAAGAACCGGTGTTGGGCGCGGCGAACATGATGGATGTCTCCAACGTCCCGTACGCGCTGCCGTGATAGAGTCCGATATCCACCGTGCCCAACGAATCCTGGGAACGCCAACGGATGTTGTACGTGCGGCCTTGCACCCACTCGTCCCTACCGATCGGCGAGACGATGTGAACGTACTCCGGCGGACTGAGCGAGGCCTGGACCGTGTAGCCGTAGGCGCCCAGATTCGCCATCCGGCCGTTTTCCGACGGCTCGATGGCATAGGAATACGCCGGATCGCCCGCGTCCACGGCGGGCGAAAGATCGTTCGGATCGGGCGCCGGATCGGCGGCGTACAGCACCGTCTGGAAATACGGCAGGAACGTGGGAGTCGGCCCGGAGTTGTCCTCGATGGGAGCAATGGCGCCCTCCACGACGTAGCCGTAAGGGCTGCGGAGGTGGAAATTGTCGTCGAAGCCGTTCGTTTCCGCGAGAAGATCGTCCAAGCCGTCGGGATCGACCCACAGTTCGTTCAAAGCCGGGGAAATGCTGAGGAAGTCGTCGTTCGAGAGGTTTTGCCAGTCGGTCAGCGTGACGGCGGTCGTGCCCGCCCAACTGCCGATGTTGCCGTAGAGCGTGCTCAAGGCGTCGAAGTCGCTCTCCCAGCCGAGCGTGCTGTCGGCATCCACCACGAGATTGTGGGTGTTCGGGGACAGCGGCGGCAGATCGTGCCCTTCCACGTAGATGATGTTGTTCCGCAGCAGCACGTGCCGGCTGTTATTCGTGATCCACACGCCGATCTCCGCGCAGGTCTGGCCCTGATCCTGCGGCGAAGGATAGCTGCTCGCCGCCGGAGTCATGGAGTATGGAGAGAACTGTCCCCAAGCCGGCTGGGGAGGCGGCAGGCGCGGATCGACGAGCATTGCCGATCCCCCGGGTTGCGCCGTTAAAAAAGGCACTTGCAGCGATTGGAAGGGATTGAAGTTCGCCGAAGGTCCGAAACTTCCCGCCAGGTGAATCGGCGTCTGGTTCTCCAATTCCAGACCGTGCTGGGGGAAATGGAATTGCACGAAGACGTCGAAGAAGGAAGTGCCTTGCAGGAATCCGCCGACCTCCTCCACCACCAATTGCCCCACCGAGGGCCGCGTGGGATCGAGCGTCACGGTCGCCGGTCCCAGACCCGGCACATTGACCGCGGAAAGATTCAGCGCCACGATCTCTATGTTGATGAGCCATTGTTGGCCGGGGGGGACGGGCACGGGCGTAAGCGCATTCAGGCTGCCGCCCAGGCCCAGGTCGAACGTTCCGCCGAAGCCAAGTCCCACCGGCGCTTGGAACACCACTTCCGCCGGTCCTTGCAGCGTGCCGTTGTACCATTGCCAGGGATTGAATTGCTGCATCGTGAAGGGCCAGGTCCACTTCAGATCGACCGTGGTTTCGCGGACGTTCATCGCGCAAGGCTCATAAACGGTGTTGTGGATGAGTTCCGCTCCCAGGGCGGCGCCTTCGACCTTGATCGAGTTGAAGCCCGTTTCGTAAACGACGTTATGCTCCATTCGGCCGGAATAGCGATCGACGCGGATGCCGTTGACCTGGTTCGAGTAGGTGATGTTCCGCCAAATGTGGCTGTCCAGCGAGGCCACGATGCCGGCGTCGGCATTGAGGTAGCTGCGGTTCTCGCCGATGTCGGACGTGGAGTTGAGGGCCGAGATGCCGATCGCGTGCAGGCGGACGGAGTTCCGCGAGGCGTCGGCCCCGTCGTCGAGGCGGATGCCGAGGGCGCCGTTTTGCCAGACGGTGTTTCCCGCCACCAGCACTTTGCCCGAAGCGAAGATGCCCAATTCGGCATTGTCGTGGACGAGATTGCCGCGATAATCGTCGAGCGCGGCGCGGCCGATGACCGCGGTCGATGCGCCGGGATTGATGATGTCCAGGCCCGCGCGGTTGGCGTAGATCTCGGTCGTTTCCACCACGGCGGCGCCCACGTCGCGGAGCACCGCGCCGGTTTCCGCGTTCGCATAAATCTCGCTATTGAGCAACTGCGCGGAAATGCTTTCGATCACCAGTCCGTGGCGGCCGTTGTCGTGGACGGTGAAATGGTCCAGAACCGCGTTCGGGGAATCCTCGACGACGAATCCGTCGCGGGCATGATCGTTCAACACGAGCCGGTCGCCGAAGAAATTGGCGCTGCCCTGCCGCACCAGCACTCCCGTTTCCGCGCCGACCAGCGTCATAAACTTGAGGTCCATGTCGTCGGCGTCGATGAAGTCGATGACGGTCGCGCCGGCGTGCGCGTTGGCCCGGGTAATCCAGGCGATTTTGTTGGGATCGCCCCAATCGCTGGGACCGACGATCGCCGCGGCGGTCGCCGTTCGCATCCGCGGATCCATCGCCAGCGGCGCGGAACTGAGATTCAGATTGACGGCCTGGACATAGTTGCCGGTATCGACGCGGACCTCGTCGCCGGCGTCCAAATCGTAGGAGAGCAAGATCGGGCGGATCGCCGCCTTGGGATCGCCGGCCGTCGTGCCGGTGTTGCGATTGTTGCCTACGGCGGTCGGCGTGTATTGATCGCTCGCGTCGCTTGCGTCGTCCACGAAAAACGCGCTTCCGGGCGCGACGATCGCGAACGGTTCGCGGGATTGCGCCGAAAGGCTCGGACCGCCGAGGGTCGTCAACCGCAGGCGATAGCGGTTCGCGACGCCGCCCGCCGTGAAATTGCCCGGCGTCCAGGTAGTCGTGCCCGAAGCGGCGGAAACGACGTCCACGACATCCACCAGGCCCACCCCTTCTTGCAGCAGCTCGATAACCATGTCCACGCCGCCGGGCAGGCCGTAACTCGACCAGCGGATCTCATAAGACCTCGAAGGCACGAGATCGGCATAGAACACGGGCGCTTCGAGCTTCAGATACGCGGCGGGCGAAACCGTGGCCAGGGGCGTATTGCCGTACGCGCCCAAATCGACGCGATTGCCGTTGGGACTCGGCTCGAAGGCGTAGTCGGCCGCCGGATTGCCCGCGTCGTTGCTCGTCGAGCCGGATTGCAAGCGGTAATCGTCGCCGGCGAGGTTCGCGAACAGCGGATCGTCCAACGTCGGGGCGAGCGCCGTCGTGCCGATCGAGTGCAAATCCGATTCCGCCTCCGCCTGCCAATCGTAGAGGTCGGTGAAATCCTTGCCTTGGAAGGCGATCTTGCCGCTCCCGGTGGCGTAGAGATTGTTGTAGTCGCTGTCAAAGTCCTCCGAACCGTTCGCGCCGACGTAAATTGCGTAGCCCGACGCCGCCCATATAATGTTGTTCTCAATCTTCACGCCGGCGTAATCGCCCAGCAGTTTTACGCCGTTGCCCGCGGGCGCATAGATCGTGTTGTTGAAGGCCTCGGCATTTCGGGCGTCTTCCACCAGCACTCCGTCGCCGGTATTGCGGTAGATCAGGTTGTTGCGCAAGCGGGCGTGGCTCTCCAGCCGCACGCCGGTGGCGTTGGCGTAAATGCGGTTGTAGCGGACCTCCGCGCCGGACAGCGCCCACACGCCGGTGGCGTTGTTGCGGATGACGTTGTAAAGCTCCGAGGTCCACTCCGCCGGTCCGATCGCCTCCGTGCCGCGGACGCCGATCTGGTTGCCGTAGATCTCGTTGGCGAGGATTTGCGCATCGTGGCCGAGCACCTCGATTCCCACGTTATTGTTGCGGATTTTCGTGAACCGCACGATCGGCCCCGAAGCATCGTCGGGAATCAGCACGCCCGTCTGATTGGCATAGACGTCGTTGTATGCCTTTGCCGCGGGTGACCCAACCGGCGGCGAATTGTCCGGCCCCAGGATGCCGCGGCGGCTCTCCATGCCGACCGCGTTGTCGTGAATCGCGTTCGCATAAACGTCGGCAACCTGGCTATCGGAGTAGATGCCCGTCGCGCGGCCGGAGATATCGTTATTCCGCACGAGGGCGGGAACGTTCGCCGCCAGATAGATCCCCGTGCCGCCGCTGCCGGAGGAAGCGTTGTTCTCCACGGTATTCGGGCGGGCGCTTTCGATGCGGATCGCCGTGGGGACGGCGCCCAGCACGCCGCGGCGGATGAGGTTTCCTTCGGCGTCGGCCACGCCGTCGCCGGAAATGAGCAGACCCGTCGCCGCGCCCGACCAGCGAAGGCGGTCGAAGAGGTTGTTGTCGGCGTCGTTCACGGTGATGCCGGAGATATTGCTGCCCGCCAGCGTGCCGACGTAAGTCGCGCCTTCGTCGGCGGCAAGAATCAACGCCCCGGCGGCGTGAACGCCGGTGTCCAGTGCGATCAGGTCGTTGGGGCCTAGGTCGTAGGCGTCGAGCACGCTTTGCAGCGAGGCCTTGGGCCTGCGGTAGAGCAGGCCGTCGTAGGCGTCGTTGCCCGGCTCGCTGGTGTAGTAGCTGTCGTCGAAGTTCGTCTTGCCGGCGGGATTGACGTAAATGACGCGGGTATTGCTGGCGGCGCCCGGCTCGACCGCCACGCGGTAGTTATTCTTTTGCGAAGAGCCGAGTACGCGGAGGAAATACGTGCCCGCCGGAACGTTTATCAGCGAAACCAGGTCGCGGTCCTTGTCGGTCTTGCTCTCGCCGAGCTTCACGCCTTGGGCGTCATAGACTTCGAGATCGATATTGCCGTGAACGCGAGTGTAACGGACATCGACGTCCACGCTGTCCGGCCGCAACAGTTCGAAGGAATACCAATCCTCCTCGTTGGCGCTATGAATGCTCATGCCATCGACGTGCAGCCCCGGCCCGACACCCAAGGGCGTTGCGCTCCCCTGCGCATGATTGCCTTGGAAGCGGTCGGGAAAGCGGTCCTCGTCGGTCAAATTGAAATCCGCGATCTGCACCTCGACCAGGGGGTAATCCTTCCGCACGAAAAGCAGCCGGACGTAGGCGCTGAGGCGGGCCACGACGTCGCCCGACACGTCGAAGGTGCAGAACGGGCCGAGGTCGAGGTTCTCCAAAAACTCGTCGAGGTGGACGCGGCCGTCGTTGTCGGGGTCGTTGAGGTTGGCGTAAAGGTTCATCGCCACGCCGCCCGAAACGCCCGCCGAAACTACCGCCAAGTTCAATTCCAAGCCCGCATGCACCTCGCCGGTGAGCGTGGCCTCGGGCACGTCTTTGCCGGTGCCGTCGGCGTTTTTCCGGTCGCTGAGGTAGAATCCGTCGAAAATGTCCAGCCAGTCGCCGGTGTCCTGGTATTTTTGGAAGCCGTAGGTGTCGAAGCCGAATTTCAAATCGATTTTCGCCTCGATGCTCCCGCCGAAGGTGGCGAAGATCGGAATCGGCGGGATGAGCGGGCCGATGACGATCGGTGGGAAGGGGAAGCGAACGTCGAGGTCGGGCATGTCGAACAGAAACAGGTCGGCCGTCCGGCCCATGAGCAGCTTGAATATCTGGCTGGGCGATTCGATGATCGGCAGGCTGATGCCCAGATCGTGCAGGTCGCCCAAGAAGCCCGAAGCCTGCGGCGAGACGGCGGGCAATTCCTGCTGCGGATCGACGGTTTGCGTGACCTGCACCAGGAAGTTGTCGAGGTTTTTCGCCGTCCGCGGGTCGTCGCCGTCGAGTTGGAACGCCCCCAACGGCACATAAGCGTCGTGCGAGACGTTGGGAATGCCGTTGATGACGTTGACGATTTCCGCCACGGTCTCGAGGTAATCCGCCGCGTCGGCGTAGCCGAAAACCTCGGCCAAATCCAGCGGCGTGGCCTTGATGCCGAAATTCTCGAGAATCGGAATCGGCGAAGTGAGGAACTCCGCGATCGGCTCGAGCGGTTCGGTCGCCTTGCGGACTTTTTTCAGGAGCGGGCCGGCGAAGTCGTCCAACAATTCGCCCACGTTGAGCCGCACGTTCTTGAAGTCCACCGTCGGCTCGCCGCCTTGCAGCGTCGGATCGTTCAGCGAAAAGGGCCAATCGACTTGCAGATCCGCGGCGATCGAGGGAAACCGGGCGTCGCCCCGGAAGGAGAGCAAGAGGTTCAAATTCACGTCGGCGTTGCCGCCGAGCCGCGCATGCACGACCTGATCCAACTCGAATCCGCCGCCGGCAAGCTCCTCGAACGTGAGCTTGTCGTCGTCGTCGGGATCGCCGGGATTCTGCACCGGATCCAGGAGGTCGATCTTCAGCGCGGCGATAAAACTGCTGGGCAAAACGCCATCCAGATCGACGTCCACGCCGACGTTGGCGGGATTGCCGTCGGCGTCCTCGTCGCTCGCTTCGAGTTGGAACCACAACAAGTTGCCGGTGGCCTTGAGGTCCGGGATTCGCGCCTCCAGATTCACCGTCAACTCGTCCTGTTGCGAGGTGTCGAAGTAAAATCCCAGTTCGCGGTTCATGCCGAAGGCGAGCTTCCACTCGAAGCCCAGCAGGAGTTGCACGTTGCCCGCGACGTCGAGGCTCAACGCCGGCAGGCCGAGATCGAAGCCGATCGGCGCGTTCACCGCGGCCAGATTCTTCCCCAGCAACATCGCGATGTCGATCTGATCGTCGTTCTGGCCGTCGCTGTCCTTGTCGGAGAGGACGACGGCGATATCCGCGGGGGTGACCGTGCCGGAATTGTCGTTGTCCTTCAAGAGGTCCAGGCCTCCCGGGCCGAGAACGTCGAAAATCGCGTTGCGCACGATTTCGGGCGTTTTCCCCAGCGATTCCTGAAAACGGCGCTGCAGTTCCTGGACCACGTTCTCGCGGAGGTCGGCCACGAATTGCGCCGCGTCCTTCAGCCCGTCGCCGATCATCGGCAGCCGCACGCCGAAGATATCGCCCTGGAGGAAATCCTGCACGCCGCCGAGCACGAAATCGACGCCGGTCAGGAGCGAGCCGAGATTATTGAGAAGATCGAAGGTGGCGGCTTCCAGGTTGAAATCCGGCGCCACGAGCGATGTGGTGTTCGAAATATCGCCCAAATCGCCCACGGTCAACTCGATGTTCCCGATAAATTGGTTGGCCGTGGGGAAATAGACGGGCAGGGTGGCATGGACCTGGCCATCGAGCGAAAGCCGGGCATGGTTGAGCGAGAGTTGGCTAAGGTAGATTTTGCCGTCGGCGTTGTCGTCTTCGAGCCGGGCGACCAACTCGGCGCGGTCGTTGGGAGTGGCGGCGCTGCCGTCGCCGTCGATCAACAGGCTGCCGTTCTTGACGAAAACGCCCAGCGGTCCCAGGGCGGTCGTGAAACCGATATTCGCCCCTTCGGCCTTGAGCGACAAGGCCAATTGCGAGGTGTCGTAGAGGAACGGCTTCGGATCGAGGGGATTCGTCAAGTCGATGCCGAAATCGAGGTCCAACCGGCTGCCCACGACGATGCTCAGATTGCCCGTCGAATGCACGTCCAGCAGGTGCCCCAGCCCGCCTAATTCCATATTCAACGGCAACTGCGGATTCGCGGTGTTCTCCAGCGCAAGCGCCACCTTGACGACGGTGTTGCTCTCCTCCAGCGTGAGTTCCAGCGCCGGATCGCTCAAGCCGAAGGCATCTTCCAAGGCCGTCTCGACGTCTTGCAGGATCGCGGCCGGATTGCTCGCCCAGTATTCCGCCTTCTGCTGGAAGCGCTCCACGAAGGCGTCGATGCGACCCAGCGACTTGCTCAGCCCGGGGATTTTTGCGTCGAGAAAAGAGAAGGCCCCCAAATCGTTGAGATAACCGGCGACGCTTACCAGCAGCGCGGTGATCGTGCCGGCGTCGAATCCGCGGAAATTCAACAGCGCGTCGGCGTTGTTGAATTGCAGGGAGGGGCTGCCGGGATTCGTTTCGGTGTAACTCCAGGTTACGTCGAGCGAGGGATTCAGCGGATGGCCCGACCCGAGGATGTTCGGCGTAACTTGCAGCGGCACGTGCAGGTCCAGGTCGCCGGTCAACTGCGGCGGGGCGACGATCGCGGTAATGTCGGTCCGCAAGGCGTCGAAAAGCTGGGTCAAGGTAAGCCGCCCGCCGGGATTCGGCGCGCCGGGCGACTTGAGTTGCAGCTCCGCCCCCACGCTCGCCGATCCCGTGCCGTTATCGACCGCCACGCGCAGAAAGCCCAGCCGGGCGACCATGTCCAGATCGGACACGTCCAGCGTTGCGTCGGCCGAAAGCGACGCGCCTTCCAGAAAAACGTGCGCGAGGACGCTGTCGCCGACCTGCGCGTCGTCTTGAAACTTGAGTTCCGTCAAGGCCGGATTTCCGGCCTCGGCGTCGAAACGCAACAGCACCGACGGCGCGGGACCCGCGGCGATCAGCTTGAGCCGATTGCCGTCGCGGCCAGCGGCGACCTTGCCCGAAAGTTTCGCGGCCGCCAGCGCGGCGTCGATGTCGGCGACGAGATCGTCCAACGCGGCGTTATTGTTGGTGGCGGTCTTGGCGACCGTAACCGCGACCGGCGCGGCGGCGCCGAAGGTCAGCAGGAAATTCGCGTCGGCGGCGAGTTTGCCGTCCGCCGGCCCGTCGGCCGCGGCAAGCATTTCCGCCGTCAAGCCCGAAAGGTCGAATCCCAGCGTGAAATCCATGGCGGCGTGGGTATCGAAATGCACCGTCGAAGCGGCCTGAAAACTCCCCAGCGGCGACAAATTCAAATCCAGCGAAAGCGGCAGCGTGCGGTCGAGCACCGTCTTCTCGATCGCCACTTGAAATGTCAGTTCGTGGGACGTTTCATTGTAGGCGGGCGCGATGGCGCTTGGCGGCACGCCCAGCGCGGCCGCCAGCGAGGCGGCGAAGCCTTGGGCGCTGTCGAAATTCGGCAGGCGATCCGGAGTGAGCAGCAAGGCGACGAGTCCGCCTACCGGATCTTTCAACAATTGCTCCGGCTGCACCGCGTCGCCCAAGTTCGAGCCGATCAGGTGCAAGGCCTGGCTAAGCACCGAGGTTCCCCGGGTTTGCTCGAGCCAATCGCCCACGTCGCCCAATGCGCCCAAAAGCGAACTCGGATCGAGGTTCGTGAACTTGAGGAGTTCCGTAAAGCCGCCGCTAAAGCTGATCACCGGCGGCTCGAAGGGATTCGTGGTGCTAAAACTCGCCGTGAGCGGACCCACCGGCGTGAATCCGGCGAAACTCCCCGCCGAAACGCCGATGTTCCCGCTCGCCGAACCCGAAGGCGTCAGCGACACGAGATTCGCCAACGCGGTTTGCTCGATCTCCTCAAGCGTGATCCGTCCTTGCGGATCGGCGTCGGGATTGGCCAGCCCTATCCCCAGCGCCGCCGAAAGGCTCATCGAACCGCTGGCCAATTGGGCGTCCCAGAATCCCGTGTTCATGCCGCCCGTCGCCAAGGCGGCGACATTCGCATCTCCCGAAATCTGGAATTGATTGTCGCGGACGAAAAAAGCCTCCGCGGCCGAAAGCCCCGCGGTCAGGTCCACGCCGAGGGCAAAATCCAGCGTCATGGCGGTGTGGAAATCGGCCGCGATCGAGGAATCGAAAAAGAACCGCCGCGCATCGCCCTCCGGCCCGAGGCTGATCTTGCTCGATCGGGTGCGCTCGGCCTGAAAGACCAAATTGAAAACCAACTCGCCGTTGCCCGGCGCGGAATCCCAGCCGCCGCTGACGTTCGCCGGATTGACGGTTACGGTCAAATCGTCGATGCTGCCGCTGAGATTCTTGAGCGCATCGACCAGTTCGTCGGTGGTCGGGGTGGAGTCGCCGGCGAAGTAGGCCGTCACCGGCTCGATCAGCCCCTCGGCCAGCGCCCCGGCGACGTCGAGGGTCGCGCCGAGCGACTGGCCGACGACCGGCAGTTGGCTCGCCATTTGCGCGTAACGATTGAATGAATCCGCCCAGTCCCGGAGGCCATCCAAACCGTCCAGAATCGTTTGCCGCTGCGCGGAAGTAATTGCCGCGGGCGAAAGACTAAGCAACAGCCTTTGCTCGAGCGGCTCGACCGCCATTCGCGATCGCACGAAGGGCGTCTTGAAGCGCCGGGTTCTTTTTTTGCGGGCCATAATGCACCTGTATTTCCATTCCGTGCAGGCCCCTAATGGACGATTTTGGATTTCCGCCAAACGCCGATCGACGCAGCGGCGAAGCCGGCAACCAACAGCATCGGAATCGAAGGCTCGGGAACGGCCGCGAAGTCGTCGAAAGCGACATGCACCGCGGTGGTTCCCCCGGCATTGACGTAAGCGTGGTCGAGGTATCCGAAGTACGATCCCGCGAGCAGATTCGCGCTATCGGTGGCCGAGACGGAAATCGAACCGCTCGCGGTCTCGTTCGTCAACGTGCCCACCAAGGTAATGGAGCCGCCGGACTGCGTTCCGGTAAGAGAGAGCATATAGGTATCCCCAATGGTCACGGGCAACGACGACGACGATACGGCGTCGAAGCTGCTGCCAAAGAACAAGTTGTCTTCCCGCAGCCACAATCGTCCCGTCGCATGGCCCGCGTCGTCGTCGTCGAGAAAGTACGACAACTGGTAGCGATCGGCGCTCGTTGAAGCCGGGGTCGCATCGGCGGAGCGCGCGATCAATCCCACGGTGGCGGTGTTGCCGGGATAGCTGCCGGTAAGCGTGAGCGAATCGAGGCGAAAGCGCGTATGGAGGGTGAACGTGCTGCTCGCCAAAGACGGAAATTCGATGGCGGACGATGCCGCCTGTCCCGCCGCGACGCCGATCCCCGGAGAAAACACGCTGAGGGCGTTTTCATACGACTTGCCCGAGATGCCCGGCGAAACGATGGTCCACGCCGAAGTGCTCATCTCGGTGAAGTTGGCGACGGCGGTATCGCCGACGGCGTACCCCTCGAAACTTTCGGAATACGGCACGGTCGCCGCCTGGGAAACGGACGGCAACGCGATGCAGAACATTAAGCAGACCGCGGTGCGCAACGCGAACGATCGATCTTGAGAGCGGTTCATGGGAAACCTCCGCGCGTTAAAAGTGAAAAGACTATTGACGATGTTTCATGCTAATTTCCGTCCGCTATTACCGGGCGAGCGGAGTGAGAGAAGAATAAAATCCCCCCTCAAGACACGACCGGGGTAATGCCTCGGAAAAATTGGACGATCCTCGCCGGTTTCGCCATACTGCCTCCCGCAGGAATTTTGAGAAGTATCCGCATACGCTACCCCGATTCTAACGATCGGGTAATAAAAGTCAATTATGTCAGAATAAACTGCCATAATTAACGCAGCGATTTATGTCTTAAATGACGTGCGACCTCGGCGGCAACTTGATCTCGAACAGAGGTCAACGTTAGTACCTGTCCAACTTCAACTCCGCGATTTTCTCGTTCCCAGGCTCCCGCCCTGACAATTACACACATTTTGGGCGGTCTCAAATCTCAAATGCAATTTTCGAGAGCGGTTTCCTCGAAAAAAACCTCAAGGGGAGTTCGGAATCCGAGGCATGCGCGCGGGCGGTTGTTGAGTAGATTTTCCACCTCGCGCACCTCGT